>JAFYJW010000032.1 GCA_017537925.1 Synergistes sp. | reverse complement strand
GCCGTCGTCTCCCGCGGGAGCGGCAGGTGCCGCCGCCGGGGCAGGAGCCGCCGGTGCGGGCGCCGCGCTCTTGGCGGGCGCCGCGGCTTTAGCTTTGCCGACATTGTCTATCGCGCTGCAGACGTGCTTCATTCCCATCATGACGAACATCAGCCCCATGATGACGATGAAGACGATGCTGAAAGCGATGCATGACATTATCAGCCCGCCCGGGACCCCGACAAAGAATGAGCTTATCGAACTCTGCATTGTCAGTGGCTCCCTGCTTTAGTTGGGCAGTATGCCGTGCTTGCGCTTCGGGCGCAGCTCGCTCTTGCTTTCTGTCATCAGAAGCGCCTGATAGAGAGCAGGACGCGTTTCTTCGGGAAGGATGACGCGGTCAACAAATCCGCGCTGTGCCGCACGGTACGGATTAGCGAAGGATTCTTTGTATTCTTCGATCTTTTCCGCTCTCTTTGCGACCTTGTCCTCCGCCGCTTCGATCTCTTTGCGGAAGATGATGTTCGCGGCGCCTTCGGCTCCCATGACCGCTATCTGAGCCTGCGGCCACGCAAGCACTACGTCTGCTCCGAGGTCTTTGCTGCACATACCGAGGTATGAGCCGCCGTATGCCTTGCGCATTACGATCGTGATCTTCGGCGCAGTCGCTTCGCTGTAGGCGTAAAGCAGCTTCGCGCCGTGGCGGATTATGCCGCCCATCTCCTGTTTGAGTCCGGGGAGATATCCGGGAACGTCTTCGAACGTGACGATGGGGATGTTGAAGGCGTCGCAGATGCGGATATGGCGGCTTGCTTTATCGGAAGCGTCTATGTCGAGGCAGCCGGCCATGAATTTGGCCTGGTTTGCGATGATTCCGATAACGCGTCCTCCGACTCTGGCAAAGCCGGTCACTATATTCAGCGCGTAGAGTTCCTGCACTTCGCAGAAGTCGCCGTTGTCAACGACCTTTTTGATAACGTCGCGGACGTCGTAGCCGCGGTTCGGGTTCGTCGGGACTATGTTGCGGAGCTCCGGATCCATGCGTGCGGGATCGTCGCCGGTCTCTTTGAAGGGAGGCTCTTCCATGTTGTTGCTGGGAAGGAAGCTCATCACTCTGCGTACCTGCGCGTAGCATTCCGCTTCGGTCGCCGCGAAGAAGTGGGCGCATCCGGAAGTCGAGTTGTGGGCGCGGGCGCCGCCGATCTGCTCGGAGGTCACGTCTTCGCCGGTCACGGATTTGATGACCTGCGGGCCTGTGATGTGCATGATGCCGATCTTGTCGACCATGAAGATGAAGTCGGTAAGTGCCGGGCTGTAAACTGCGCCGCCGGCGCAGGGACCGGCGATTATCGAAAACTGCGGGATAACGCCGCTTGCCTTAACGTTGCGGAAGAATATCTTGCCGTAGCCGGAAAGAGCGTCTACCGCTTCCTGGATGCGGGCGCCGCCGGAGTCGTTGATGCCGATGCAGGGGGCTCCGTTGGTGAGGGCAAGGTCGAGTACCTTGCATATCTTCTGAGCGTGCATCT
This sequence comes from Synergistes sp., assembly GCA_017537925.1. GTDB lineage: Bacteria > Synergistota > Synergistia > Synergistales > Synergistaceae > Synergistes. The sequence goes on along the minus strand of JAFYJW010000032.1, from coordinate 55,314 downwards.
CGCCGAGTGATCCGCCCATTACCGTGAAGTCCTGGCTGAATACGTAGACGATGCGTCCGTCTATCGTGCCGTAGCCTGTGACTACGCCGTCGCCGAGGAACGTTGTTTTGTCAAGACCGAAATTGGTGCAGCGGTGTTCGACAAATTCATCGATCTCCACGAAACTGCCGGGGTCAAGAACTGCGTCGATGCGCTCGCGTGCCGTCATCTTGCCTTTGTCATGCTGCTTGGCGATGGCTTTTTCGCCGCCGCCGAGAGAAGCTTTTTCGCGTCTGGCAAGGAGAGCAGCACACAGTTCGTCGATCGTTTTGTCCGCCATAAAATCTTTACCTCCTCATAATTTCTATGGCGTGAACACTATATGCATAGTGCTCACGCCCGCATTGCCTATACGGGGCGGCTGAGCCGCACGTCCGTATCTTTACAGAATTAGTCGCGCTGGCAGAGCTCGAGAAGCACTCCGCCGCTTGCCTTCGGATGCACGAAAGCTATTTTGGCGCCGCCGGCGCCGATGCGCGGTTTCTCGTCTATCAGGCGTACGCCCTTTTCCTTGAGCTCCGCAAGCGCTGCTTCCAGATCTTCGACTCTCACCGCGACATGCTGGATGCCCTGTCCGTTCTTTTCTATGTACTTTGTGACGGGGCTGTCTTCCGCGGTTCCCTCAAGAAGTTCGAATTCGGTATCGTCGATCGGCAGGAACGCGGTCTTTACCTTCTGCTCCTTGACTTCTTCGATTCCGTGGCACTTCACTCCGAGAGTTGCCTCCCAGAACTTCAGCGCTTCATCGATACTCTTTACAGCAACACCGATATGGTCTACACATTTGATCTTCATTTTTATTTGGCCTCTTTCGCTCTCTTTTCGGCTACGGCTTTCTCGAGCCATTCTATCGTTACCGTCGTAGGCGTGCCGGGGCCGAATATCGCGCCCGCGCCGAAGCCCAGCAGTGTCGGATAGTCTGTCTCGGGGATAACTCCGCCGCCGAAGACGATAATATCATCTGCCTTCTTCTCTTTGAGAAGGTCGATTATTGTTTTAAAGCAGTATTCGTGAGCGCCGGAAAGGATGCTTATTCCGATCGCGTCCGCGTCTTCCTGTATCGCTGTGGCAACGATCTGTTCCGGCGTCTGACGAAGGCCGGTGTAGATGACCTCCATCCCTGCGTCTCTGAATGCTCTTGCAATGACCTTAGCGCCACGGTCGTGGCCGTCAAGTCCCGGTTTCGCAACAACTACGCGAATTTTGCGATCCATTGTCTATTCCTCCTTGAAAGCAGCCGCGATTCTAAAGAACCACGTTCTCTTTGTATTCGCCGAAGACTTCGCGAAGCACGCCGCAGATCTCGCCTTCCGTCGCGTATGCGCGGACCGCGTCGAGTATAAGCGGCATGAGGTTCGCGTCTCCCTTAGCGCCTTCGCGTACCGCGTCGAGCGTTGTTTTGACGCGTACGCCGTCACGTTTTTCTTTCATCTCGCGCAGCTTCTTTATCTGGTTTACGCCGACGCTGGCGTCTACCTTAAGGAGTTTGCGTTCGGACATGTCTTCTTCGATCTGGAACTTGTTGACGCCAACTATAATGCGGTCTCCGGATTCTATAGATCTCTGATAGTCATAGGCCGCGTCCTGGATATTTTTCTGCGGATAGCCCTTTTCGATAGCCGTCATCATTCCGCCGAGTTCGTCGATCTTCTTTATGTATTCCCATGCGCCCTCTTCGATCTGCTTTGTGAGAGCTTCCACCGCATAGGAACCGGCAAGCGGGTCGACGATGTTTGTCACGCCGGATTCATAAGCAACTATCTGCTGTGTGCGCAGAGCGATGCGGACGCTCTTGTCAGTCGGCAGCGCCAGCGCTTCGTCAAGGCTGTTCGTATGCAGCGACTGAGTGCCTCCGCAAACCGCCGCCATCGTCTGGATGGCGACGCGCACGATGTTGTTCTCCGCCTGCTGAGCGGTGAGCGTGCATCCTGCGGTCTGGGTGTGGAAGCGGAGCGTCTGGGCTCCCTTTTCGGTGACTCCGAAACGATCTTTCATGATGCGTGCCCATACTTTGCGCGCGGCCCTGAACTTCGCGACTTCTTCGATGAAGTCGTTGTGCGCGTTGAAGAAGAATGAAAGGCGTTTTCCGAAGACGTTCGGATCCTGCCCTGATTTCATGGCCGCTTCTACGTAGGCGATGCCGTCCGCGAGTGTGAAGGCAACTTCCTGGATGGCGGTAGAGCCTGCTTCACGGATATGATATCCGGATATGGATATCGTGTTCCATTTCGGGATATTTTCGCTGCAGAACTTGAATATGTCCGTGATAAGACGCATCGACGGTTTTGGCGGGAAGATGTATGTTCCGCGAGCGATATATTCCTTCAGGATATCATTCTGAATGGTTCCCGAAAGCGCATTCATCGGGACTCCCTGTTTCTCCGCGACCGCGATGTACATCGAAAGAAGTACTGACGCGGGAGCGTTTATCGTCATCGATGTGGAGACCTTGTCGAGAGGAATGCCGCCGAAAAGAATCTCAGCGTCCGCAAGGCTGTCGACGGCTACGCCGACTTTGCCGCACTCGCCGACCGCCATCGGGTCGTCCGAGTCATAGCCTATCTGCGTAGGAAGGTCGAATGCTACCGAAAGACCGGTCGTTCCCTGGCTCAGCAGATAACGGTAACGTCTGTTTGAGTCTTCAGCCGTCGCAAAGCCGGCATACTGACGCATCGTCCAGAAACGGCCCCTGTACATCGTCGGCTGGACGCCTCTGGTGTAGGGATATGCGCCGGGGAATCCCAGATCCTTGCTGTAGTCGACGTCGTTGACATCTTCGGGGGTATATGTCCTCTTAAGAGGGATACCGCCGCCTGTCGTGAAGTTTTCCTTCCTCTCGGGCCCTTTTACAAGCGCTTTGGCTACTGCCGCCTCATAGGCCTTTTTACCTTCAGCTACTTCCTGGAGCTGTGTTTGTTCGAACAAATTACTCCGCCTCCTCGCGAAACATACAAATTTGACCGGGTGACAACAGTCACCTGCACACGGGTCAATATCGCAAAAAACCACACGGTCTTATTATTGCTTAATTGCTGTCAAATTGCAACATTTGAGCACTGATTTCTGACAAGTTTCTATTCTAAATTCATTACCGACAATGATTTTTCGGACAGAGGTATATCTGTTGATATATAATAATTTATCGGCTTTGAGCAGAATAATTAAGGAGGTACGTTACAATGATGCAGCAGGCGGTCAAAGTTACCGATACGATATATTGGATCGGAGGCAACGACAGGGAAACGGATCTCTTCGAAGGGCTGTGGAGCCTTCCCAGAGGAGTGGCCTACAACGCGTATTTTATCAATGATGAAAAGTGCGCGCTGATAGATACGATAAAGTCAGACAAGCTCTCGGCCTATGTGGAGAGGCTCATGTCGATAATGCCCGAAGGGCGCGGAGTGGACTATCTGATCGTAAACCACATGGAGCCTGATCATTCCGGTTCGATAAGCATTCTGCGCAAATTCTTTCCCGGGATGAAGATAGTCGGAAACAAAAAGACGATAGAAATGATAAAGGCCTTCTACGGCGTCACTGACGGTATGGTCGAGGTCAAAGAGGGCGACGTGCTTGATTTAGGACGGCATAAGCTGACCTTTGCTGCGATTCCGATGGTCCACTGGCCGGAGAGCATGGTCACATACGATACGACAGAAAAGGTACTCTTCTCAACAGACGCTTTCGGCGGCTTCTGCGCGCTTGAAGGAGGGATATTCGACGACGAGCTCGATATGTCCCTTTATGAAGATGAGACGTTGCGCTATTTTGCGAACATCGTAGGGCGCTACTCGGCGCCGACGCAGAAGGCGATCGCCAAGGTCCGCACTCTCGACCTCAAGATCATCTGCCCCTCGCACGGGCCGATCCTCCGCACCGACCCGTGGCACATCGTCGACCTCTACGACAAATGGAGCAGCCACAGGACGGAGGAAGGAATAGTCGTCGTCTACGGTTCCATGTACGGCAACACCAAGTTCATGACCGACACGATAGCGAGGGCGGCTGCAGAAGCCGGCATTAAGGATGTTATCGTCCATGACGCATCCCGTTCGAATCTTTCCTGCATCGTGCGCGACATATGGAAGTACCGCGGCCTCGTGCTCGGGAGCTGCACCTACAACACGGAGCTCTACCCGCCGGTGGCCGCGCTCTGCCGCGCTTTGAAAAACAAGATGATGAAGAACCGCGTGCTCGGCATCTGCGGCTCATACAGCTGGAGCAAGGGAGCTCTTGCAGAACTTCAGCTCTTTGCGGAGCAGGGCGGCGACTGGCAGCTTGTCACACCGACAGTGGAAGTCAAGTCCTCCCCGACGGAAGAAGATCTTGCGCTCTGCCGCGAGCTTGGCGCCAATATGGCAAAAGCTATCCGTGAAAGCGGAAAATGATTCACGCCGCTAAAAAAGCCGCGGCTCTTTCCGCCGCGGCGCTGATCTGTTTTGCGGGCGCGGCGGCGGCGGAAGAGGCCGCTTTCAGTCTGCATACGCTCGGGGTATACAGGTCGGACCTCCATGACTTTTCCGCGGAGATCGCGACGTTTTACATAAGCGGACCAGCCTCCGGCCGTGTGATCGGCGCTCTCAACGCGGAGCTTGCCGCGCTTGCGCGCAGAGCCGTGAAAGAATACGAACAGGAAGTATCTTCCGCTTTTAAAGACAGCTCGCGTCCCCACGGGCATCTGGCCGTAACGCTCGGTTCCGCCGTAAAAACAGACAACGATAAATTTTTCGCGTTTGACATATTCCGGACGGAAGCGGCCGGATCGTCTTCCGAAAATCACAGGTTCTACTGCTTTGACAAGAAGAGCGGATCTCTTATCGAGCTTAAGGACCTCTTTTCCCCCGGTTACGATTATGTCGGCGAAATAAGCGGCAGCGTAAAAAAACAGATGCGCGCGGCCAATAAGAGCGAAGACGCGCATTATCAGATAGCCCCGGAACCCGGCGGCTTTGACGCCATCAGACCGGATCATAATTTTTATATAAACGGCAGCGGCAATATAGTGATCTGCTTCGATAAGTACGAAGTGGCGCCGGGTGCCTTCGGCAGTCCCGAGTTCGAGATACCGTACGACGCAGGGAATCGCTCCCTTTCAAAGCAGCAGCTTCGCTGAGATCACCGCTGCGGGATGCATAAAAAAACGCCCGCCGTTTGGCATGAGCCATAACGGGGGCGTTTTTTTTCGTCTTACCCCGGCCTCAGAAGCGGGGGTTAATTTCAGTGACTTTGAGCTTCGGAGCGTACTGCCTGATTATTTCTTTCAGCCTGGGCAGATCGCTTTTGCCGAACAGCAGCTTCCAGCCGGTCACGTCTCTTTCAGCGAAGAGCATCAGACGGTCTCCTTTGGTCTGCAGCGTGATGGAGCGTATATCTTTCCACAGAAGTATCTCGCGGTGGTGCGAAAACCATGTATGCGTCTCCTTGACCAGGCCAAGTTCGGAGATATAGATACGTTTTTCGTACCTTATCACCATTATGCTGCAGAATCCCAAGAAGAGATTCAGCCATGCCTTCTGACCGTAATTGCCCTTTGTGAGCTGCCATGCGCCGGTAAGCAGCAGATAGGCCGCTATCGCGGCGAATGCGGCGGATTTCCATTTCCCGGCTTCTCTTGCCGATGAGGAAGAGATCAGGCTCTCTAAAGGTTCAAGCTGCTCTTTCAATATTTACGCTTTCCTCAGCCGATCGCGTTAAAACGGAATCTCCTCGCCGAGTTCCGCAGGGCGTCTCTTGCCGCCGCGGACCGGTTCGCCGTCCTTGCCGCGCCAGAATATGCCGAATCCGAGGGAAGTCATCAGGATGGCTATGATCGGGTTCAGATAGTTAAAGAACGCATACGGCAGATACTGGGCTGTCGGTACTCCGAGGACGCTGGTGTGGTAGGCGCCGCAGGTGTTCCACGGGATAAGGACCGAGACGAGCGTACCGCAGTCTTCCAGCGAGCGGGAGAGCATTCTCGGGTGCAGTCCGACTCTGTCGAACTCGCTCTTGAACATCGTACCGGGCATCGCTATGGAGAGGTACTGGTCGCCGAGGAAGATATCGCAGATAAGGCAGGACGCTATAACGGCGACGACAAGGCCGGCTACGGACTTGACGGGCTTCATTATCGCGTCGAGCATGACTTTCAGGAAGCCGCAGGCTTCCATCGTGCAGCCGAAGGAGAAAGCGCAGAGGATAAGGGAGATCGTCCAGTTCATCGACTGCAGACCGCCGCGTTCCATAAGCGAGACGATGTCTTTTGCCGCTTCCGCCACGACGCCGGCTTCAAGCGCTATGTTGTTGTCGCCGAGTATCTTGGCCAGTGCTTCTGCGTCTTCCGCTGCTTCAGCGATCTCGGCGGAGAGTGCCGGCGAGTAGCCGTCCTGCATGATGCCGAGCAGATCTCCGAAGCTGTTGCCCTGTACGAGCGCGAAAATAACGGCGATCACTACGCCGACCCACAGGGCGGGTATAGCCGGCTTGCGCATCGCGGAGAGGGCTATGACCGCTATAGGAGCGATGAGAGTGATCGGGTTGATCCAGAATTCAGCCCTGAGCAGCGTCTGTATAGCTTCTATTTTGCTGTAGTCAAGCTGTCCGCCGGCATAGCGGAAGCCGAGCACAAGAGTGATAACGACAACTATGCAGTATGTCGGTCCCGACGTCCAGCACATGGCGCGTATATGCTGGAAAAGGTCTGTACCCGCAACTGCCGGGGCCAGGTTCGTCGTGTCGGAAAGAGGAGACATCTTGTCGCCGAAATAGCCGCCGCAGATGATGATACCGGCGGTGAGAGGAGCCGGTATCCCCAGCCCCTTGGCTATGCCGAGGATCGCGATGCCTATCGTTCCGGCCGTTCCCCATGAAGTACCTGTCGAGAGCGATACTATGGAGCAAATAAGAAGTGTCGCGAACAGGAATATTGACGGGGAAAGTATGGAAAGTCCGTAGCAGATCATGCTCGGCACGACTCCGCTGCAGATCCAGGTACCGATCAGCGGTCCGACCGTGTAAAGGATGAGGCATGCCTGCATGCCGACCATGATACCGTCTATAACGCCTTTTTCAACTTTTGAATATGGGTTCCCCAGATAGAAAACACCGATGCTGCCGGCAAGAAGCGCGCCGAATATGAGGACGATATGGATATCTGTTTCCCACTTGAGCACCGCCATGCCGATAAGCACGGCAACTACGAGAAAGACGGCGATCGAAAGCAGCAATGAGGGTTTCTTCGGCTCCCGAGCTGTTTCATTACTCATAAATTTCCACTCTCCTTTTAGGATATATAAAAATTACCGGTGACAAAAATGACGACAGACGCCTGACTTTATTTTGCGCAACACCTCCCGGCGGCATATAATAATGAAAAAATGATAAAAACAGCAAAAAAACGCAGGCTTAGCTGCTTTTTCACCAAGTTTTATTCTATTGCATCAATATTGTTTTGTCCAGTATAAATATATATATTGTTGTGCGAATTACATTAAATATACGGCCTTGAATGTGCATAATATAAAAAATATTTGAAGAGCTCTTCCGCCGCACGCATTATTATGTTTACTTTTATTCAGAAAATAACAGTTGAAAGCCGTAAGTTTTCACGATACAATACTCCGTTGAGAGGGATATATCCCGGTGCAATATACAGAAAATATTAAGGAGGACATCTTACCATGGCAAAGGCAACAGTTGATCAGTCAGTATGCGTGGGCTGCGAAGCCTGCGTCGGCGTATGCCCCGTTTCCGCTATTTCCGTAAACGACGGCAAGGCTTCGGTCGACGCCGATACCTGCGTAGAGTGCGGCGCCTGCGCGGCCACCTGCCCGGTGAGCGCTATTTCGCTGTAAGCTCGTACTTCAAACGGAATATAAAAAACAGACCGCTGATGAAGCCGGCCTGTTTTTTTATTCTCCCGGCACCCGCGGCAAGAGTCATTTCTGTCCGTAACGCGCGGCGATATCGGCGGCTTCTTTCGCCGCCTCTTCACCGCTCAGCGCGGTCCATCCTCCCGCCGATGAGGCAGTGAAAAATATCTTCGCGAATATCTCAAGCATGCGGCACCGCTCCGCCGCCTGCCGCAAATCCCTCCCGACGCACAGAGCGCCGTGGTTTGCCATAAGCACTGCTGCGCCCCCCGCGAGCGCGCGGGAAACGTTTTCCGCAAGCTCGGGCGTCCCTATCGGCGCGTGAGGCGCCGCGGAAACGTCTCCTCCGAACATTACCGCCTGATTGTCCGTCAGACATGGAAGGGGGGCTCTCAGGGCCGACGCCGCGGTCGCATAGAGCGAATGCGTGTGCGCGACCGCGTTTACGTCCGGACGCCTGCGGTATACGGCGGCGTGAAGCGCGCTTTCTACCGAAGGCGTTCTTCTGCCTTCGATGACGGTGCAGTCAAGGGAAAGCTTTGGCAGATCCTCCGGCTCAAGCAGCGCGTAGTCCATGCCAGACGGAGTGATGATGAAGCCTTCGGCGCAGCGCACGCTGAAGTTTCCTCCCGTGCCCTGTACGAGACCGCCCGTGTGCATGTCAAGCGCGGTCCTTATGATCTCTTTTCTCAGTTCGCTCTCATTCATCATTTTCTTTTCTTATCCTTTCCGCAAGCGGTATCGCAAATACGTTGAGCGCCGCGAGTGCGAGGAATACCGCGTTCACGCCGGTCCCGAGCGCAAGCATAGCGGCCGACATCCCGGCCGCTGCAACCATGGCAAAGGACGTCATCACATTGAGCGACGCTATCACGCGCGACATATAGGCGGACGGCGTCACTTTCTGCAGTATCGCATAGACAGGGACGCTGTACAGTCCTCCGCCCGCCGCCACCATAAACATCGAAAAAGTCACGCCGAGAGCCTGCGGACGCGAGATGAAGCCGGAAAAAGGCGCAAGGCTGCCGCCGTGCGGCGTCTTCATACTGATGATGTAAAGCAGGAACGTGAATACGCTGACCCCGGCAAGGCTCAGCGAAAGATACCTGCCGCTCACGCGCCCGTGCAGCAGCTTGTTGCACAGCACCGAACCGGCGCCCACTCCGAGCGAGAAGACCACGAGAAAGAATGTGGATACCTGCTCGTTCCCCCCCATCGAGAACTTTGTAAAGGAAGGAAGCTGCGCAAGAAAAACGGACCCGAGGAAATAAAACCAGCATATGCCGAGCATAGAAAGGAATATTTTTCTGTCGGAGAGCGGGTAAGAGAGCATGGCTGCCGTGGAGCGGAAAATGTTTTTGTCGACGGCAAGACCGGGCGCGGCGGAATCCGCCCGCGGTATGAAACGCGCAGAAATATATCCGGCAGCCGCTACGCCTATTATGCCCGCCGATACCTTAAGGCTTCCGTATGGGGACATTATGAAGAGGCCGCCGAAGAGAGTGCCTGTAATTATCGCGATGTTTGTCCCGGCGCTTACCAGACCGTTGCCCGCGACGAGCTCCTCTTCCTTCAGGTGCTGCGGAAGTATGCTGAATTTAAGAGGTCCGAAGAAGGCCGATTTCGTACTGAGCAGAAAAAGAAGTATCACGAGCCACCAGAGATCCTCAAAGATAAGGGCGGCCGCGGCGCCGCACGATATCAGCAGCTCCGCTATCCTGATTCTGCATATAAGAGCGGATTTTTCATATTTGTCGGCCAGCTGCCCGGCAAGCGACGAAAAGGGTATGTAAGGAAATATGTATACTCCGAAGACGAGCGTTATTACCACGCCGGAATCAAAGCCGTGTTCTTCCGCAAGGCGGAACGTGATGAGCGTTACTATCGCGTTTTTGAAAAGATTGTCGTTGAAAGCGCTGGCAAACTGCGTTATGAAAAGCGGCAGGAAACGCCGCGTTTTTAACAGCGACAGCTGCTTCATTCTCCCGTCCCTTACTGTCTGCCCACGTCGCCTATGGAAATGCCGCGGGTGTGCTCTGTCTTTACCCAGTTGCCCTGGTCTTTTGCGAGGAACGGGGCTTTAAAGAGTATCGGTATCCATGTAAGACCGAACCAGAAGTACGCGAAAGTGTCTTTTACATAGCGCAGCGTAAATCTTTTTTCATGAAAGGAAGGCCCCGCCACTGCGCAGAGCAGACAGAAGAAGATTATCGAGAAAATCGGCAGACCGAAAAAGAGCGCCCACTCAAACGCCGACTGCGGAATGTCGGACGACGGGTAGAGCAGCATGTTGTTTACAAGTGTGAAAGCCATGCCGCCTATCATGATTATTATTCCGAGACATGATTTCAGCGGCGCAAGAAGATAGAGAAAGAGGTCAAGATACTGTATGTGCCGCGTGACGAAGAAAGCCTTCAGCACATCCCAGCCGTAATTCCAGAATACCCAGTAATGCCCCTGCATCCAGCGCGTGCGCTGGCGCCTCGACACCGCCATATCCTGAGGCTTTTCGTCGTATATCACGGCGGCGTCGTTCCAGTGCACCCTGCTGCCGGAGAGTATCAGCCTTGTCGACATCTCAAGGTCTTCTGTCAGGCTTTTCAGGTCCCAGCCCACCCTCTCGAGCGTTGCCGTCCTTATCACGAGCCCTGTGCCGCCGAGCGTGCAGGAAAGTCCCCACAGTCCGCGCGCAAGCTGCCAGAAGCGGTTCGTGAACCAGTAGGCCAGCGCGTAGGAGCGCGTCAGCCAGTTGTCGTCGGGATTCTTGACGTCGAGCACTCCCTGTATCGCTTCGGCTTCCGGGTGGAGCTCCATGTAGTTGTTCATTTCCATAAGGAAATTCCTGTCAGCAAGGTTGTCGGCGTCGAACATAGCGAGCGCGTCCGTCTCATTCAGCGGGATCTTTGTAAGCGCCCAGCGGACGTTCCATGTCTTGCCGTTATGTTCTTTGTCGAAGCGTTCGAGCGCTACGGCTCCGTGAGCGCGGGCAAGCTCCGCGGTGTTGTCAGTGCAGTTGTCGCACGACGCATAGACTTTATAGCAGTTTTTCGGATAATTCTGTCCGGCAAGGCTCTCAAGCAGCGGCGTTATGACCGCGGCTTCGTTGTGGGCAGGCACGAGCACGGCGAATCTGCGGTAGCGCTTCGCCTGAGGCATGCTTTTCTGGTTCCAGAAACCGCGGATGCTTACGACCAGCTGATAGACGCCGTCGCAGATCAGCGCGGTGAGGAAGGTGTAAAGAACGAACTGTATGATCCACCAGCCCCACCATATAAGCCAGTAGAACAATTCTGTACGGTTCATGAACAAAGCCACCTCTGTATCATTGCATACATAACTATCATACCCGCCCCGCGCCTTAATTACAATGTCACTTTTCTGTTATCGCTTTTATCAGGTTGTTTTCCAGTATCAGATCGCTGTAGCGGAGGCGCCGCGCCGCGTCTTCCGTTTCCTCGGAATAATCATCGGCGCTGCCGGATACTCCGGTATAAATATTCGTCGCGCTGCCTGCCGCCGGTTCTACATAGAAATTCCCGGTTATATAGCTCCCGTTGCGGAATACCACGAATTCCTCCGAATCGTTATTCAGCAGGTCGCTGCCGAAGGTCGTCGTGATATCCAGCCCGAGCAGAGCCGAGATCGTAGGCAGAATGTCTATCTGCCCCGCGTTGCGCGGATATACGCGCGGCTTCTTCATGCTTTCCGGCGTATGCAGCATAAAGGCGACGCGGCGGGTGTACTTCCAGTCGGCGGCGCTTTGTATTTTCATGTCAAGCAGCTTTCCGAGCTCCTCCTTATGGGCGGCCGGTATCGCAGGGTGGTCTCCGTAGACTGCTATCACGCATTTTTCGAGCAGTCCGCGCTTTCGCAGCCCCTCGACGAACATTCCGAACTGTTTGTCGAAGTAGTTGAGGGAAAGCAGGTAATTGCCGGTAAGCGTGTCTTTCAGCTCTTCCGGCAGCGGCAGGGAATCCTTCGGAATGCCTTCAAAGTCGAAGGGATGATGGCTCGAGAGCGTTACGATGAACATATAAAACGGCGTTTTCATTTCGTCCAGTATCCCCAGGGCGTGTCCGAATATCACTCTGTCGCTGAGCCCGAGCCCTATGACTTCGTCATACGGATATGTGTTCTGACTGTACTGTTTGTTGAAGCGCAGCTTAGGGTGCATCCTGTGACAGTTCCAGAAAGCGCTTTTCGTTCCCTGAATCACGACAGCTCTTGCGCCGCTGCGCCGCATCGCGAGCGCGAGCGAATTGTAGCTGTTGTCCGCATAGAGCGTGTACGCGGCCCCGGAAGCCGCCGGGAAAAAGCCCGTATTGGCTATGAATTCTGCGTCGGCGCTGTTGCCTCCGGCGGTCTGGCTCCATGTATTGGGGAAATAATAGCATTCGTTTTTGAAGCGGTTGAGGTTGGGCGTTACCGGGACGCCGCCAATCTCAAGATCTATCGCGAAATACTGCAGCGCTTCGCACTGCACCAGTATAAGGTTTTTCGCGGCAGTTCCCTGGCGGGGGGCGCGGCGCCGCGACGCAAACCATGACGAGATCTCGCTTACGGCGTCATACGGTACGTTCCTCGGGGTCAGCGCTTTGTTCGTCGTGGTTACCGCATCCCACCAGTGGAATGTCGCGGAGCTTATCCATGCGCATACGGAAAGGCGGTCGTACATCGCGTTTATTATATTCGGGCGGAATTCTTTAAGGTGCCATATCGCGCCGCACTGTACCGCGGCTGCGAAAAGAAGCAGAGCGGCTGACACGGTTACCGCAGTTTTCCTGTCTTCGCTGAAAGAGACCTGCAGCCTGCCGCTTTTTATGAGCCACACAAGCAGCAGTACGTCTGCGAACATCAGTATGTCGACCGGAGTCGTGAGCGCCCATATCGATTTTGTTATCAGCCCGGTCTGGGGCACGAGCATCAGATCGTGGAATATGAAGATGTCTCCGTAATAGCGCACAAAAAGTCTGTCTGTGAATATAAGTACGGAAACGAGCAGATCGAGGATAAGAAAGGCCGCGGTGCGATACTTTTTCGGCACGAATGCAAGCGGGAGCGAAAAGCATATGATGGCGCCCAGCGAGGGCAGGCATACCGCAAGCGCGCGCAGCGAATGGCGGAACACATGGAGGGATAATGTGCCGAAGGAAGGCCAGTTCAAAACGTCGGCGACCGCGTAATCTACGCTGAAGAACTTCAGCCAAAGCGCGGCGAATACCAGCGCGGCAAACTGCAGGCCGCTCAGCTTCAGCGGATCGTCTTTCGACGGAAATCTCATTTGGCGGCCTCCTTCTTTTCGTGCATGCGCGGCATCAGGTCATGCTCTAATATCATATCGCTTGCCGCAAGCGTTTCGGCGGCAAGAGAAGTTGTATCCCCGTATCCGTCAAAGCCGGCTTCTTCTCCTGTTTTTACGTTGACCGCGCTTTTGTTCTGCGGCGTGACGAAAACATTACCTATTATATATGAGCCGCTGCGGAAAATAACGGGACGCAGGCTGTCGTCAAAGATGTCGGCTCCAAATCCGCTGCGGAGGTCAAACCCTAAGAGCAGCGCAAGCGTCCTCGGCAGGTTTATCAGCCCGAAAGAATTCTTTTTGCTTACAGGCAGGGTTTTCTGTCCCGGAACGTTTATCACGAGAGGCACTCGCTGCATATCCCTCCAGACGTGATCCTTTGACAGGTCTGTCCCGAGCAGTCTGGAAAGGGCGGCGGCGTCCCAGCGCGGTATCGCCGTATGGTCTCCGTATACCGCAATAACGCTTCTGTCGTAGAGCCCTGCTTCCTTAAGCCCCGCGATAAAGGAACCGAATTCGCGGTCAAGATAGTGTATCGCGCTCATATAGTTTCCGACCACGGTGCCTCTGTAGCCTTCGATGCTGAAATCAGCGCGCTTTGCGAGCGCTTCCCAGTTGAAGGGATAGTGGCTCGACAGAGTTATCAGAAATGCGTAAAAGGGCTGTTTTTCATTCTTAAGCATTGCCAGCGACTGCCTTAAGAAACTGCCGTCGCTCAGCCCCATGCCTATGAGCTCGTCTGTCTCATAATCCTTTTTGCTCACGAAGCGTTCAAAGCCGAGCGCCGGGTACATATGCCCCCTGTTCCAGAAGCCTGCTTTGTCGCCGTGCATAGCGATCGTCCTGTAGCCCTTTTCGCGCAGATATTTCGGCAGCCCTTCGTAGCTGTTGCCGGCAAAGCGCGTGTAGGCGACCCCGGCGGCCGCAGGATAGAGTCCTGCGTTTACGAGAAATTCTGCGTCGGAACTGTTCCCGGAGCTGGTCTGATTGTATGCGGAGCCGGCAAAGGAGGCCCCGCGCACGAAGCCGTTCAGGTTAGGCGTGACTTCACGCCCGTTGAATCTCAGGCCGATCGCGAACTGCTGAAGGGATTCTATCTGTATGATTATAAGGTTTTTGCCCTTGGCCGCGCCGAAGACGCCCGCAGGGATGCGGAACGAGGATGTCTGCGCTTCATACAGGGCTCTTGTCCTGTCGATATCGCTTTGGCTGAGCCGCCGCTTTCCGGCAAGGTCCCGTATCGCGTTCCATGTGTCCGCAAGACGGTATGTTACCGCTCCGACATTGTTGCATACAGCCGGACGGTCCCACATCGAACGGAGGACACCGCGTATTTTCCTGTCATAGCTTTGGACGCGCCATGCTATCACGCCGACCGACGCGGCAAGCAGAAGGAGCATGCAGACAAGACGCTTTGCCGTTACGGCGCGGAAGAAGGGATGCACCGATATGCGCCTGAAAACACGGTAATAAAGGTACATGATAGGAATATCCGCGAAATAGAGTATGTCTTTTATCGATATGAGCGCTGTCACCGACTCTGAAACATCTGCCACCTGGGAAGAGAGCCCTATGTTGTGCAGAGAAAAGAGATCGGAGTAGAAGCGCATATGAAGGACGTCCGTAAGTACCAGCAGCGTAAGCAGAAGGTCGGCGGCAAGAGAGAGCGGCAGGCGGATGCGCCTCCAGCAGAGCGAAAGCAGCGACACCGTGATAACGCAGAATGCCGCGGACGCAGCTGCTGAAAGGGCGTGCCGGTCGACGCGCCCCGACACCACGCCTTCAAGAAAGAAGAACTTGAGGAAAAGAGCCGCCGCCATAAAGGCGAAGAAGATCAGCTCGCGGTAATCCCGTCCGGCACGCCGGTAAAGATATCTTGGCGGGGTTATGTAATTCATCGCCGCTCCCTTAACGTCCGTAAACGGCGTTCATCTTTTTATAAAAAGCGCCGAGGTCCGCGGAAAATCTTTCGGATTCACTGGGCAGCATCCTCCATGTCCAGTTTCCGAGCGGGAGGGATGGCGTATTCATGCGGCATTCGGAGCCGAGCCCCAGTATATCCTGCATCGGCACGACGGCTGTGTCGGCGGTTGATGAGAGCGCCATCCGCGTCATGACCCGTGCCGCGTTTTCGGAAGTTATTTCAGTTCCGGCGTAGTCGGCAAAGCTCTTTTTTTCGGCATCCGACGCGTCTGTATCCCACCAGCCGCGCACGGTGTCGTTGTCATGCGTGCCTGTATATATCACAGAGCAGCGCGCGACATTATGCGGCAGGTATGGATTATCCGCGCCGCTGCCGAACGCAAAGAGCAGCACGCTCATGCCGGGCAGCGCGAATTCCTGCATGAGCTGCCTTACGTCGTCGGTGATCACTCCCAAGTCTTCCGCGACGAGCGGCAGAGGCGCTCCGTACATATCGCGGCTGAAAGCGGAGAGCATCTCCCTGCCGGAGGCCTGCCTCCAGCGGCCTTTCTCGGCTGTTTTTTCGCCTGCCGGTATATCCCAGTATGCGCAAAGGCCCCTGAAGTGGTCTATACGGACCATGCCGCAGTACTTCAGCGTGTGGGAGATACGCCTGCGCCACCACGCAAATCCGCCTCGCTCCATTGCTTTCCAGTCATAGAGCGGGTTTCCCCACAGCTGTCCTGTCTTGCTGAAATAGTCCGGGGGGACGCCTGCCTGTCCGCGCTGCGAACCGTCCGCTTCAAGGCAGAAAATCTCTTTGTTCGACCAGACGTCCGCGCTGTCCCACGCGGTATATATCGGGATGTCCCCGAAAAGCGTCACTCCGAGCTCCGCGCAGAGGGCTGAGAGCGACTTGAGCTGCCTGAAGAAGATAAACTGCTCGAATTTGACGAATAGTATCTCCCGCGTATGTGCGAGTGCGAATGCGGAAAGGGCTGCTTTGCCCCTGAAGGCAAGTTCATGCGGCCATTCCGCCCAGCAGCGCCCGCCGTTATTATCTTTTATGACGCGGAAAAGCGCGTAGTCGTCAAGCCAATGCGTCTCTTCCGAGCAGAATAGGGCGAAGTCGGAGCGCATCTGTTCAAAGTTCCCGCTTTTGCCGGTAAAGTTTTCAAACGCTGTGCGCAGCAGTTCATTCCGGCAGAGCGAAGCGTGTTTAAAGTCCGAATGTCTTCCGGAAGCGGTTTTGAATCTCTCGGCCTCTTCTGGGTGTACGAGCCCCTCTTCGCAGAGCAGTTCTGGGCTTATGAACATACTGTTCCCGGCAAATGCGGAAGCCGAGCTGTAGGGAGAGTTCCCGAGCGCGGGATCGACCGGGGTCAGCGGCAGCACCTGCCATATCGAGAAACCGGCGCCCGCCAGCATGCCTGCAAAGCATCGCGCGCCGCTTCCGAAGTCGCCCGAGCCGAACGATCCCGGCAGCGACGATATATGCATGATGACTCCGCTTCTTCGTTTCCCCGCCAAAAAAAAACCTCCCGGATAAGCCGCGTAACCATAGTATTATACACGCAAACGCCGCCGCGGACATTAAGCCGGGCATGCCGTCCGATGTATTATGAATCACATTTAAATAAGTGTCATAAAATTTACACATAACGGCTGTATAATAACGTAACGCGGCAAATTGCCGCCGTTTTCGCGGGAGTGGTTCATAGATATGAAGATTACAGATATTTCACTGCGGCGTCCCGTTACGGTCCTTATACTTACGATCGCGACAGTCGTGTTCGGCATATATTCATACAAAAACTTAGGCGTTGAGAGGATGCCCAACGTGGAATTCCCCATAGTCGTCGTGCGCACCAGCATGGACGGCGCAAGCCCCGCCATTATAGACAACGATGTGACCGACGTACTGGAAGCGCGCATAAATACGATAGAAGGAATAAAAAACATGAGCTCGAGCAGCTACGAAGGGCGTTCCGTGATCGTCATCGAATTCGAACTCGACAGAAATATAGATTTTGCCGCGGCAGACGTGCGCGGCAAGGTCAGCATGGCGACCAACCGCCTTCCCGACGACTGCGACGATCCCCAGGTCGATAAATTTGACCCGTCGGACCGCCCGATCATGAACATAGCCGTCAAAAACGACGGCCGCACCGATATGAAGACGCTCTCCCGCTTTGTTGACAAGATCGTTACCGAGCGCCTCCAGACGGTAAAGGGAGTCGGCGGCGTGCAGCTCGCCGGCTTCAGGGATCGTGAGATGCGCGTCTGGCTGCGCCCGAGGGATCTCGAAAACTACGGTCTTACGACAAAGGATATCAAAAACGCGATATACAACAAGCACGTCGAGCTGCCTGCCGGACGCGTCGAGACAGGCACGCGCGAATACGGGATAAGGATAGAAGGGGAATACTCCTCCGCCGCCGAGATGGAATATCTGCCAGTCGCGGTCAGAAACGGAGTCGTGATACGCCTGCGCGACGTAGCGCGCATCGAGGACGGCTTTGAGGACAGGCGCAGCGGATCGCTCTACGAGGGCAGGCCGACTATCATGGTGATGGTGCGCAAGCAGAAGGGAGCCAATGAAGTCCTGCTTTCCCGTCTGGTGCGCGAGAGGATAAAGGAACTGAACAGCATAGCCCCTCCGGGCACGATGCTTGTCGTGGCTTCCGACAATGCGAAATTCATACTTAACTCGATGAACGGCGTCTTCTGGGATATAGTGCTGTCGGTCTGCCTCACTTCCGTTATCATGTTCCTCTTCCTGAGGACCATCCGGGCCACCTTTATAGCCGTCATCACGATACCGGTCTGTCTTTTAGGCAGCATGTCGGTACTCTATTGGATGGGGATAACGATAAACAATATGTCGATGATGGGGCTGTCTCTTGCGGTCGGCATGGTCGTCGACGCCACGACGGTCGTAATGGAAAACATCTCGCGCCATAAAGAAAGCGGAAAAAGCGCGTTCCGCGCGGCGGAAGACGGCGCCGCCGAAGTGGCGTTCGCGGTGCTTGCGGGCGCCGCCACCACGCTCGCGGTCTTTGTGCCGGTAGCGTTTATGGGCGGCATGATGGGGCGCTTCTTCAACTCTTTCGGAGTAACCGTCGCTACCACGATATCGATCTCTCTGATAATATCGCTCACGCTGACCCCGTTCTTATGCTCGCGCCTGCTCGGGCGCAGCAGGGCGCCTTCGTCGCTGCAGCTTGCGATGGAGGCTCCGTTCAAGTGGCTGGAGGGACGTTACCGCACCGTGCTCGGATTTGCCGTGAGTCACAGAAAAACGGTCCTGCTTGCCGCGGCTGCCCTGTTTGCGCTCGGCGTTGGCATAGCGGCTTCGCTCGGCACCGAATTCTTCCCGAGCGAGGACCAGGGGCGTCTGCGCGTGGAAGTCGAGCTGCCGGCCGACACCGCGCTTGAGGTCACCGATCAGGTCACCAGGGATATGGTAGATATGATCCAGCAGGACGAAGCCGTGGCCTACACTTACGGCGTAGTAGGCAGCGGCGCAGGACAGGAGGTCTACAAATCCAATCTGAACATAGAGCTGATAGACAGAAAGCTGCGCCCGCGCGCGCCCGTAATAATGAAGCGACTGCGCGAAAAGCTGATGTGCTTCCGCGACGCGGACATAAAAATGGGTACCTGGGGCGGTTCGGACATCACGCTCGTGATACAGGGGCCTACGAGCGAAGCGCTTGCCGAACTGGGAGATCTTATAAAGAAAGATCTGGCTGAAAATTCGCGCGGCCTCGTCGACATAACGACAGACCTGCAGATGAACAAGCCCCGCATCAACCTTGCGCTCAACCGGGCCCTTGCGGACGACATGAACGTAAGCATAAGGGATCTCTCAGACGAGATGCTCACCTGGTTCGCCGGCGACAAGAGCGGCTCCTTCAATGACGGCGGCTACCGCTACGATATAGTGCTGCGCTCCGAAAGAGAGGGCAGAGACGACCCGGAAAAGGTCTTAAAAACGCTTATCACTACGAAGAACGGCAAGACCATACCTGCTGAGGGCATCGTAAGAAGCTCCGTCGGCAAGGCCCCCAACGTGATAAAAAGATACAACCGCCAGCGTTCGCTTCAGATAGGCGCGAACGTCGAAGGGATATCTCCCGGAGAGGGCATAAAGATAATGGAGGAAGTCTTCCGGAAATACGCGCCGCACGACGGCACATACAGCATGGTGCCGGCCGGGGATTCGGAGTATATGAAGGAAAGCTTCGGATATATGACGACAGCTCTCATATTCGCTATCATCCTCGTTTACATCGTGATGGCGATACAGTTTGAATCGTTTGTGCACCCCTTCACGGTAATGTTCTCGCTGCCGCTGATGACGGCCGGCTCCTTCGGCCTGCTGGCCCTTATGGGGCTGCGCCTTTCCGTGATGAGCTTCATGGGGATAATCCTTCTTGTCGGTGTCGTCGTCAACAACGCGATACTGCTGGTCGATTTCATAAATCAGCTGCGCGCCGCGGGCGACGATAAGGTGACGGCCGTTTTGAAGGCCGGGCCGCTGAGGCTTCGCGCGATACTTATGACGACATTTTCCACGATGATCGGCTCACTGCCTGTGGCGCTTGCGCTTTCCGCGGGCGGCGAGATCAGGCAGCCGATGTCCGTGGCGGTAATAGGCGGGCTCTTCACTTCCACGATGCTTACTCTGCTGGTCATACCGGTCGTCTACCTTATGCTTGACGATATAATGGATAAAGTTCGCGGCAGGCTGCGCCGCTACAACGCTTATATGAGACTCAGACGTCAGGGAGGAAGCGGCAGATGAAGATAAAAAGGAGCCTTTTTCTTGCATTTTCGTTTTTTGCCGCGCTCTGCACGGCGGTATATGCAGAGAGTGCGCCGCTTGACATCAAAGAAGCGCTCAGGCTCACTTTAGAGAACAACGCAGAACTTAAGAGCCTGAGGCAGGATCTGGTAAAAGCCGACGCTTTCAGGATAAGGGCGGACGGCACCAGACTTCCCGCGATATCGGTGGCCGCTGCGGCCGACGTGCAGCGCGAGCCTCAGACGAACGACGGCTCGGACAGAAGCGGCAGCAGGGGAATAGCCGCGGCTCTCGAACAGGAGCTGTACACAGGCGGCAGAAACAGCGCCATCCGCGCACAGGCGCCGCAGGTGAAAACTATAGCCGACATGGCGATAGCCGATGCTGAAAACAGCGCGGCGGGCGAACTGTACGCGCGCTTTTACAACGTGTCTTTGAAGAAAAAGCAGATAGAAGCCGAAGAAGCGGCCGTCGCGACGTCTGAGATGCACCTGAAGCAGGTGCGGAAAATGGCTGAGCTCGGCCTTGCAAACAGGCTGGAAGAGATACGCGCCGGGCAGCAGCTGGCGGAAAACGCAGCCAGCCTCGCCACAGCGCACGGGCTGTATGAAAGCGCGCTGATATCCCTGATGAACTATATGGGTATAGAGCCGCAGAACAGCCGCGCTGTTTCGGGCGACCTCTACGAGCCGGCAGAGCCGGAAGACAGGGCCGCGTCACTCGAAGAGGCGCTGCGCTTCCGCGCCGACAGAAAGCGTCTGGAAGAGCAGATCCGCTACCAGGAAAACCAGATAAAGATCGAAAGAAGCGCGATGCTGCCGAAGCTTACCGCGGGACTGTCGAGCGGCTGGTCAAACCCGTACCGTCAGAGGGATGAAAGCGGAGACACATGGCGTGCACAGATATCACTTGCTATTCCGGTTTTTGACAGAAACGTCTCCCGCAGCGCTGTTATCGCGGCAAAGGCCGTGCAGGAGCAGAACAGGATCGCTCTTGAGCAGAAAGATATCGATATAAGATCAGAGGTGGAAACGGCCTGGACAGATATAATCACGAGCCGCAAGAGCATGAGGGCGCAGGAAAAAGCCCTTGAGCTTGCAAAGGAAACGCTGCGTCTCGCAGAGATAGGCTACCGTGAGGGCGTTACTCCCCAGCTCGATCTTCTTGACGCGCAGTCGGATCTTACCCGTGCACAGCTCGAGTATAACCGCGCGCTTTACAACTGTCTGATAGCTTCGGTCGCCCTTAAGGTGACGGAAGGCACGATCGTCTCATGGAATGGAGAGGAGCATTAAAGAGCCGGCATGAAAACCACTGGAAAAGTCATATTAACAATTGCCGTATTGGCTGCGGCAGCCGCGGCGGCGCGTTACTACAGCGGGCGCGGGAGCCTCTTTGCGGCAAAGAGCAAAGAACAGAAGACGCAGACTGCCGCCGCCGCGATAGTAAAAACAGAAAAGGCCGCGGCAGACAAAACGGTATCTGAGAAGATCGTCCAGAGCATGTCGATAGAAGCAGAAAAGAGGGTCAAAGTTCTGCCGCGCGTCACGGGCAGGCTGCTCTCCCTCTCCGTGAAGACCGGCGACAGAGTCCGCCGCGGGCAGCAGGTGGGCGTGCTTGAACATGAGCAGCAGGATGCGCTGATACTTTCCGCCTCGGCACAGGCTGCGTCGGCGCGCGCGGACAGCGAGAAAGCAAAAGCCCAGATGGAAAATGCGAAAACGAACGTCGAACGCTACCGCAGGCTTGAAAAAGAGGGCTTCAGCACGAAGCAGCAGCTTGACGCGATGGAGACCGAATATGTCAGCATGTCCGCCGCCTACAGCGCGGCGCGCGCGAAAGAGCGGCAGTACGCCGCGGAATCCGCGCGGGTGGCGTCAGCAAAGGACGACTATATAATAAGGGCTCCGATGGACGGCGTTGTATTAGACGACTACAGCCTGACCGCAGGCGCTATGATATCGCCTTCATCCCCCGTTCTTGACATTGCGGATCCCAGCCGGCTCAAGGCGACTATGAGGATCCCCGAATCAAAAATATTCGCTGTGAAGACCGGCATGCCGGTGCGCCTGCGCTTCGACGCGCTCCCCGGCGAAACGTTTGAGGGCAGCGTGTCAAGAATCGACCAGTATGTCGACCCAGCGACACGCACCAGCAGCGTCGAGATATTCCTCGATAACGAAAGGCATGCGGGCGGGCGCCTCCGTCCCGGCATGTTCGGAGAAGCGGCCATAATCGAAAGAGAATACACGAACGCGGTGACCGTTCCGGAGGGCGCTCTTCACAGCGGCGACAACGGTTTTTACATATTTATAGTTAAGGATGGCAAAGCCGGGATGCGCGCGGTCAAAACAGGCGTTAAAGACGGTGCCCGCGTGCAGATAACGGAAGGGCTCGCTCCGGGCGAAGAGGTGATCGTCTTCGGCGGCAACAACCTGACCGGCGGCGAAGAGGTATCTGTGCGGAACTGACACCGCGCATGACCGAAGGATTCTGAAACGAAGAGCCGACGCACGAAAAATCGGGCGGCCGGCTCTTTTCATACATCGTAATATGACTGCTCTTCCGCCTGCGCTACTGTCTTACTCCGGCTCCCGGCTCGAACATAAGTATCGCGTAAGGGATGGGACGCTCCCTGTCGCTTGCGTTGCTTGGCAGCGAGAAGGTCATCCCCCTCCACCAGAGAGAGCTCGAGCCGCCTCCGTCAAGGTTCAGCGCCGAGATAAATGAAAGCTGCGAGCAGAAAGAGCGCAGCTCCTCTATCGTCATGCCGACGCTGTGCATGTTGTCTCTCCCGTCCACGACCCCCCAGAAAACACGTTTCCCGCTTGATGCCACGAAAGTGCGCGGGTGGCGGAAGTTAAGAACGGTCGGGTGTATCTTTTCAGTATTCTGCGACGGGGCTCCGTCCTTTATCAGCAGAGGGCCTGCCTGAAGCACCTCAGTGAACTTGTCGAAACGGTGATCGCCCGAGATGCTTGCGGTGTACTTGCCGTCTATAAAAATGTACTCTCCGTTCTCATTCCATCCGAAAGCCGACCTGTTGGGCCAGAATTTCGCGCTGTCCGTGTATCCCTGGCGTCTCAGGACTCCTATCGGCTTCGCGCCCGCGAAATATCCGCCGTTTATCCCGCCGATGACGCCGAAATTTTCCGCCGCTATCGTGGCAAGAGGCGCCTTATTGGCTCCGACCATGACGGCGGTCGCGATCTGGCAGGGAATGTTTTTCATATCCACGGCAAGCAGCGCAGCGAAAAGAGGTTCGTTTCTGCCGTTTTCAATGTCTCCGTTTGCGGGGCCCCCGGGATCTCCTATGCCGCGTTTTATCATTATGAGTTCGGTATCGTTATACGCGAAGGAGGCTTTCCAGCGGACATTTTCACGGCATTTCGCAAGCCACTCCGACAAAGCCGAGACAGCGTTTTCATCAAGAGGCTCGTCGGGGGACGAAATGAGTGCTTCCGGCGGCGCCGGGGATATCGTCCGGGCAATATACGATACCCCTTCGATCTCCGGCCATTCGGGCAGGATCCCCACCTGATCCACCGCCCTTATGACGAAGTCCCAGCCCATTGCTTCCAGACAGAGCCGCATCGCGTCTTTTCGCGTCAGCCTGCCTTTGAAGTCGGAAAAGTATTTCTGCGGCACGCTGTGCCCGAGGGCTTCAAATACCGCGGGTTTGAGCTCTTCCGCGGTCACGGCGGCTGCGCGTGCCGGACAAAAGGCAGAAATTCCCGCGGAAAGAAGCGCGGCGGTCAATAACATATTTATTGCTGTGTATGAGAAAGTTTTTTTCATATCGGCTCCGGTCGTATTTTTTTGATAACGCGCATACCGCGCTTTTGCCCACAATTTTAGCATTATAAGCAGCTATGCGGCGAGCACGCCCGTCCGAAGGGAGGTTTAAATTATTATGTTTTGATTATCGTTTCACCTATTTTATAAATTATAAGTATTAAATACGGAGATTTATATTTAAATAATTATAATTGTTAGAAATTACGCTGATATTTACAGTATATATGGTAAAATAGTAAAATAATTTAATTCTAAGGCGGCTTTCTGCCTGATATGTTTGACTATAACGCGGAATTCAGGAGGAGTGTGGCAAAGTGTCATATCTTAGCGATATCGAAATTGCGCAGCAGACAGAGATGGAGCCGATAACGAAGGTTGCGGCAAAACTCGGCATAGAAGAGGACGATCTGGAACTGTACGGCAAATATAAGGCAAAAGTCAGCTTCGGCCTCTGGGAGAAAATAAAAAACAATAAAGACGGCAAGCTGATACTTGTCACGGCTATCACCCCGACCCCTGCCGGAGAGGGCAAAACGACGACGTCGGTCGGCCTTGCACAGGCCTTTGCGAAGCTGGGCAAAAAAGTGACGCTCGCTCTCCGCGAGCCGTCGCTCGGCCCGGTGTTCGGCATAAAGGGCGGCGCTGCCGGAGGCGGCTACAGCCAGGTAGTGCCGATGGAAGACATAAACGTGCATTTCACAGGAGACTTCCATGCGATAACGTCCGCGCACAACCTTCTTGCCGCGATGCTTGACAACTCCATTCAGCAGGGCAATCCGCTCGGCATAGATCCGCGCAGGATAGTCTTCAGGCGCGTGCTCGACATGAACGACAGGGCCCTCAGAAACATCGTCATAGGGCTCGGCGGCAAAGCAAACGGAGTGCCGCGCGAATCGGGCTTCGACATTACCGTCGCGTCGGAAGTCATGGCTATCCTCTGTCTCTCCAGCGGCATAGAGGATCTTAAGGAGCGCCTCGGGCGCATCATAGTCGCATACACCTTCGACGGGCGCGCGGTAACGGCAAAGGAGCTTGAAGCGCAGGGCGCCATGGCGATGCTGCTGAAGGACGCGATCAAGCCGAACTTGGTGCAGACGCTCGAACACGTTCCCGCCTTCATCCACGGCGGTCCGTTCGCAAACATCGCGCACGGCTGCAACAGCATAACGGCGACCAGATACGGGCTGAAGCTTGCCGACTACTTCATAACGGAAGCTGGCTTCGCTGCGGACCTCGGCGCGGAAAAGTTCCTCGACATCAAATGCCGCGTGGCGGGCTTAAAGCCGTCTGCGGTAGTGATAGTGGCCACGATAAGGGCCCTTAAGATGCACGGCGGCGTAAAGAAGGAAGACCTTGCAAAGAAAGACCTTAAAGCGCTGGAGGCAGGCATCCCGAACCTCGAAAAGCATGTGGAGAATATACTCTCCTTCGGACTCCCGGTCGTAGTGGCCATCAACGCGTTCCCGACAGATACGGAAGAAGAGCTGCGCTTCATACAGGAAAAATGCGCCGGGCTCGGCGTGCCCGTCGTAGAATCCGACATATGGGCAAAGGGCGGAGCCGGCGGCACGGCGCTTGCCGAAAAAGTCATAGAGGCCTGCGAAAAGCCGAACAGCTTCCATTTCCTCTACGAGACAGAGCTTTCTCCGAAGGAAAAGATCGAAAAAATAGCGAAGGATATCTACGGGGCAGACGGAGTCGTCTATACGGACAAAGCGGAAAAGGATCTGAAAGAGATTCACGATCTGGGCAAGGACGGACTTCTTGTCTGCATGGCGAAGACCCAGGCCTCCATATCCGACGATCCCAATAAAAAGGGCCGCCCGACAAACTATAAGCTGACGGTGAGGGAAGTGCGCCTTTCTGCCGGCGCAGGCTTTATAATCCCGATAACCGGCTCGATAATGACGATGCCCGGTCTTCCGAAGCGTCCGGCTGCATGCAATATCGACGTTGACGAAAACGGCAGAGTTTCAGGGCTCTTCTGATATATAAAGCGGTTTTTTACAAAAAAAAAAAGCGGGACGCGCCGATATTGCGCGTCCCGCTTTATACTGCGTATTAAGATTTTTTAAGATCAATCTCTCTTCAGCACGCCGCCCTCGACGCCTGATGTGGCGAACGCGCGGTAGCGGCTGAGGAAGGGGCTGTCTACAGGCTGTTCCGCTGGGCGGAACTTTTTGCGGCGCTCTTCCAGCTCTTCTTCGGGCACGAGCAGATCGAGGCGCTTTTCCGGTATGTTTATCGAAATGATATCCCCCTCTTCGACGAGGCCTATAGGTCCGCCTACTGCCGCTTCCGGCGAAACGTGTCCGATAGCCGCGCCGCGAGTTGCTCCGGAGAATCTGCCGTCAGTTATCAGAGCGACGGTCTCTCCCTTTCCCTGTCCCATTATCGCAGAAGTAGGAGTGAGCATCTCGCGCATGCCGGGGCCGCCTTTCGGCCCTTCGTAACGGATGACGACGACGTCGCCGTCGTTTATCTGATTTGCCATTATCGCGGCGCTTGCCGCCTCTTCGGAGTCAAATACGCGGGCAGGTCCCTTGTGGACGAGCATCTCAGGCGCTACCGCGGACTGCTTGACTATGCCGCCGAGAGGAGCGAGCGTTCCCTTTATGAACGCAAGCCCTCCTTCTTTGTGGTGCGGCCTGTCCATCGGACGTATTACTTCGGCGTCTGCGACTGCAGCACCCGCGACATTTTCCGCGGTTGTCCTGCCGGTCACGGTGATCGTTTCGCCCTTTATCATGCCGGCCTTCAGGAGCTGCGCCATCAGCGCAGGTACTCCTCCTGCGCGCCACAGATCCTCAATATGGTGCGCGCCTCCGGGGCTCATAGAGCAGAGATGCGGGACGACAGCGCCAAGCTCGTTGAAGATATCAAGCTTCAGCTCAAGCCCCGCCGCCCATGCAATGGCCGGAAGGTGCAGCGAGGTGTTTGTCGAGCCGCCGAGCGCAAGGTCGACCGCGACGGCGTTCCTGAACGCGTCCGCGGTGAGTATGTCGCGCGGGCGTATATTTTTCTCTACGAGATTCATCACGGCGCGTCCCGCGTCCTTCGCAAGGCGCACTCTGCCGGCGTGTACGGCAGGTATCGTGCCGTTCCCGGGAAGAGCAAGCCCAAGAGCCTCCATCATGCAGTTCATAGTGTTGGCGGTGAACATTCCCGAGCAGGAGCCGCATCCGGGGCAGGCGTTGTCTTCTATATCGGCAAGGCCTTTGTCGTCGATCTTTCCGGCGCTGCGCATCCCGACTCCTTCGAAGACGCTGTTTAAGTCAAGAGTACGTCCCCTGTGCTGTCCGGCGAGCATCGGCCCTCCGGAAACTACTACCGAGGGCAGGTTAAGTTCAGCGGCTGCCATTGCCATGCCGGGCACTATCTTGTCGCAGTTCGGTATCAGCACGAGTCCGTCGAATGCGTGTGCGCGCGACATTATCTCTACGGAATCCATTATCACTTCACGGCTCGGGAGCGAGAATTTCATCCCTTCGTGGTTCATAGCTATGCCGTCGCATACCCCGATCACCGGGAATTCTATCGGAAGGCCGCCTGCCGCGTAGATGCCCGCCTTTACCGCTTCCGTTATCGTGCGCAGGTGTACGTGTCCCGGTATTATAGCGTTATACGCGTTTGCGACGCCTATCCATGGGCGGTCTATCTCCCAGTCCGTGTATCCCGCGGCTTTCAAAAGAGAACGGTGCGGGCTGCGCAGATAACCCTTTTTTGCTTTGTCGCTGTTCATGCTTTCATATTCACTCCTTATGCCGTTACCATCTCGTCCAGTGAGTTGCCCGGATATACCATGGGCATTATGAGAGCGCCCTGAGGGATCCTTATGTCAACGAGCGCGGGCCCGGGCTCCGCAATGGCCTTTTCAAGCGCAGGACGCAGATCGTCAGTTGTCGACGCAGAGAATCCCGCAACTCCCATGGCCTCCGCCAGCTTCACGAAATCGGGCGAGCGGCTGTATATCGTATGCGAATACCTGTGATTGTAGAAGAACTGCTGCCACTGGCGCACGTTGCCCAGGCATACGTTGTTCAGCAGGATCACCTTCACCGGGATATCGTAGCGGGCGCAGGTGTCCAGCTCCTGTATATTCATCATAAGGCTGCCGTCTCCGGCGATGCAGCATACCGGCTGTTTCCGGCATACGAACGCGGCTCCTATAGCCGCCGGGAAGCCGAAGCCCATAGTGCCCAGCCCTCCTGATGTTATAAAGCGGCGCGGAGCTTCGATGCGCAGGTGCTGCGCCGCCCACATCTGGTTCTGCCCTACTTCTGTGGTCACGACGGCGTTTCCGCCCGTGATATCGCGGAGCGCCTCAAATACCTGCCACGGGGCTATCTCATTCCCGTATTCGCTGTGCGGCATAGGCTCCTTTATGCGTATCTCTGAGAGAAGTTTGTTCCATTCGCTGTGATCGACCGTTTTTTTCTTCATTGACGACGAGAGAGCGTCAAGAACGCGTCCGGCGTCTCCTATGAGCCAGACGTCGCTCTTTATCGCCTTGTCTATCTCGGCCTCGTCCATATCTATATGTATTATCTTTGCGTTTTTCGCGAAATTTTCGCGCTTGCCTGTCGTGCGGTCGCTGAAGCGCGTTCCTATCGCGATGATAAGGTCGGCTCCCATCAGCGCCCTGTTTGCTACGGGGTAACCGTGCATCCCGGCCATGCCGAGTGCAAGGCCGCTTTCATGCGATTCCGGGAAGGCCCCCTTGCCAAGAAGCGTGGTCGTGACCGGAATATTGTACTTAAGCGCGAATGCGGCGAGCTTTTTTGCTGCTCCTGAGCGTATCACGCCGCCGCCCGCGAAGATCACGGGCCTTTCGGCATGCTCTATCAGCTCCACAGCTTTGTCCATCTGTGCAATGTTGTATATGTTTTCGGGGTGATAGCCCAGGAAGTCGAAACGTGATGAGAATTCGTAATCTCCCATGCCCTTCTGTACATCGGCCGGGACGTCCACTAAAACAGGACCGGGGCGTCCGGAGGAGGCTATATAGAAAGCTCTGTGTATAGTCTGCTGAATCTGGTCGGGTGTGCGCACCTGGAAGCTGTGCTTTACGAGCGGAAGGCTCGCGCCTACGATATCCGCTTCCTGGAAGGCGTCTGTCCCTATGAGCGTCGTCGCCACCTGGCCGGTGATAGCAACTATCGGCGACGAGTCTAAGTTTGCGGTCGCTATTCCGGTCACAAGATTTGTGGCGCCGGGGCCCGACGTTGCTATGCATACGCCCACTTTGCCGCTTGCGCGCGCGTAACCGTCCGCCGCGTGCGCAGCCGCCTGCTCGTGGCGCATCAGTATATGTTTCATTTTAGAATCGTAAAGAGCATCATACAGATGGATGACCGTTCCGCCCGGCAGACCGAAGATCGTTTCCACGCCTTCGTCTTCCAGAGCTTTTACGACCATCTGGGCCCCGTTCATCTTTGCCATTTAAATACTCCTTCTTTAGTCTTTGACATATGGTTTCCGGCCCCTCCGCAGAACATCGGTTTCGGCGGAGGGGGGAATATTCTGTTTAACGGAGCTTAGAACTTCGGGACTTCCTTCTGCTCCATCCACGGCATCATCTTGCGCAGCTCTTTGCCGACTGCCTCGTACGGCGCTTCCTGCGCGGCCTTTGCCCATTTCTTCATGCGCGGACGTCCTGTCTGGTTCTCAAGTATCCAGTCGCGGGCGAAGGTGCCGTCCTGTATCTCTTTAAGCAGCTGCTTCATCGCCTTGCGCGATTCTTCTCCGATAACGCGCGGCCCCGCTGTCATATCTCCGTATTTTGCGGTGTCGCTGATGCTGTAGCGCATCCAGCTCATGCCGCCTTCGAAGATCATGTCGACGATGAGCTTCATCTCGTTGATGCATTCGAAATACGCCATCTCAGGCTGATAGCCGGCGTCCACAAGCGTCTTGAAGCCCTGGCTCATGAGCTCGCATATGCCGCCGCAGAGAACTGCCTGCTCGCCGAAGAGATCGGTCTCGGTCTCTTCGCGGAATGTAGTCTCTATTACGCCGGCTCTGCCTCCGCCGATAGCCGACGCGTAGGCGAGAGCATAATCCTTGGCTTTTCCGCTTGCGTCCTGATATATCGCTATCAGGCACGGAACGCCTTTGCCTTCCTTATACATCGAGCGGACCATGTGTCCCGGGCCCTTCGGGGCAATCATTAAAACGTCGTGGGACGCCGGCGGCACTATCTGTCCGAAGTGAACGGCAAAACCGTGGGCGAAAAGAAGTCCCGCGTCGGGCTTCATGTTCGGCAGCACTTCTTTTTTGTATATCTCGGCCTGCATATGGTCGGGCATAAGGAACATGATGAAATCGGCGAACTTCGCAGCTTCCGCTACCGTGTAGACTTCAAATCCGTCCGCCTGCGCTTTTGCGCGCGATTTGCTTCCCTCGTGCAGCGCGACTACCGCCTTGACGCCGCTGTCGCGCAGGTTCTGCGCGTGAGCGTGTCCCTGGCTGCCGTATCCGATAACTGCGACTGTCTTTCCCTTAAGAAAATCGAGATCCGCGTCACGGTCGTAATAAACCTTTGCCATAATCAAAACACTCCTTTTAGATATAAATATTGATTCTTTATGATTCGCTACAAGCGACGGGCGCCTGATAGTTTCTGTTTTTAGGCCTCGAAGCCGGTACGCGAGAGCGCCACCTGTCCTGAACCTGCGGTCTCAAGTATGCCGTAAGGTTTTAAGGCCGCCATGCAGGCTTCAAGCTTTCCGCGGTCTCCCGTGACTTCGAGTGTAATGGTATCCGAGCCCAGGTCGACGACGCGGCAGCGGAATATTTCCGCTGTCTGCAGGATATGAGGCCTGCGTTCTACCGGCGCCATTACCTTCACGAGAGACATCCAGCGTTCAACGAACGGCCCTTCGGCGGTGAGGTTGCGCACCTCGATCACTTCTATCAGCTTTGAGAGCTGCTTGCGTATCTGTTCGTAAACGCCCTCTTCGCCTTCGATGATTATAGTGAAGCGTGACAGACCGGGCACCTCGGTGCGGTCGACGCTCAGGCTTTCGATGTTGTACCCGCGCCTGTAGATGAGGCTTGCTATTCGCATCAGCACGCCCGGGTTGTCTTCTGAAACTATGCTGAATGTACTTTTCAATTCCAATCGCCCTTTCCGAAGATCTTCTGCATAAAAAAAGACCGGACGCCCTCGGGCTCCGGTCCGTAAGTAACGCGGCTATCAGGCGCCGGCTACCTCGGAGAGCCCGCTGCTAATAATGCGTACTACGACTACTATTCCGCTGATATCCGATATGTAACCGTTTCTTCGCATTACAGCACTTCCCTCCGATGCCGGACTGAAAGGATAACGATTCCTTTCTTCGCATACTATTGAAGAATAATAAAGTCTGCTTTTTAATATGTCAACTGTTTTTTCCTGAAGATCGGCTGCTGTGTTGTTTTTTCTTTCCGGGCAGATATGATTTGGCGGACGGCTTTTTTGATCTCAGTAAACTGAAAAACGGCAAAGTGCCTTTTTCATGATAGACATTTTTATTACTTTGCTTTTTTTACGCCGCAGGTTGTTATAAAAATAATGAAAATGCACGGTCTGCGGCCTCAAATAATGATTTCGGGCAAATGAATCGTAAATGAGCGCGGAGTACTTTAACAAAATACTCTTTGCAATACAATTGCGCTATTGCCGGTAAGAAAATATAATTACAGGTATGATTGGGGGGAGAGTATTGTATAACGTTGAGAAGGTCTTGAACGATGCCGGGCTGCGCACTACCCGTCAGAGAAAACTGATACTCGAACTGCTCTTCAGAAAGGGAGTGCCGCTCTCGCATGCCGATATTCTTTCGATGATAGAGGATCATCTTGACCGTGTGACGCTGTACCGTACCCTTGAAACATTGAAGAAGCGTGATATAGTCCACCAGGTCCAGGGAGTTGACGGCGTCTGGCGTTTCTGCGCCCATGAACAGGATACGGAAGGCTGCCCGGGCGACCACCCGCACTTTTTGTGCCTGTACTGCGGCCGTATGTACTGTCTGCTTGGGCAGAAGATGCAGCGCGTGGAAGTCCCCGAGAATATGAAGATCGAGGGCAAACAGTTCGTAGTTTACGGAGCGTGTCCGGAATGCGCCGCGAAGAACAGCGGCGATTCGAAGGATGAAAGTGAGGAAGCCAATTGAAGATAACGACGATTCCGCTTGAAGAAGCGGTAGGCCTGCCCCTTGCGCATGACCTGACGCAGATAGACGCGAAAAATCACAAAAAATCCGCCCGCTTTAAAAAAGGACAGATAATAACAGAGGCGGATCTTGATACTCTGCGCAGCATGGGACGTGAGAATCTCTCAATCATGGAGATGTCTCCGGGGGACGTCCACGAAGATGACGCCGCCCGCGCTTTAGGCGAGGTTTTATGCGGAGAGAACCTCCGGATGACGGAGCCTTCAGAGGGACGCTGCAATCTGGTGGCTGAAAAAAGCGGCATGCTGTGGTATCTGGCCGAAACGGTCAACCGTGTGAATCAGGATCCAGACTGGGTGCTTGCGGCGCTTGCGCCGCACAGGCCCGTTCTTGCGGGGCAGGTCGTTGCGGGCTTCAGGATACGTCCGCTCGTTATGGAGGACTACCGTGTCGAGCGCGCCGTAGCCGCGGTTCGCGGCAGCAAGCCTTTCACGATACTGCCTTTCAGGCCTCTCAAGGTCGCGCTTGTCACTACCGGCAAAGAGATAGTTGACAACAAGGTCGAAGACGCATTCCGGCCGAAGCTGCTCGAAAAGCTTGACCGTCTCGGCGGTTCTCTGCTGGGACAGAGATTCTGCACGGATTCTCTGAAAGATATAAGCGAAGCCATAGGAAAATTTCTTGAAGAAGGAGCGGATGCCGTTATTTGCACAGGCGGCATGAGCGTCGATGCTGACGATAAGACGCCCGGGGCGATACGCAGCCGCTGCCGCAGGATATCATTCCAGGGCACTCCGGCTCTTCCGGGCGCTATGCTGATGCTGGGCTGGGCAAGCTCGCCGCAGGACGGACGCGATGTAGCCGTTATCGGAGCTCCCGCCTGCGTCGCGTTTGACGACAGGACCGCGCTCGATAAGCTTCTGCCCTTTGTCTTCGCCGGCATAGAACCGGGCGATCTTGTGCGCCGCTGGGGCACAGGAGGCCTCTGCGAGCACTGCAGCGTCTGCCATTACCCGGCGTGCGCGTTCGCGGCCGGCTCATAATACGCCGGGATGCGTGTAAGGCTGTACAGGATAACGGGCGATTCGTTTTAAATAATTATATGAAAGGTAATTTTAAATGGACAGTAAACTTTTGAGCCTTGTAAACGACGAAGTGCAGGACGGGGGCTACGGCGTCCTCTGCACAGTGATAAACGAAAGCGGGTCGACGCCGGGTGCGCTCGGTTCCTCTATGTGGGTGCGTCCCGACGGCAGCATAGCGGGTACCGTCGGCGGCGGCCTGATAGAATACGGGGCTATACAGGAAGCTCTTCGCATGATGAGATGCGGCGGCCGTTCATGCGTATGGCATAAGGAGCTCGGCGAAAAAGACGGCATGGCCTGCGGCGGCGCGTCGGATATATATATGGAGACTGTCGGCCGCTGCGACGAGCTTGTGATATTCGGCGCCGGGCATGTCGGAAAAGCTGTGGCGCAGCTTGGAGCTTTCGTCGGCTTTAAGGTCACGGTGTGGGATGAGCGCGAAGAGTTCGCGAATGAAGAAAATATACCGTGGGCGCGCTGTGTTGCCTGCCCGATAGAAAAGATATACGAAAACGGCATCTCTTTACACGATCGCAGCTATATCGTGATCGCGACCCGCGGGCATCTTGTCGACGCGGAAGCCGTCACGGTAACAGACGGACAGCCAGGGGCCTACTACGGCATGATAGGCTCACGCTCGAAGATCGCCACCGTGCGCAAGATGCTGATCGAACAAGGTGTGAGCGCAGCGCATATCGACAGGATATTCAAGCCTATAGGCCTGCCGCTGAAGGCGGAGACTCCCAATGAGATCGCGGTATCGATAATTTCAGAGATACTCGCGGTCAAATACGGCGCCGATGTGGAAAGGCTGCGCGGGGAAACGGCGGCAAGATAATAATTTCCCCCGTTTTACAGGCATAAAAGAAGCGCCCCTTTGCTGCATTGCGGGGCGCTTCTTATACGAGGGATGAATGAAAGGCTTATTTATTTCTCGGCTGTTACGGCAAAACCTGTTTCTGTTTCTTTCCAGGATGTCTTCCAGCCGGCACGGGTCGTGAAGCGTATAACGTTTTCGCGCGACGTGACTGTGTCTACCAGAATCTCCGCTGTCCCGGACTTCATTTTTTCGAGCGCCGCTTTAGTTACTATCACCGGCTGCGGGCATGAGAGCCCTCTTGCGTCTATAGTATTCTTCTCCATTGTCTGAGTCTCCTATGCCATTTTATTTTTAAAAGCAAAACCGACGGCCAGACAGAAGACGAGGCCGATAATCGTCGCGGCAGCTCCGTGCGGGCCGATGCCTGCCGCAGAACTTGCGGCCGTGAAGTTGTGCGCGAAGGCCGCGCCAATCAGCATGCCGAGCACAAAAACTCCTGCGTCGGAATCGCCTTCGCCGGACATGATAAGCATCCTTCCGGGGCAGCCGCCGGCGAGCGTAAAGGCAAGCCCCGAAAGAAGCATGCCGAGGAAGTTCCAGAGATGCATCGTGTGGGCTACGGGCTGTCCCTCAAAGCCGGGCTTGAACTGGCCGAGCGCCACGTTAACGATAAGTGCGGCTATTATAAAGGAAAGGATGCCTTTGAAGAGATGCGCGTCCTTTACGATCATAAGATCGCGTACGGCGCCGATCGTGCAGAAGCGGGTGCGCTGCGCAAGCCAGCCGACGGCAAGCCCTGCCGCAAGCGAGATGAGTATCGGGGCGTGCGCCGCGCCAGGACCCTTTTCAGAGAAGAATATCGGACCGGTCCCCTCAGGGCCGAAAAGAGGTTTGACAAAAAGGAAAACAAGTATCGCCGCGGCAAAGAGCGGCATCACGAACCCGGCCGCTTTCGGCGTCGGGCGGGCCGCTCCGAGGCTGAAGCCGCCGCAGAGGAACCATACCCCACCGATGCCGCAGACAAGTCCGGCTATGCCGGCAACGGCGTTGAAGTCCCCGCCTGCGAGACGCAGGTATGCGCGCCACGGGCAGCCGAGGAAAACCAGCGCGCCTATCATTGCGAAAAAGCCGAGCGCGAAGCGTACCATCGGAGAGGATCCGCCGCGCGGACGGAATTCCGAGAAAGCGAGCGCCGAGATGAAAGCTCCGATGATAAATCCCGCTATCTCAGGGCGCAGATACTGAACGACGGCAGCCCTGTGCAGCCCAAAAGCGCCGGCTATGTCGCGCGTAAAACACGCGACGCAGAAGCCCATGTTTCCGGGGTTGCCGAATTTCACCAGAAGCGCCCCGATGACGCCGATGATGGCTCCGGCTATGGCTGGGCCGTTCTTTGACATAAACATCTTATCCATTTTCTTACCTCCTTGTTTTTTCAGGCGAAAAGCCAAAATGCGCCCGGCAGGCATGCGGCTGCTGTGCAGCGTTCCCACAGGCACGCCCAAAAAAACGCAGAACAGCTTGATTCTCTGTCAGGAGAGGGTGTGCGGAGGGATCACAGAAACCGACGGACTCGGTACACGAGTCACAACAATGCGTCACGTCATGGCTGCCGTCATCCCTCCGTTGAGGAAATATTTGAAAAGATGGCATACATTATATGTCAGAGTTATTTTTTTGTAAATATAATATTTAATTGATTTTAAAGCAAAAAGCCTGAATAACAGCAAAAAACGGCGGCTGTTTGAAAAAACATGACCGCCGTTTTTTGCTGTCTTTGTCAGTATCGGGCTGCTGCCGCCGCGCTGTGCGGCGCGCTGGAGCGTTCTATCGGATCTCCCGGACTAAATCAAAAACTGGAAGAGATCCGGCTTGTCGTTCAGGTATTCGTAGACTATATTCTGTTCCTTCATCCTTTCGATGAGCGGCGCGAAATCCTCGGAGCGTTGAAGTTCTATGCCGACGACCGCCGGTCCGCGCTCGCGGGAATTTTTCTTCGAATACTGGAAGTGCGTTATATCGTCGTTCGGGCCGAGCACCTTTTCGAGGAACTCGCGCAGCGCGCCGGCCCGCTGCGGGAAGCGCAGTATGAAATAATGCTTCAGCCCCTCGTGCAGCAGGGATCGTTCTTTTATCTCCTCCATACGCGTGATGTCGTTATTGCTTCCGCTTATCACACAGACGACGTTTTTGCCGCGTATATCGTCCTTAAGCTGTTCGAGTGCCGCCACCGACACGGCTCCTGCCGGCTCCACGACTATCGCGCTTTCGTTGTAGAGCCTTAGTATCGTGGTGCAAATCTGTCCCTCGGGAACCTGTACGAGACGGTCCACCACATTGCGGCAGATGTCGAACGTCAGGTCGCCTGCGCGGCGCACCGCGATGCCGTCGGCAAAGGTGTCGATCTCAGCCAGATCGACGGGATGCCCTGCGTCGAAAGCCGCCTTCATCGACGCAGCACCCGAAGATTCGACGCCCACTACGCAGGTGTCCGGGCTCAGGCTTTTAAATACGCTCCCCACGCCGGACATTAGCCCGCCGCCGCCGATCGGCAGCAGTATGTAGTGGAAGTCCCCGAAAGCTTCGTTCAATATGTCGAGTCCCAGCGTCGCCTGCCCTTCGATTATCTGCGGGTCGTTGAAGGGATGTATGAAGACGCCTCCGCTCTTCTTGCAGTAGGAAAGCGCCTCGGCGCAGCAGTCGTCGTAGGTGTCGCCGTACAGCGCTATCTCGATGTTGTCTTTGCCGAACATCTTCACCTGGTTGATTTTTTGCTTCGGCGTCGGCTTGGGCATGAATATTGTGCCCTTGATTCCCATTTTGTTGCAGGTAAGGGCGACGCCCTGTGCGTGATTCCCGGCTGAGGCGCAGACGACTCCCTTCGCCAGCTCTTCCGGTGCCAGGCTCGAAATCTTATTGTACGCGCCGCGAATCTTGTAGGAGCGGACTATCTGCAGATCTTCCCGTTTGAGCCAGACGTTGGCTCCGTAGCGTTCGGAGAGCTGGATGTTCAGCATAAGGGGCGTGTTTGTCACAACGCTGCTTATGCGCTGCTTCGCCTTTTGTATATCTGAAAGTTGCGGACGGTAGTCGGACATATTAAATTATCACCTACAGTTTTACGTTTATTATCGCCGTTACGCCTACGCCCTTGACGCGGCGGAAGCGCTGAAGCGGATTTGTCGAATCGATCGGGATGAGCGCTGTGGCGCGGAGACTGCTGAACTCTCCTTCGAGCTGAGCTACGGCTTTAGTGCTGTCGATCGCGCTCTGCGTAGCCGCTCCCACCTGGGCCGCTCCTATCCTCGTGCCGTCTCCTATAGATACTATCGGCACGACCTTTGTATAGCCTTCGTATCCTACCCCTCTGTTGAAAGTCAGCTTGTTGATAAAATCATTCATCTGGGGGGATATCGCGGTAACGAGCCATGCGCCCGCCGCGCCGAGCGCGCCCTTTTTAAGGATGCTGCCGAGGCTTGAGGCTCCCGCAGCCGAAGCCGAGAGTATTGCGGCAGCGCATATCAGCGCCGCCCACTTCATGCCGCCGTGATATTTTTTCATTGCGTTCCGGCACACCCCTTTTCTCTGGAGTTTAAGTTCTGAATCTTTTTGCTGTTTTTTTACTGTAAAGCGCGCATAACAGGCACATTTTGCGCGAAAGCCTGTGCCCGCCGCACTTTCTGCTGCCAATTATAGCACACCGCATGCTTTTTAATATTTGCCGTTTTTCGCTTCTGAGCTTTACGAAACAGGAATGTCAGAAAGTGTCGGAAGCCCGTTTTTACGTAAAGCCCGGCGGTCATGTGCTCCAGCATCTGACGGATGGTAATTGGAAAATTTTTGCCGCAGCACGCTTTTTCCCGTCTTGACAAAAGCGCAATATACGGTAAAATCTTTCCCGTACGCCGTTTGCGGCGCAGTTCTGGCGGTAGGATGGCCGAGTGGTCAAAGGCAACAGACTGTAAATCTGTCGGCGAGAGCCTACGTTGGTTCAAATCCAACTCCTACCACCATTTTTTTTAATATGAAAGAACAGATGCCGACTTAGCTCAGCAGGTAGAGCACATCCATGGTAAGGATGGGGTCTCCGGTCCGAGTCCGGAAGTCGGCTCCATCTATGTTAAAGACCCTGCTTTTCGTGCATGAAGATTGCCTCTGTGTTTTAAAATAAACATCAGGAAACAGTGAAAATAATTCTTAGGGCAGCTGTTTGTTATCATGCCGTGTAATAAAGGCGCAAAGAACGCCTGAGTTTTATGTTTTTTGCCTGCCAAGTCCCGATGCGCGGCGCGTAATTTATGCAATTTATATGGATGCATTACAGCCGCTTCGGCGCGGCAGAGCGGAGGAAACACGATGAATTACAAAACGCCGGCGGAGATAGCGTCTGCCGCGGTAAACGCGGCGGCGGCCAAGACGCGGCTTTCCGTACCCCAGATGATAGTGATGGGCTTTCTTGCGGGAGCCTATATCGCTATGGGTGGCTGCTTCATGACGGTGGTCACCCAGGATGCAGCCGCAGTCGCAGGAGCCGGCATTGCAAAGCTGATCGGCGGACTGGTCTTCTCTCTCGGTCTGATGCTGGTGGTCGCAGCAGGCGGAGAACTCTTTACGGGCAACTGTATAATGCCGATAGCCGTTCTTTCGGGCCGCGTCACTGCGGGAGCCGCTCTGCGCAATCTTGTCGTCGTCTATTTCTCAAATCTTGCGGGCGGCGTTTTCTTCGCGCTGCTTATTTATATGAGCGGAGTCCTTTCTCCGGCCGCCGCGCAGAACGCCCTTTCGATAGCCGCTGCCAAGGTGAGCATACCGTTGCCTGAAATGATCGTCAGAGGCATCCTCTGCAACTGGTTCGTCGCCCTTGCGGTATGGATGGCGTTCGGGGCGCTTGATATGACAGGAAAGTTTATAGTATGTTCTCTCCCCGTATCCGCGTTTGTCGCTATGGGCTTCGAGCACAGCGTAGCAAATATGTATTTTATAGCTTTAGGTCTCTTTCTCAAGGGTGACAGCTCAGTGCTTTCGCACTGCAGCATCCCGCTGGAAGCAATAGAAAAGCTCACGATCTCAGGATATATCGGAAACCTTATCCCGGTCACGGCGGGAAATATCATAGGCGCGGCAGTTTTTGTCGCGATCCTCTACTTTATAGTGTTCAGGAAGCAGCTCATAGAGGATACTAAAAGGAAAATCAACGAATAAAAACGAGCTTTTTGCGCCGCCTGCGGCGCTGACAGCTTAAATCTTATATTGACAAATGGTATAATAAGGTGTAAAAAATACTGCACTTTGTGCCCGGAGGAGATGGATACGGCAGGCTAAAAATAAAAACCGGCTTTTGCAGATATAAATTAATATAACTTTGTATAAAGGAGAGTATATCAAAATGGCAGAAAACGATGCGAAGCAGAAAAAGATAATAATTGGGATAATCGCGGTCCTTGTTGTGATCGCGGCTATCTATCTGGTCGGCAATTCAAACGGCGGTTCCAATGCCGTCAGTTCGGACGGTTCTGCGGAATTCAAGCGCGGAGTTGAGCTTGCGAAGGAGCATAAGTTCAAGGAAGCCCTCGAGCAGTATGTGAAAGCGGCCGAGAAGGAGAATATGCAGGCAGCTTACACTGCAGGCTGGTATCTCACACAGGGGCGCAAAGGCGTCGAAAAAGATATCACAAAAGGCATGGCATATCTGAAAAAAGCTGCAGATGCCGGACGTTCGGATGCCGCTTACGTACTTGGCAAAGCCTATATGGATCCGCTCAAGGGCGTAAAGAAAGATTATAAGGAAGGTATTAAATATATAAAGATGGCGGCCGAAAAGGGACACGGAACGGCCATGTATGTCCTTGGCATTTACTATGATATAGGCAGAGGCGTAAAGAAAGACAAGGATAAGGCCATTGAGTGGCTGGAGAAAGCTGCGAAGAAGTCCGGGGTAAAGACTGTAAGAGATAAGGCTGCGGCTCGTGCCAACAAGATTCGCAGTGCGCAGTAGAGCTTCCTGAATATAATAAAAACAGGGCTTCTGTACAGAAGCCCTGTTTTGTCCTGCTCCTGTATTTTTTCTGGGGCAGCGTTTTGATTCTGTTATAAATTGACCTTTAAACAGTTCGGCTTTATACAAATATGCAGAAGCGGAGGTATGTCTCTTGGAAAAACGAACCTATCTTATCACCGGTGCGGCCGGCTTTATCGGAAGCAATCTTACGCGTTATCTTATCGCAAAGGGAAACAGGGTCGTCGCTTTCGACAAGCTTACCTATGCGGGCAATTATTCATCGCTTGAGGATCTGCCCGAAGAGAATTTTGTTTTTGTAAAAGAAGACATATGCAATACCCCCTCCGTTTTCGACACTTTAAAAAAATACGGAGTATCCGCCGTTTTTCATCTTGCTGCTGAGAGCCATGTGGATCGTTCCATAGACGCTCCCGGCGATTTTATTGAAACAAACATAAAAGGCACTTTTTCGATGCTTACAGCCGCGCGCAGATATTACGAATCTCTTGCCGGAGAAGCGAAAGACGCTTTCCGCTTCCTGCATATCTCCACTGACGAAGTATTCGGCAGTCTCGGCGCCGCGGGCTATTTTACCGAAGACACTCCCTATGCTCCGAATTCACCCTATTCAGCGTCAAAGGCTTCGTCGGATCACCTTGTGCGCGCATGGTATCATACGTTCGGACTCCCCGTCCTTACCACAAACTGCTCCAACAACTACGGTCCCCGCCAGTTCCCTGAAAAACTTATACCGCTGATAATACACAGAGCTCTTAACGAAGAAGAGCTGCCGGTATACGGAGACGGGAAAAATATCAGAGACTGGCTCTTTGTGGACGACCACTGCTCCGCCCTTTATACGGTAATGACGAAGGGCAAACCGGGCGAAACGTACAATATCGGCGGAAACTGTGAAAAGCAGAATATTGAGATAGTAAAAACGATATGCTCGATACTCGACGAGATCGCTCCCAAAAAGAACGGCCGCTATGAAGATCAGATTGTTTTCGTAAAGGACCGCCCGGGACACGACAGGCGCTACGCGATAGACGCGTCGAAGATAAAGCGCGAACTCGGCTGGCAGCCGTCGGAATCATTTGACAGCGGTATAAGAAAGACCGTGAACTGGTATCTTGAAAACAAAAAATGGGTGGATGATATCATAAGCGGCAAATATCAGTGCCAGAGGCTGGGCACGAACGCCTGAAAACATTTTTGCAAAGAACCGCTGTTTTTCTTAAGGTTTTGCCGATATAAAGGGAAAGGGACATTACTTTGAATTATTTGCATATTTTGCCGTCGGACACGATACGGACATATCGCGTAATAGAGATGATGCAGGAACGCTTCGATCTGAAAGATCATAAGTTCCTGATAATGGCCGACAGGGAGTACGTAACAAAAAATTACCCGGTTCTGCTGGATTTCCCGGGGCTCATATTCCTTGACAAGCCTGCAAAGCGCACGTTCAGAAAAAGGCTTGCCGTCGTCCGCGCCGTTGAAAAACAAATGAAAAAAGCCGACGTCGTTGTATGGCATTCGCTTTCGTCTTTGAGGGGCGCTTTCGGCTTTCCTCTTCTTTTGATATGCGCAAAAAAGAAAAACCTGAAAAAATCGGTATGGATCGAGCATTCAACCGATCTCCTTTACTGGAGGAACGATTCTGCCAAAAACTTTAAAGAAAAATTAAAGAACCGTCTGCAAAAATATGTAAGAGACAATATTCTCTGCGTGGGGCTTACGCTGCCTTCAGACAAGCCGCTGCACGGCAGTTCCTTCAGCGGTTATTACAAATATTTCGATCTGCCGACGCCTCCTTCCGAATCACATGTGCAGGCCTTAACGAATGTTATCGAAGAAAGACGTGCGCAGGAGGAGGAAAAACGCGGGGTCCTTATCGAAGAGGCCGTAAAGGAAGAGCTTGAGCGTATCCGCGCTATAGCGGAGGAGGAAGAGCGCTTCCGCGAGGAAGAGTTAAAGAAAAGCAGGCGCATGAGCATAAAGCGCTCCGCGGGGAGCCGTGCCGTAAAACGCGACAAAAGCGGTGAGATATACCTTGAGTTCCCCGGAGTCGATATCTTTTCCGCAAAAGAAGAAGGCCCGGTCTGTACCGCCGATGAGGTCAGGGATGACCGCGAAACGGCGGCTTGCGAAAAGGATATAGAGACACAGGCGGCTGAGGAAGCCTCCTTCAGCGAATACAGGAATGAAAGAGAAGACGGCACAGCCATAGCGCGTGACAAGAGCGGACTGATATATATTGAACTTCCGCTGGCGGAAAAAGTTCCGCTCTGCGATGAACAGCCTGCTTTCAGTACGGATATGGGTGCCGCCGAAAAAAGAGAGGAAAAAGAAGCGGCCTCATCCTGCGAAGACCTGCCGTGGTTTGAAAAAATAGTAAAACAGGCGAAAAAAGCAAAAGCAAACAAACGGGTGGAAGACGCGGTAAAACAGGCTGAAGCCGAAGCTGAAGCGGAAGCTGAAGCGGAGATGCTGGCCAAAGAAAAAGCCGAGGAACGAAGGGTCGAACAGTATGCTTCCTACGAAGACCTTGTTGAACAAGTAAGCGCAGCTACAAAGCTTCCTCCGCACAAACCGGTGATACTTGTGGGCTACGACGGGCTGACCTACAACGGACATAAAAATCTGATAAACAGCCTCTCGCTGCTGAAAGGGCACCGCAGCGAGATCGAGGAAGTATACATCCCAATGCACTACACTATGGCCAACGAATACGGAACGCCCTCTTCGGATGCCTACCGAAAGTCAATTTCCGACTACGGCGCTAAGGTACTCGGGTTCCGCCCCAAACTTCTCAACAACGGAAACGTTGATGAAGATACTTATTTCCGCTTCCTTGACAAAATTGATATCGCGGTATTCGGAGGTCACCGGCCGCTGAATCCCAATCTTCTGCTTTATCTGGCCCGTATGAGGAAAAAGATCTTCCTGCCGAAAGGGACCTTCCTGTATAAGTTCCTTTCCGACAACGGATACCCTGTTACAGCGCTTGATGACATATCCAATATGAGCTTTGACGATTTTATCGCTCCTCTGCCGGACAGAGATAAGGATTTCGACTGGGCGAAAGCGATGCTGGATTATAACGCCGTTGTGGAAAAATGGCAGGAATTTTATGATTGTATGGAATCGGGGCATGCATTCGAGCCGCTGAAAAAGCAGCGCATAAAATATCTGTATCTCTTCTTCGGGACACCTCATACGCTCGGCGGCTACTGGAAAATGGTCGACGCAAGAGAAGATGCGGCCGACCACAAATACCTTATCATGAGGGAAAAATCCATTCTCAAATATGTGCCGGAGCTTGCCGAAAGAGACGACATACTTTATCTCTGCGAAGGCGGAAGACTTAAAAAAGCACGTTACCTTTACCGCCTCTTCTCCAACGCCGACAATATAATCATTCACGGGATGTTTATAGGCACACTGCCGGTCGCAATACTTGCTCTGTGCAGGAAGTTCCATAAAAAACTCGCATGGATCGAATGGAGCGGGGATATCTGGCTCTGGAAAAGAGAAGAACATTCTTTCAAGGACAGGATAATCAACAAGCTGAACCGCCGCATCAGGGAAGTCATCCCGTATATCGTAATGACGGCGCCTACCGATGAAGAGCGGTTCAAAAGCGAATTCAAAACAGACGCCAAGTGCATATATATCGCGCTTCCGACAAGAAGGAACGGGAACTCCAACGACGCCATCGACGCAGTTCGCCCGCCTGATAAACCTGCGGATTCCCCGGTTCGCATCCAGATAGCTCATAATATGTTCCAGTTCAATAATCACCTGAAGATACTGGACAGCCTGAAAAAGTTTGCCGACGAAGATCTGGAGATATTTATCCCGATGGCATACGGCGACAGCGGACTGAACGGCCAGTACGGAGGATGGGAGTACGTCAATGCGGTAAAGAGAAAAGCAGCGCAAATATTCGGCGAAAAGCTCGATCTGCTCACGCATGTTATACCGCTTGATGAATATACGGCAAAGCTGTGGCATGTTGATATAGCGATATTCGGCTCGGAGAGGATCTGCGGCGCTACGAACATCTATATGCTCATCTATATGGGAAAGAAAGTTTATCTGCCAGGGGACAGTGAGTATTATAGATTCTTCATCAACAAGGGCATTAAGGTCTTTGACACGAACGCGATATCTGAAATGACATATGAAGATTTTATCCGTCCGGTTGAGAATCAGAACCGTTCGTGGGTACTTGACCAGTACAACCAGACGCTGATACGTTCACAGTGGGACCAGTTCTTCAAAGAGCTTGATGAAAGACATCTGAAGAAGTAGGGAGTTTTTATTATGAAAGTTGAACTGAAAAGAGTAACTGAAGATGACCTCGAACGCCTGATGGAGTGGAGGGCGCGCCCCGATATCACAGAATACCTCTTTAATGACGTCAAGGTCGATATGGAAAAACAGAGGGAATGGTTCAAAAGGCTTCAGCAGGACAAGACTCAGATGCGCTGGATAATCTGGTGCGACGGAGTGCCTGTCGGGCTGAACTGCATAACTGATATCGACTATGTAAACAAAAGGTGCGAGGCGGGGCTTATGTTTATAGCCGAGAAAAAATACCGCTCTCTGAACCTCATAATGGACATCCGCTGCAATATGCGCGATTATATATTCTATAAGCTCGGCCTTAATAAATTCTATTCGTACGTAATGACGGACAACCGGCAGCTCGTCAAGCTTGCCAGGCTTACCGGCTGCGACGTAGAGGGCGTTTTGAAGCAGCACATACTGAAATACGGGAAATTCCACGATGTCGCCATAACGGCGATGACAAGAGCGACGTGGGACGAACTCAAGAAAAAAGAGCATTACGAGTACTGTTCGATAGAATAACTGCCTGCACCGGCGGGGAGGGAACATAAAATGTTGAATCCGCTTGATCTTACGGGTAAAAATATATTTGTGGCCGGAGCTTCTTCCGGGATCGGCAGCGCGGTCGCCGTATATCTGAGCAAACTCGGCGCCAGGGTGGCGATAGCGGCTCGCAGAGAGGATAAGCTTAAGGAAACGCTTTCAGCCATGGAAGGCGAAGGTCATCATTATTACGTCTGCGATTTCAGCAATACCGATACGATAGCGCCGGTAGTCGACGCCGCGGTAAGCGATATGGGACCGTTCTCGGGACTTGTCTACAGCGCGGGGCTTTCACAGA
Organism: Synergistes sp.; assembly: GCA_017537925.1. Lineage (GTDB taxonomy): Bacteria > Synergistota > Synergistia > Synergistales > Synergistaceae > Synergistes. Next base: position 10,354 of record JAFYJW010000032.1, on the reverse strand, counting down.
TGCGGCCTCTTGCGATGCTCAGGACTTCCGATATCAACGCCGTAATGACGGTAAACCTTTATGCTTTTGTGGAATTCGCTAAATGCATCACGAAAAAGAAAAACGTATCAACGCCGGCCAGCATCGTCGCGGTCTCTTCCGTCGCAAGCCTGCTCGGCGATAAAGCCAAGCTTTCCTACTGCACCTCCAAGGCGGCAATTGAAGCCGCAGCAAGATGCATGGCAAAGGAACTGGGGGGCCGCGGAATAAGAGTCAACACTGTCCGTCCGACCTGGGTAAACACAGGTATGATGGACGTCTTTTTCAAGGAGTGGAAGGAATCCTCCGCCGCAGCTTCTCATCTTGCGCAGCATTACGCCGGCATCGTGCAGCCGGACGAAGTCGCGGCGACGTGCGCGTTTCTGCTCAGCGACAGCGCGAAAACGATAACGGGTACTTCTGTCTCCATTGACAGCGGACGTCTTGCATAAAGACACGACACTGAGAGCTTACCGGAGGTTTAGATGATAACATCTGTATTTGACAATATAAGGATCTCTGCGCTTCTGACGTCTGTTTCCACGTCATGGCTGGATGTTGACAGGTTTAAGCCGCTGATGGGAGAGGCGACGGTGCAGAAGTTTAAGAAATCCACCGGGGTCATGGGGCAGTACGTATCGCCGGAAAAGCAGACCACAGCGGATCTGGCGTGCGCCGCCGCAAAAGAGATTCTTGAGGGCAGAAATATCTGTGTCGATGAGATAGGCGCGCTTGTTTTCGTTACGCAGACGCCTGATTACGCAAAACCCGCCACCGCGTGCGTGCTTCAGTACAGGCTCGGTCTGCCGATGGACTGCATCGCTTTTGACGTGAACCTTGGCTGCTCCGGTTTTGTGAACGGGATAAACATTGCGGCCAGCCTGATGCAGAGCTCGAAGCTGAAATATGCGCTGCTGCTTTTGGGTGACACCGCATACAGGGATCAGATACTTAATACGCTGTACCCTAAAGACGACTCGGGGAAGATGCTCTTCGGCGACGCCGCTGCGGCCGTGCTTCTTGAGCGCGACGAAAGCGCCGAACCGATCGCCTGCGCTTTCAGAACGGACGGCAGCCGCTATAAGTCCATCATTCACGTCAACTCCCACCACAGACACCTGAAGTGGAAAGAATACGGCTCGCTGATGGACGGCGTCGGCGTTTTCAACTTCACCATCACCGACGTCCCGGCAATGATAAACGAATTCATGCGGGACGCCGGGACAACTCCCGACGACTACGACTGTCTCGTGCTTCATCAGGCCAACCTGTACGTTATGAAGCAGGTCGCAAAACGCACCGGCTTCCCTCTCGAGAAGATGCTGGTCTCAATAGACGAATTCGCAAACACGAGTTCTGCGTCGATCCCAACTGCTCTTACCAAATACTACGGCAATGAGAACGGCGACAGGATAATACGTCCCCTGATGTGCGGCTTCGGAGTCGGCCTTTCATGGGGCATAGTGGATGCGAAGATCAAAGCCTGCGATATCCTGCCGCTGCTCAAAACGGACGAAAGCTTTGACGACGGCCTCGTTTCGCCTTCGGAACAGGAGGAATAGAGATGCCTTACTTTAACTTCAGCGATATAGCGATCAGGGGAATCTCCGTGGCAGTGCCGAAACAGGTCGTTGATATAAAAAGCTATATCCCGAAATTCGGCGAGGAGAACGTCTATAAATTCATGGCGTTCACCGGCATAGAAAAAACGCATGTGACCCGCGAAGAACAGACCGCGTCGGATCTCGGCTTCGAAGCCGCCGACAGGCTGCTGCGGGAAAAGAATATAGACAGGGCTTCTGTCGGGGCTCTGATCTTTGTTACCCAGTCGCCGGATTACAAGCGTCCCGCCACCTCTTTTGTGCTCCAGCACAGGCTCGGCCTCTCGCAGGACTGCGCCGTATTCGACGTCAACCTCGGCTGCTCCGGCTTTGTCTGCGCGTTTCAGACGGCCTGCTCGATGATGTCTTCGTCCGATATGAAGATGGCGCTGGTGATAGTCGCCGAGACGTCAAGCAAAGCCATGTGGCCCAACGACAAGTCGTCCGCGATGCTCTTCGGCGACTGCGGGGCGGCCGTGCTGATAGAAAGGTCTGAAAACGCTCCTCAGATCAAAGGCGGCATCTGGAGCGACGGCGACAGATACAGGGCTATAATCATACCGGCAGGAGGAGCGAGGGATAATTCCGCGCCGCATGAACCTTTTGTCGGCCGCGACGAGTGCGAGCATATGCCTTACTACCAGATAATGAACGGGGCCGACGTTTTCCAGTTTTCCATCTCAGACGTTCCGAAGGCAGCCAAAGCTTTCTTTGATAAGACCGGCGCTGCGGCGTCCGATTATGACTTGTTTGCGATACATCAGGCCAACTGGTATATAGTAAAACAGCTTATTAACAAGCTGAAGCTGGCCAAGGAAAAAGTTCACCGCTCGCTTGACAGATACGGCAATACCGGAGGCATGTCCATACCTCTGACGCTCTGCGACGCCCTGGGCGGCGTGCAGGACTCTTCACTGATGCATGTCTTCATGATGGGCTTCGGCATAGGTCTTTCGTGGGGCATAGTTGACGCGTTCATATCCCCGGACGCGGTGCTGCCGGTTCTTGAAACAGACGCGTATTACAAAGACGGGATTATAGATTATACTGATATATAGGTATGAGGCGTACCGACAGGAGGAATGGAAATGGGCGAGAACCTGCGCAAATACAATGAAGTCTTTATGAATATTTTCGGAGCTGCCGAAAGCGAACTGAACGAATCCTTTACGTTCGAGAGCGTCCATAAATGGGATTCCCTTGCGCATATGGCGCTGATCTCGCGTCTTGAAGATATTTTCGACGTCATGTTCGAGACGGAAGACGTTCTGCATTACGGGTCATACCTGAACGGGATAAAGATCCTTGAGCGCTACGGCGTAGATATGAAAGCATAAAGGGCGGGGACAGGATGCTTCGGCTTGAAAATAAGATCTGCGTCGTGACCGGGGCGGCAAGAGGAATCGGCAAAGCTATAGCCGAGACCTTTGCGCAGGCGGGTGCGCGCGTTTACTCGCTTGATCTGCCTTCGGCCGAATTTGAAACGCAGGAAGGCAGGCTTGCTTCCGGCGGCGAGATAATACATGTCAGGGCCGATATAACGGCTTCCGACAGCGTAAGAGCGACTTTCATGCGTGTGAAAAAAGAATGCGGAAAGCTCGACGTGCTTGCGAACAACGCCGCTATCATCTCATACGAGATGCTCGGCATGATCTCCAAGGATAAGCTGAGGAAGATGTTTGAGGTGGACGTCTTCGCGATGATCGAGATGATGCAGTACGCCTCGCGTCTTATGGCAAAGAGCGGCGGCGGCAGCATAATAAACATGGCGAGCATCGTAGGCACCAACGGAGCGGCAGGACAGTTGGCGTACTCCGCCGCCAAGGGCGCGGTCGTCGCTTTGACAAAATCCGCGGCTAAAGAGCTTGCCCCGCAGAATATAAGGGTCAACGCGGTAGCTCCGGGGATGGTCGCCACAAAAAGACTCGTGGCTGAAATGTCCGGCCGTTTTGAGGAGAAGACAGGCAATATAGGGCTCGGCCGGATGGCCCTGCCGGAAGATATAGCGAACGTTTATCTATTTCTTGCTTCAGATTCCGCGTCATATGTGTCCGGGCAGATAATCGGCGCGGACGGCTGCATGGTCCTTTAACGCGGAACGGGAATATAATTAACAACAGCAATAGCAGCCCGGCAAACGGGGCTGTCCAAAAGAGGAGGAAATACAATGGAGATCAAAGAAAAACTTGCGCTTCTTGAGGAAGAAGTTCTTGATATGGCTGAAGGCGAACTGAAGCCGGAGACCGCGCTTGAAGATATCGACACATGGGATTCGATGGCAGCGCTCAGCCTTATAGTGCTCATGGAAGACAAATTCTCGAAGAAACTCACAAGAGACGATCTCAGAACATTCGTTACGGTTCAGGATATACTGAACTTTATGGGTTAGATCAAACCGGCATAGTCTGTTCGTACGAGAGGTGTAAGGTTTGTACTTAGGGCTGGAAGCCAGGCCCCGTGACAGGGCTGCTGTCATAGACGACCAGGGGCTGAGCATATCCTTTGGAGAGCTCTGCTCCTTCATGTCGGAGATGAAGAACTTCGCGCGCAGCGGAGCTGTTGTCTTCTGCCTTTGCGAAAACAGCGCCGGCGCGATAGCCGGTTATCTTTCGTTCATGGACAACGGCACTGTGCCTCTTTTGCTGAGTGCAGCGATCGACAGGACACAGCTTGCCGTTTTAAAGCAGACTTACACACCGCCCTATATGTGGCTTCCGGAGCGCTGCCTTGGCGAGTTTCCGGAATGCCGCGCCGTTTTCAGGCGTTACGGCTACGTGCTTGCGGAGACGGGACATCGCTTCTACCCTGTCAACAAAGATCTTGCGATGCTTCTATGTACGTCGGGATCGACCGGCAGTCCCAAACTCGTCAGGCATAAACTGACGAACCTTGAAACAAGCGCCAGATATGTATCGGAATTTTTCGGCGCCTGCGAAGATGACCGTCCGATGGCGGATCTTCCTATGTACTATACTATGGGTCTTTCCGTCATAAACAGCTATCTTTACAGGGGCGCCACCGTCGTGGCCTCGTCAAAGAGCCTTATGTCCCCGGAATTCTGGGATTTTTACGATTCACAGGATATCACGGTATTTACCGGCGTGCCGTACAGCTATGAGATATTAAGGCGCCTGCGTTTCACGGCCAAAGAATGGCCTCATCTGAAAATTCTTACGCAGGGCGGCGGCAAGCTGAAGGAGAAGATCTATCTGGAGTTTGCCGAGTATGCACAGCGTACAGGCAAAAAGTTCATAGCGACTTACGGACAGACTGAGTGCAGCGCGCGAATGGCATACCTTCCGCCGGAGTATGCCGTTTCCAAGCAGGGAAGCATAGGGAAAGCGATTCCCGGCGGGGAGCTGTCTATAATAGACGATAAAAGAGACTTTATCGAAGGTCCCGGCGAGGGAGAAATGTGCTACTGCGGTCCCAACGTTACGATGGGGTATGCCGAAAACCGCAAGGAACTCCTTAAAGGGGACGAATGGTACGGTTTCCGCCACACCGGAGACATAGCGCGCAGAGACGAAGACGGCTTCTATTTTATTACCGGCCGCAAAAGCCGTTTCCTTAAGCTTTTCGGAGTCAGGGTCGGGCTTGACGACTGCGAAAAGATCATCTATTCCAAGCTTGGGGCGGACTGCGCCTGCGCCGGAGACGACAGAGAGATGCGGATCTACGTGACCAGACCTGATCTGTCGGAAGCGATAGTCTCTCTGCTCTCGGACACCACGGGAATACTCCGCACGTCTTTCAGGGTAGTCGTGATAGACCGGCTGCCGCGCAGCGGGGCGGGAAAGATTCTCTACTCCCAGCTGCCCGTTTAGGGGGTCGGCACAAATGGCCTCTACGCCGCCCGGCGGCGACCGTGCCGGCTCTGCCGTCCATGCTTCCGTCACAGTCTCCATAGAATTATGGAGGCTTGTTTTCTGCCTTGCGGTAGTTCTGTATCATTCCTGCTATCTGACGCCGACTCGCTCTCTTACATCCGTATTTCAGGGCGGCTATATCGGCGTCGATTTTTTCTTCATAGTTTCCGGTCTGCTTATGGCGATGAATATAGACAGGTATTCGTCCGGAGCGCTCTTTTCCGATACATATGCTTTTGTAAAACGCAAAACGGCGCGTATATACCCATGTTTTCTGTTTGCATTTTTAATATCCTTCGCGGTCAGAATGATAATAGGCCGCTTCTCTGCGGCGCAGGCGGCAGGATATGCTCTGAGATCCGTCCCTGAGCTTCTGCTGCTGCGCATGTCCGGCATTCCGGGCTATTGGGTGAATACGCCCACATGGTATATTTCCGCGATGCTGATCTCTATGCTGCTGCTCTTCCCGCTGCTTTTGATATTGAAAGACAAACAGTATCCACTGATATTTATGCTGCTATCAGCGCTGTCATACGGATGGCTCTTTTTCACGATGGGCAGCCTTGAGAATCCGTACCGATGGCAGGGAATGTTTTACAGCGGCCTTGTCAGGGCTGTTGCCGGCATCTCTCTTGGGGTGTTTTGCTTCAGGGTCTCGGCAGGCATTAGGGAGGCGGCGTTAAGCGCGCATATTCTTTCTGCGGCGGAGCTCTTCTGCTATATCGCCGTGCTGCTGCATTCGTCTGTCACAGGGAGGTCGCATGCCGATTTCCTTCTTGTGCTCCTGCTTGCGGCTGCTGTTTCCGTATCGTTCAGCGGCAAAGCGTCGACTGCGGGTTTTTTCAGCAGATATGAACGGCCTTGCCTTATCTGCGGCGAGTTCAGCCTTGCGCTCTATTTGAACCACAGGGTCTTCACGTGATATTCCCGGCGGTGGGATATAACGTAAGCTACGACATCCTGCTGCCCGTTTATCTGTTATGTTCGTTCTGCGCCGCGCTTGCCGCGATACTTATAGTGCCCGGAGCAAAAAAGAGGCTGCATCCATCGCGGCAGGGGTAAGATTATTCCTATATCGCTGCGTATGCGGTATAATTCTAAGTATTGAAAACCTTGTTTGAGGGCATGATGTTTCAATAAAAATAAAAGGAGAGAATCAATATACTATGGCTATCCAACTGTTCGTACCTACGTTTGATGTCGAAAGCTGCCTTTCCGGAATCAGAGAATGCCTTGAGAAAGGCTGGACCGGCATGGGTTTCAAAACGATCGAGTTTGAAGAGAAATGGAAAGAGTACACTTCTCTGCCGAACGCTTATTACCTCGGTTCCGCTACCGCGGCGCTCAACCTTACTTTCGACATACTGAAAGAAGGGTACGGCTGGCAGGACGGAGACGAAGTCATCACAACGCCGATGACCTTCATTTCATCAAACCACGCGATAGTGCTTGCCGGGCTCAAGGCCGTTTTCGCCGATATAGACGATACTCTCTGCCTCGACCCGGAATCCGTCCGCAAACATATCACCGATAAGACGCGCGCGGTGCTTTTCGTGGGACTCGGCGGCAATACCGGAAGATATGAAGAGGTCGTAAAGATCTGCAAAGAGCATGACCTCAAGCTGATACTTGACGCGGCGCACATGGCCGGCACGCGGCTGCACGGCGAGATACCGGGAAAAGAAGCGGAATCCGTAAACTATTCCTTCCAGGCAGTCAAAAACCTTCCTACCGCCGACAGCGGGATGCTCTGCTTCAAAAACGCCGAGTTTGACAAGATAGCGCGCAGGAAAGCGTGGCTCGGAATAAACAAAGATACCTACTCGCGCTCAACCGGCGGCAATTACAAATGGCGCTACGACGTCGAATACGTCGGCAACAAATACCACGGAAATTCCGTAGTGGCGGCGATAGGGCTTGCGCAGCTGCCGCACCTTGACAGGGATAACGCTTACAGACGCCAGCTTGCGTCATGGTATGACCAGATGCTGGCTCCGTGCGCGGACAAGATCAAATTCATCACGGTCCCGGAAGGCTGCGAATCGGCTCGCCACCTCTATCAGATAATGATAGACGACAGAGAGGGGCTTATGATGTATCTCAACCAGCATGATATATACCCCGGCGTACATTATGTCGACAACACTCAGTACCGTATGTACGCCTATGCTGCAGGCACATGCCCGAATGCCGCGTACGCGAGCGACCATCTGCTCTCTTTGCCGATGCACATGCGCCTCTCATATGACGACGTCAAGACCGTAACCGACTGCATAAAGGAATTTCTTGGGAAGTAGGCCCCACGCAGACAGCCGTTTTTTCAACTTTTTCAGACCGTGAGGAGGAGTTTTTTGCTATGAAGGGAATAGTGTTGGCAGGCGGAAAAGGAACCCGCCTCTACCCGATAACAAAATCCGTTTCGAAGCAGCTGCTTCCGATATACGACAAGCCTATGGTCTATTATCCGCTTTCGGTGCTTATGCTCGCCGGCATCAGGGACATTCTGCTTATATCTACTCCCGACGACCTGCCGCAGTATGAAAAGCTGCTCGGCGACGGAAGCTGTTTCGGCGTGAAATTCAGCTATGCCGTGCAGAAAGAGCCGCGCGGGCTTGCGGACGCCTTTATCCTCGGGGAAGATTTCATAGGGCGCGACAACGTATGCCTGATTCTCGGGGACAATATCTTCTACGGACAGAAGCTTTCGGATATTCTGAAGCGCGCGTGCGCGCGCGAAAAGGGCGCCACGATATTCGGATATCCCGTAAAGAACCCGAAGGAATTCGGAGTGGTTGAGTTTGACTCGGAGAACAGAGTCATCTCCATCGAGGAAAAACCTGCAAAACCCAAGTCCAATTACGCTGTGCCCGGACTGTATTTCTATGACAACAGGGTCATAGAGATAGCAAAAAACGTAAAGCCTTCCGCAAGGGGCGAAATAGAAATAACATCCGTCAATAATGTTTATAAGGATATGGGCGAACTGAAGGTCGAGCTTCTCGGACGTGGAATGGCGTGGCTCGATACCGGCTCTCCGAAAGGTATGCTCAAAGCCGCTCAGTTTGTGGAAGCCGTACAGTCGAGACAGGGATATTATGTCGCGTGCCTTGAAGAGATAGCCTACAGAATGAAATTCATCGACGCGGGTATGCTTAAGGCCATGGCGAAAGAGCTCGGCAAAACGGACTATGCCGAGTATCTTCTCACGACCGCGAACGAAAAGTAAAAAGGGGATATTCCGTAATGAAGATAACAGAGCTTGAAGTCCCGGGAGTCTTTCTTCTTGAACCGAAATATTTTGAAGACAGCCGCGGCTACTACTGCGAGTCATATTCAAAGCGCACTCTCGACGGGCTCGGCCTGAAGGCCGATTTCGTTCAGGACGGGCACAGCCTTTCAAGAGAAAAAGGCGTCCTGCGCGGCATACATTTCCAGCGATTCCCGCACTCCCAGACGAAATTAGTGCGCTGCACGATGGGGCGCATCCTCGACGTAGCGGTGGATCTGCGCAAGGGCTCAAAGTACTATACGAAATGGGTCGCGGTCGAGCTTTCTGAGGAAAACCGCAGGCAGCTTTGGATTCCGAGGGGCTTCGGACATGCTTTTATGACTCTTTCTGAAAACTGCGAGCTGCAGTATAAGGTCGACGACTTCTACTGCCCGCAGGAAGACCGCTCCGTAGCGTGGAACGATCCGCAGATAGGCGTGGACTGGCGCGGAGTTTTGGAACCCACTCTCTCCGAAAAGGACAGAAAAGCGCCTCTGCTTAAGGACAGCGACGTCAACTTCACTACAGAAAACTGCTGATAAACACAGGGGGCGCGCTATTTTCCGCGTCCCCTGCCCACAAATGCCACGGACATTGTGAAGAAAGGGGACACTATGGCCTCAGTTCCAGCAGACAGAGACGCAAACGCGGCTCTGATAAAGATCATATCGATAGTGATGTTTATCATAACATCGATGCTCTCGTTCGGCGGCGTGCTGCAGGGGGCCGCGCCGAAGTCGCTGCCTTGGCTTGCGGTATATATGCTTAACTACCTGTGCATCGTGTCGGTAAACTGCTTTATAATGGCAAGCGCGCACTGCCTCTGTGAGGAAACTTTTTCACTGCGGAAGGTTGTGGAACTGATCGTTCAGACCTTCCTATATTCCGTTTTGATATACTTCGGTCTTTCTTACGCGGGGAGATCCTCTTCCGGGCCGATGCTTGCGCTTCTTTCCTTCATGCCCTTTTCCACCGGGCGCTTCTGGCTTATGAGCATCTATATCGCGATGTATCTCTTTTCGCCTTTCCTCAATTTCGCAGTATCGAAAATGTCTCAGGCGCAGCATAGGGCATGCATAGCTGTAATGCTTTTTATGTTCTGCGCCGTTCCGGGCGTACTGGTGTACGCGGATCCCTACACCGCGGCAGGCGGCCGTTCTCTGCTCTGGTTTGCGGCGCTGTACATGATCGCCGCTTATTTTAGGAAATATGCCGCCGGAAACAGCTCAGGCAGGGGCCGTCTTTTTGCGGCTTATATATGCTGCGCCGCCGCTACAGTGGCGGCAAGAGCGTTTCTTCCCGGATTGTTTAATTCTATCTTTGGCAAGAACGATTATTTCATGTCGGTATGCGGGTATAATTCGATTTTGACATTCCTCTCCTCCTTCTGCCTTTATGCTTTTCTGATGAGAATGAATATAGGCGGGGAGGACAGTTCTGTGAAGAACATCCTGATAAGGCTGGCTGCTCCTGCGCTCGGCGTATATCTGATCGCCGACTGCCCGGCGCTGCGCCCGCTTCTCTATAAAGAGATATTTACGCCGCTGTCCTATATCGGTTCTCCGGCAGTTTTGCTCTATGTGATCATATGCGCCTGC
>JAFYJW010000004.1 GCA_017537925.1 Synergistes sp. | reverse complement strand
GGAACGCTGCCCGACAGAAAGTGAGCTCGCCGACGCGGACGAGGCGTTCATAACCGGAACCGTAAAGGAAGTTCTGCCCGTCGTGCGGGTGGGACAGACGAAGATAGGAAGAGGCCGTCCCGGCCCCGTCTCACAGGCGCTGCAGCATCTTTTCATCAAAAACAAGGAACGCTGGCTCGAAAGACCGGCCGCAAAATAAGCTTAAAACTGCACAGAGCTGATTAAGCGGTCTTCCGCATGGAAGGCCGCTTCTTTTATCTCTCTTCGCCCGGGCGTATATAAAAGAGAGCAAGAGCGTGGGCATTCTGCACAATAAAAAGATATGGCAGCGGCCGCCTCTTGTGCCCTTCGATAATGACATGCCGGAATTTTTTTTATAGTATAAAACAGATACAAAGAACGCAGGCATCGGGGGCGACAGGGACAATGACCGATCACAGGCAGCACAGGTTCACTTTGGGCATCGACGTAGGCGGCACCAACACCGACGGCGTGCTTTACGATACCGAAAATAAGACTATAGCCGCCTGCACAAAAGAGCCCACGGACCACCTTGATTACAGGCACTCCATAGACAATACGCTGAGAAAACTCCTCAGAGAGGCTTCCGCGCAGGATATTATCTCGCTGAACATATCGACCACGCTGTCTACGAACGCGCTGCTCGAAGGCAAGGGATCCCCTGTGGCGCTCGTTCTTATAGGCTACGACGACTTCCCGCATATAAAGGACGAGATACTCTCAGCTGTTTCTCCGTCCGCGTTTATCTCCGCAAGCGGAGGGCACACTTCCTGTGGCGTGGAGCGAAAGCCTCTCGATATGGCCGCCGTCGCAGATTTTGCGAAAGAGCACGCCGGTTCGTTTTTTGCCGTTTCTTCTTTATACTCCCCGAGAAACCCGATACATGAATCAAAAGCGGCGGAGATAATTAGAAATGCCGGCTGCGCCGGCATAACGTGCGGGCACGAGATGGCGCGCTCGAGGCTCAATTCGGTAAAGCGGACGATATCCGCATACCTTAACTCTTCGCTGATGGACGTCACTCACAAGCTTATCAGCGGCGTGAACTTCTGCGCGGCTTCGCACGGACTCGCGTGCCCGGTCATGTTCCTGCGCAGCGACAGCTCGCTCGTAGGAGGCAGCTGGTGTTCGCGCTTCCCTCTCGAGACCATATTCTCCGGCCCTGCGGCCAGCATGAGGGGAGCTTCGCTGCTTGCCGGGGTAAAAGACGAAGACGCGGTGATAGCCGATATGGGAGGCACTTCAACGGATATTGGCAGAGTCAGATGCGGCAGCGCCGTATTCTCCGCGGAGGGAGCCATTATAGGCGCGTACCGCACGATGATTCCGTCGCTTGAGATACATTCGGCTGCGCTTGGCGGAGACAGCGCGGTGCGCATATCGGAAGGCGGCAGGATAACGATAGGACCGGAAAGGATCGTCCCCTGCTGCAGAGCGGTGCCCGGCGCAGAATGCGGTTTCACGCCGACCGACGCGGTAGCAGCGCTCGGCGCGCACGACTTGGGCGACTGGGAAAAGAGCGCAGAAGCAGCTCGCGCTATGGGAGAAACGATAGGGCTCTCCGGTGAGGAATTTGCGCGCAGGGTGCGCGGCGAAGTTTCCGCGAAATTAGACCGTGAGCTCGCAAAAGAGGGAAAAGGGCGCCGCATCTGCGTCGGGGCGCCGGCAGCCGCATATTCCGAAAGCGCGGACTGCTGCGTGCCGCCGCTTGCGGAGATAGCAAGCGCGGCCGGGGCAGCATCAAGCTCTCTCTCTCTTTCCTGCCTGGTATCGGTACAGCACAGCTTTATGGACGGCAAGTTCTACGCGTTCCTGCCCGGAGGGCAGATAAACGGCTTCGACCTCGACGGCATCCTTTCGCGCGCGCGCGCCGCGCTTGCCGGGTATCTTACGAAGTGCGCGGAAGAGATGGGCTTCAGCGGCGCCTCCGCCGAGATAAAAGAAGAATATGAATATATCGGAAGAGGAAAGGAGCTCTCCTTCCTCTCCGCTGTCACCCTCAGCGGGCGCGCCGTTATCCGCGGCGCATAATTTCATACTTAATATATTATCTAATCTGCATAAAACAGATATCGTTTAGTATATTTTGCACATATTTCCGCGCTGTCATTGATTGAATTTTTTCATAAAATTACAGTGACCGGAAATTGTTCTCAATATATTATTCCTTATGTTAATTATTGTTTAATAATTGTATTTATATCTGAGCAGCACGAAAGAATACTTCCGGGAGGTCACTGCAATGATAACGGCACTGCAGGAAAAAATAAACGCCATACTAAAAGAAGCGCAGCTGCCCAAAGTTTCCGACGTCCTTAAAGAATCCCGGGAGATCGCCTCTCAGATAACCATCGGCCGCACAAAGTTCATGGAGAAATATGACGTCTCTTCGGAGCTGGAGTATAAGCGCCGCTGCATAAAGGAAGGGCGGATAATGTATCACGCCCATATAGGCATGAATACATGGAAGGAAACGGCTGAAGCACTGGACGGTCTCTACCGCTTCGCGGAAGGAAACGGCTTCCGCGTCGACAGGGCGGGTATCTGCTTGGACCGCAGGATGTCGCTGCCCGAGGATATGAGAAAAACGGCGCCCCAGGAGACGGGCCCTTATCTTGAGACCGCAGAGGACTGGTATGAAGTCGGGCAGGCTGCGCCTATACAGCCTCATATGGGCGATTTCATAATCGGTTTCCCGGCATCCGTGACAAATGCGGTCTCCGCGCTGCGCGCAGGCGTAACCACGGTCGGCAACCTTTCGCAGTTCTTCGCCCACGAGGCCCCCATGTGGAAGCGCACCGACATTACGACTGTAGAAACGGTAAAGGCGATAGGCATAATGGGTATCTTCAGGGAAAAGGGGACCCTGATGCACTCCTACCTTGACGACGGCTTCGGCGCGCTCTTCCTCGACTGCGCGACAAGCGCGGCATGGGCCTATCTGGAAAAATATATAGTTGAAGACCTTCTGGGCGCGAAGCTCGGACACTGCGTCGGCGGACTCGTTTCCGACCCGATAAAGCGCTCAGGCTGGATCTTCGCGCTGGACGAGATACACGACCACGACTGCATCGGCTCGATGTTCTACGGGGATACGATCTCCGCAAGCATCGTTCCGGAAAGAAACCGCAAACTGGCGGCGGAATATCTGATCTGGGATATAATGGCGCAGCTGCAGTGCCCTACGGGGCACGCGCTTATGCCGGTGCCTTTCACCGAAGCTCTGCGCGCCCCGTCGCTTGACGAGATATGCGAGATACAGCAGTGGGCGCACGATATGGAGGGCATAGCGCGCAGGCTGCTGCCTCACTTCGATTTCTCGGCGTCAAAAGAGTTCGCAAATTCGATCTGCACAAAGGGAAAAGAGATCTTCAACGACGCGCTTGCGTTCTTTGAAGAGTGCGGGATGGACACGAATGACGCGGTCCAGCTGCTCTATGTGCTGAAAAAGACGGGGCCGCGCGCTTTCGAAGACGAGCTGAACCCGCGCGCAAGAAGCAAGGATCAGTCTGCCGACGCTCCTATTGCAAACGATATATTCACCAGAACGCTTAACCAGGTGGAGATATGGCGACCGGCTTACGAAAGCGAAGAGACGCGCTCGAAGCTCTCCGGCATAAAGGCGCTGCTTGCTTCCACAGACGTGCACGAGCACGGACTGCTGCTTATCGACCGCCTCTTAAACGCGGCGGGCGTAGAGGTGATAAACATCGGCGCCGAGCGCAACCCGGACGAAGTGGTCTCCGAGGCGGCGAAAAACAGGGCCGAGATGATCTTTATCAGCACGCACAACGGGATGGCTCTGGAATATTCCCGCAACCTGATAGACGAG
>JAFYJW010000031.1 GCA_017537925.1 Synergistes sp. | reverse complement strand
GATTTACAGCGCATAAAAGCGTTATGTACTGCCGGTCTGTATGCTCTTTGTTCATTGCGGTCGAACTATAGCTTTTTTTTACGTGATGTGTAATAATATCGTGGCTGACAATTAATTCGAATTTCTCCAAATGTTGGCTATTATACCGGGAGGTAAACTGATATGAGAAAAAAGAAGATGGTAACGGTAGATGGCAACGAAGCTGCGGCGCATGTTGCGCATGCTGTTAATGAAGTAATCTCTATCTATCCTATAACGCCTTCCTCGCCGATGGGCGAGTGGTCTGATCAGTGGTCGGCTGAAGGACGCCCGAACATTTGGGGAACTGTGCCGCTTGTACAGGAGATGCAGAGCGAAGCCGGTGCGTCCGGTGCGTACCATGGCGCGCTGCAGGCAGGATCGCTCAGCACGACATTTACAGCCTCCCAGGGGCTTCTGCTTATGATTCCCAATATGTTCAAGATCGCAGGAGAGCTCACCAGCACGGTAATGCATGTTACGGCAAGAAGCGTTGCCACCCACGCGCTTTCCATATTCGGAGATCATTCTGACGTAATGGCCGTGCGCGGTACCGGCTGGGCGATGCTCTGCTCCGCTACGGTGCAGGAAGCGACAGACAACGCGCTTATCGCACAGATGGCCACTCTTGAGGGGCACGTGCCGGTGGTGCACTTCTTCGACGGTTTCCGTACCAGCCACGAAGAGATGAAGATAGAAGAGATCTCCTACGATACGATGAGGGCCTGCATAAATGATGATCTCGTGCGCGAGCATCGCTTTGCCAGACTTACGCCCGACAATCCGTTCGTACGCGGAACGGCGCAGAACCCTGACGTTTTCTTCCAGAGCAGGGAGTCGGTAAATGCCTACTACGCGGCTATGCCGGACATTTTCCAGGGCGCTATGGACAGATTCGCAAAAGAGACCGGCCGCCAGTACCATCTCTTTGACTATTACGGCTCAGACGAAGCGGAGCGTGTGATAGTATTAATGGGAAGCGGCGCTGCCGTGGCGCTGGAGACGGTAATGTATATGATGAACGAGGGGGAAAAGGTCGGAGTCCTTTCCGTGCATCTCTTCAGGCCTTTTGATATAAGCCGCTTTAAGAACGCGCTGCCGGCTTCCGTCAAAAAGATAGCTGTGCTTGACCGCTCAAAAGATCCTGCGGCGATAGGCGAACCCCTTTGCGCAGACGTCAAGGAAGCTCTCTTCGGCAGCGGCATAAAAGTCGTCGGAGGGCGTTACGGTCTTTCCTCGAAGGACTTTACTCCCGCTATGGTCAAGGGCGTCTTTGACGAACTCAAAAAGCTTGAACCTAAAGACAGCTTCTCCATAGGCATTGAAGACGACGTCACATTCAAAAGCGTGCCGTACGACCCCTCCTACCATACAGAAAATCCGCGGACTGTGCGCTGCGTCTTCTACGGACTCGGTTCCGACGGTACGGTAGGAGCAAACAAAAACTCGATAAAGATCATCGGACAGGAGACCGACCTGTACGCGCAGGGCTACTACAGCTATGACTCCAAAAAATCAGGCGGTATAACGGTAAGCCATCTGCGCTTCGGCCCCGATCCGATATATGCGAGCTACCTTATAAACAAGGCAAATTTCCTGGCCTGCCATGTCTACAGCTTTGTCGAGAAGCTTGACATACTGAAAAACGCTGCGGACGGCGGCACATTCCTTCTGAATGCCCCCTTCGGTCCGGACGAGATATGGGATAAGCTGCCGTACAGCTATCAGAAGCGGATAATAAACAAGCATCTCAAGTTCTATGTCATAGACGCTGTCAAGATAGCAAAAGAAACAGGCATGGGATCACGCACCAACACGATAATGCAGACCTGCTTCTTTGCGATAAGCGGCATACTTCCTCAGGATAAGGCGATAGAGGCTATCAAGAACTCGATAATCAACAGCTACGCCAAAAAAGGCCAGGCAATAGTTGATAAGAACATCAACGCGGTAAACGAAACGCTTGCCAATCTCCATCAGGTCAAGGTGCCTGAGAAGGCCACAAGCACGTTTGATATCAAGCCTCCGGTAGCGGATGACGCCCCCGAATTTGTCAAAGAAGTCCTTGGCCCCATGATGGCCATGGAGGGAGACAGCCTTCCTGTATCGGCGCTGCCCGAAGACGGGACTTACCCGAGCGCAACGACGCAGTATGAGAAACGCAACATAGCGATAGACATCCCTGTCTGGAATTCAAGCGCATGCGTACAGTGCGGCAAATGCGTTCTTGTATGCCCGCACGCAGCTATTCGCTCAAAGATCTACGACAAGGAGCTCCTTGAGGAAGCCCCGGAGACCTTCAAACATGAGGACGCCAAGTGGCCCGGTTTCCAGAACAAAGCCTACACGCTTCAGATCGCGCCTGAAGACTGCACCGGATGCGGCCTCTGCGCCAGCAACTGCCCGGTAAACAAAGCCAAGAAGAAAGAATCGGAGTGTCCGCTGGTCATGAAGACCCAGATGCCGCTCAGAGAGACCGAGCGGGCCAACTGGGAATATTTCCTCTCTATTCCCGACGTTTCCGATGAAGACAGAGATAAACTCAATACGGCCACAGTCAAAGACGTGCAGCTGCTCAGGCCTCTTTTTGAATTCTCCGGAGCCTGTGCCGGATGCGGCGAGACCCCGTACCTCAAGCTGCTTTCGCAGCTCTTTGGCGACAGGGCGATAATAGCGAACGCTACGGGCTGTTCGTCGATATACGGCGGCAACCTGCCGACGACGCCGTGGGCGGTCAACGACGAGGGGCGCGGCCCGGCATGGAGCAACTCGCTCTTTGAGGACGCTGCCGAATTTGGTCTCGGCTTCCGCATCAGCATAGACAAGCGCAAAGAATATGCCGAAGAGCTGCTCGTCAGGATGATTCCGGAGCTCGGAGAAAAGAGAGTAAAGCAGATTCTCGAGGCGCCGCAGAAGACAGAAGCCGATATCCGCGCGGTGAAAAAACACATCGCTGAGATAAAGTCATATCTTGCGCATAACTGGAGTCCCGAGGGCGAGGAGCTTGATTCGGTGATAGACGACATTGCGAAAAAATCAGTCTGGTGCGTCGGCGGGGACGGCTGGGCATATGATATTGGCTACGGCGGACTCGATCATGTTATAGCCTCCGGCAGGAACGTCAACATACTGGTGCTTGACACCGAAGTCTACTCGAATACCGGCGGCCAGGCGTCCAAGTCGACGCCGCGCGGTGCGGTCGCCAAGTTCGCTGCGGCAGGGAAGCGCACAGGCAAAAAGGATCTTGCTCTTATGGCGATGAGCTACGGCAACGTCTACATAGGCAAGGTGGCGATAGGAGCCAACGACGCCCATACTGTCAAAGTCTTTGAAGAAGCCGAGGCGTATGACGGACCGTCGCTTATCATAGCCTACTGTCACTGCATAGCGCACGGCATAGATATGGTAAAGGGGCTGGAGCAGCAGAAAAAAGCCGTTGACAGCGGCCACTGGATGCTTATGAGATACAACCCGGATCTTTTTGCCGCCGGCAAAAATCCTCTTATAATAGACAGCAAGGAACCGACGCTGCCGCTGGAAGATTATATTTACGGAGAAGTAAGGTATAAGAGCCTGAAACTCACGGCGCCGGAAGCAGCAGCACAGATTCTTGAGGAAGAAAAGAAATCACTCAGGCAGAGGTGGCGTTTCTACAAGCATTTTGCAGAAATGCAGATGGAAGGATAGCAAGTATGGCTGATGTAGAGATCAAAAAAAAGATAAAAACAGAAAGCGGTTTTGTAATAGCGACAAAAGTCACGACGGCCCCCGAGGAAGAGGCCGGGGAGGCTGTGAGCATTGTCGAGACCGCGAAAGAGAAGAAAAAATCGCCTAAGGAACCTGCAGCAAAAAGGCGTGCCAAAATAATGGAAACGGCGTTCCGCGACGCCCATCAGTCCATTATGGCCACGCGTCTCCGCACCGACGACATGCTTCCTGTCTGTGAGGCTATGGACGAAGTCGGCTATCATTCGATAGAGATGTGGGGCGGGGCCACGTTCGACGCCGCGATGCGCTTTCTCAACGAGGATCCGTGGGAGCGGCTTCGCCAGATAAAGAAGCGCCTGAAAAAGACAAAGACGCAGATGCTGATGCGCGGGCAGAACATAGTTGGCTACCGCCACTATTCTGATGAGGTCGTGCGTGAATTCGTCAAGCGCGCTATCGGCAACGGAATAGACATTGTCAGGGTATTCGATGCGCTTAACGACCTGCGCAACATGGAGATCGCAGCCGACGCCGTCAAGAAGGAGGGCGGAACGCTGCAGATGACGATCTCCTACACCATTTCTCCGGTGCACACGCTTGAGCTGTTCGCAAAACAGGCGCGCGACATGGCCGACATGGGAGCGGATTCTATATGCATCAAGGACATGGCCGGGCTTCTTTCGCCTGTAGCGGCTTCTTCGCTCGTTAAGGCGATAAAGGAAAAGGTCGACCTGCCGGTGCAGATACACAGCCACTATACCAGCGGCATGGCGGCCATGACATATCTTGCCGCCCTTGAAGCAGGCGCCGATATCGTGGACTGCGCTATCTCGCCATTTGCGATGGGCACCAGCCAGCCGGCCACCGAAGCTATAATCGCGGCTCTTGCCGGCGGTCCGCTCGATACGGGGCTGTCGCTCGAAAAGCTGCTGCCGGTCGCGAAGCACTATCAGATGCTCCGTGAAAAATATAAAGATATCATCATGGGGATATCCGGAGTCAACATCAATATCCTTCTTTACCAGATACCGGGCGGTATGTATTCAAACCTTCAGAGCCAGCTGAAAGAGGGAGGCTGCCTGGAGAAGTTTACCGAAGTTATGGAAGAGGTGCCGCGTGTCCGCAAAGAGATGGGCTATCCTCCGCTCGTTACCCCGACAAGCCAGATAGTCGGGACACAGGCCGCTATGAACGTGATAACCGGCAAACGCTGGAAAATGGTCCCCAATGAAGTCCATCAGTATTTCCGCGGCTATTACGGAAAAACGCCGGCCCCTGTGGATCCGGAGGTCCAGAAGCTGGTCCTCGGCGACGAGGAACCTATAACCTGCCGTCCCGGCGAGAAGATTCCGCCGGAGATAGAACAGGCCCAAAAAGAGATAGGCATCTGGTGCACGCAGCCTGAAGATGTTCTTTCCTATATACTCTTCCCGCAGGTCGCAAAGGACTTCCTGCCGAATAAATTCTCAAGGGAGAATTTGGTAAACATCGGTCAGGAGGAACAGGACGCGCCTGAAGCCTACGAAATATAACTGCCGCAGCAAGAGCACAGGAAAGAAGCGGCGCGCGTGGCGCGTCGCTTCTTTCTTATCGGCGCAGTTTGATCGGCTTCCGGTCTGCTGCCGTATAATAAAATATGATTGTTTTGAAGCTGAAGAAAAACTTCTTACAGGCGGTGAAGATCTATGAATCTATCTGAAGCAAAACATCTGTCAAACAAAGCGCTTGCCGAAAACGTATGCAAAGCGCTCGAAGCCCGCGGCTTTCATGCAAGCTTTGCAAAGGATGCCGCGGAGGCCCGCGAGGCAGCGCTTGCGCTGATTCCCGACGGATCTGCCGTAGGTATCCCCGGTACCGTCACAGTCCGTGAAACAGGGCTGCCCGAGGCGCTCAGGAAAAAAGGCTGCGTCATAGCAGAGCACTGGATCCCCGGAATGACGGAAGATGAAAGAAAAAAAGCGCTGCTTGAGGAACTTACATCGGACTGGTTCGTCACAAGCGCCAACGCTCTCTCGATGGACGGCGTGATAGTGAATATAGACGGGACAGGCAACCGCACCGCGGCGATGTCCTGGGGGCCGGGCAGGATATTATATATAATCGGCGTAAACAAGATAGCGCCTGACGTCCATTCAGCGCTTAAACGGGCGCGCAATGCCGCAACTCCTCCGAACGCGATGCGTCTTTCACGCAGGACGCCGTGCGCCGTGACCGGACGCTGCTCCGACTGCAGCAGCGAAGACCGGCTCTGCCGTGTCGTTATGCTGCTTGAGCGCGCGCCTATCGGCCGCGAGTGCCATGTCATAATAGTAGGAGAGGATCTGGGATACTGAGACGCAGCCCGGAGTGTTGAGAAAATGACAGGACAGGCCTTCCGTATGCACAAAAAACGGAAGGCCTGTCTTTATTTATTCGGCAGCTTTTGCCGCGCGGCGCAGACGACCGGAAAACGCCGTTAAAAGAGCCGTTTTTTCCAGAGCACCCAGGTCGTTGCCGCCGTGATAACGAATGCGAGCAGGCATACGATGGCAAATCCCATTGAATGCGTCTCCCACGGGACAGGTACGTTCATCCCGAAGAAGCTTGCGACCATCGTGGGCATGGCCATAACTATCGTTATCGACGCGAGGAATTTCATTACGATGTTCAGATTGTTCGATATTACGGAGGCGAACGCATCCATCATCCCGGCAAGGACGTCCGTCTGTATCTGAGCCATCTCTATTGCCTGATCGTATTCTACGCGCACGTCATCCAGAAGGTCGTCGTCCTCTTCGCGGAATTTTATCAGATGGCTGACCTGCGAATTGGAGCAGAGCCTGAGCAGGCGTTCCACAACGACCTTGTTGGAGCGCAGCGACATTGAATAGTAGGTAAGCCCCTTCTGAAGATCGAGCAGCTGAAATAGCTCGGCGTTTTTCATCGACTTGCGCAGGTCCTGTTCTATCTGATCAGAGCGGCGTGTCATCTGGCGCAGATCTTTCAGAAAGAGCATCGCCGAACGGTAAAGTATCTGAAAGAGCAGGCGGGTCCGCTTATAGGTGCAGAAGTAGCGGAAGCGCGACTCCGAAAAATTCTGGATTATGTCGTTGTACTCCTGGCATATCGTGACGAAATATTCCGGAGTGATTATTATACCGAGCGGTATCGTATCATACGAATAGTCGTTCGGGTCCCGGTTCAGAGGAACGTTGATGAGGACAAGTATATGGTTTTCCTCTATCTCGATGCGCGAAGATTCTTCAGGGTCCATCGCGGAGCGGATGAAATCCTGCGGAGCCCCTGTTATCCTCTCGGCTTCGGAGAGTTCTTCGGTGGTCGGGTGCACAAGACTGATCCATGCGCCCGCTTCTATATTTCCCGGAGAAAGCTCAACGAGCCGCGCATCTGTTGTTTTTGTGATTTTCAGCATAGAATTTCCCCCGTGCCCGCATCATGTCCGCGGGCAGGGAAAGCCGGCGAACGTCAGCGGAAAGATAAATTATATGGTCCAGTTTGTTCAGGACTGGGGCCGCTTGCGTCCATAAATGATCTCCTTCCCCGGGCATGGCGCCCGAATTTGAGTTCGCTTACAACTTAAAAGTTTAGTCTTTTAAAGATGTGAGGTCAAGCCAAAAACGGCAGAATAAAAATAAAAACCGCCATTACGGCGGTTTTTGGTTTGTCCTGACCAATGACGGTCCTGTCAGCCGGCGGCAACTGTATCTTCCTGCCGGTTTTTACATCGCCCCCGCGGCTGTGGATTCTTCTATTATTTTGTCTATGTCGCCTTTCAGCGCGTCGGGCAGCCCTATGATGTCAAGTGAAAGGAACCCCTTTACTATCAGCGACTGCGCCTTTGCTTCGGAAAGGCCGCGCGCCATAAGGTATTCCGTTTCCTCCTGGTTGATCTTGCCTACCGCCGCTTCGTGAGACATCTCAAGATTCCTGTGCCGCGCCTCAAGTTCCGGCACCGCAAGAATTACCCCTTTGTCCGAAAGCAGCAGACCGTTGCATTCAAGATGAGCTTTTACGCCGGATGCTTCTCCTATCAGGTGTCCGCGCGCATATATCGTGCCTCCAGTCGACACGGAGCGGGATACTATCTCGGCGCGCGTCCCTTCTCCGCGCAGATATACGCGCGAACCGGTATCCATCCTGGAACCGGGACCTGCCATCAGCACTGTGTTGAATGTCGCCGCGGCGCCCGGACCGTTAAGATATACCGTAGGATACATCTGCAGATCTTTTGCGGGTTTCAGACAGACATAATTCGATATGTAGCGTCCCCCTTCTTCCACGACCACCGTCGTGCGCGGGCGCACAGCCATCTCTTCGGCCCAGTCGTGCACCATCGTGAACGACAGCGTGGCTCCTTTTTTGACGTACATTTCCGATACGCCTACATGCAGCCCGGAGCGGACGTTCGGCCCGGACGCGCATCCGGATATTATGTTGAGTTCGGAGCCTTCTTCGGCTATGACGATGTTGTGGACATCCTGGGCAAGGGCGTTTGTTTCGAGATACATGCAGGCCTGTACCGGGTAATTTACCTTTGCGCCCTTTTCGCTGCGTATATAGTACCCGCCTTCTTTGCGCCCTGCGGCAAGCTCGGTAAATACGTCTTTGTCCCGGTCCATTATCTTCCAATAGTAATCCTTGAGCCAATCGTGTTTGAAAAGAGCGTATGATATCGGGGCAAGTTCTACTCCCTTGAGACGCGAGTTGCAGTACACCGTGTTATGGTCCGAGTGAACGAACGTGCCGGCGGCAGGCTGCTCTTTGTCTATACCGGCCCGCAGCAGCTTTTCTCTGTCTGCGTCAGCAAGCGCGGAGAGGTCTTTTATTTCGTCATGATGCGGGGCTTCGCTTGAAAAATCGCCGATGTGCTCTTCGACGCGGTATTCGTTCATTTTAAGTTCCTCCTGTCACAGCCGGCGCAGCGGAAGCACTCCGTGTAGCCGTGGCTGCGAATCTCGCCGAGCAGCTCCTGTGCGTTGCCCGAGCAGACTATCTCTCCGTTCATCAGCACATGTCCCCTGTCGACATAGATATGGTCCATTATCTGGCCGGTATGTGTGATCACAAGTCCCGCCCTGTAGCCGCTGCGCAGACTCTTTTTCAAACGGGTGCACTGGCCGCCGCCGGCTTCCTCACGGCCGAGCGCTATGCGCGCTGCGCGTCCTATAAGGGCCATATTCTCCAGGTCGACTCCGGATTCGGGTTCGTCGAGGCAGACCAGATCCGGCTGCTGGAGGATTATCTGCAGCATCTCTGTGCGTTTCATCTCTCCGCCTGACAGTCCCGCATTGATGTCTCTGTCAAGAAACTCCGCTGCGTCAAGGTTTGCGGCATCTCTTTCCAGCTCTTCCATGGACAGGCCTTCTCTGCCGAGAGACGCAAGAGCTCTGAGCGTGACGCCTTTTACGGTCGGAGGTCTCTGGAATGATATGCCTATTCCCATACGGGCCCGTTCGTCTATAGTCGCCTCTGTGATATCCTGCCCCTTGAACGAGATAGACCCTCCGGTTACTTTGTACCGTGAAAAACCTATCACGGTGTTCAGCAGCGTCGTCTTGCCTGAGCCGTTGGGACCGAAAAGCGCGTGTATCTCCCCGGCGTTTACGGATAAAGAAACGCCCTTAAGGACCTCGCGCCCGTCCACTGAGACGTGCAGATCCTTTAATTCGAGCAGTTTTTCCTCTGCCATTATTAAACCCTTCCCCCTGAACAGAATCAAAATATGCCCTCTCGCACGGCAGAAAGTATATAGCTTTATCAGAGATAATTAAAGGAGCTATTTAAGACAGCCGCATATCTCTGTATTGGCGCCGTCTGAAGGAGACGCCTTTATCTCGGTTATCTTTATCTTTCCCATGCGGTGCAGCGCAAGCGCAAGAGAGATCACGGTAGCCGGCGTCACGCCTATCTCCTGCGCCAGCTTCTCCGGTAGGATCGCGCCCTCTTTTTCAGCTGCGTCCGCGATCGCTCCTCCTATGCATTCCGTCCACTGTTCGAAAAGCGTCTGCATCTCCGGTGTGGCGGAAGACGCAAGCTGCCCTGCCCTGATGACCGAGTCCAAAACGCGCGCTGAAACGAGCTCCAGAGACTTAACCAACTGAAACATATTCTGATCCGGAAGATTTTTTATATCTATATTCATCGGATTTGCCTCCTTGACTGTTTATCTTTACTGCTGCTCTGAATTATAATATAAAATGTAAATTTTTCGAGAGTGAGGTGCCGCAGCTTTATGTTTGCGGAAACGATAAACGATAAAAAAATAGGGATCCTTTCTGACACGCACGGAAGCTGCTGCGCGTGGCGCAAAGCTTTGGCCCTTTTCGGCCCCGGAGTGAAGACTGTGCTGCATGCAGGCGACGTTCTTTACCACGGACCGCGCAACGCGATACCGGGCGGCTATACGCCTGCGGATCTTGCCGATGATATAAACATATTCCACAAACACGGCGGGCGCGTAATCATAGCGCAGGGAAACTGCGACGCGGCGGTAGACGCCATGGTGCTGGAACCGGAGATACACAGCTGTGTGTCGCTTCTTTGGAACGGCCGCAGGATACTCATGATGCACGGCGACAACTTCCCGCTGCTGAGAGCCATGGCGCTGCGCAGCAACGTCGACCTTGCGATCTCAGGTCATACCCATGTATGCTCTGTTTTCCGCGAAGAAAGGACGATATTTTTGAACCCGGGCTCCACCACGATCCCCAAGGGACGCGACCCCGAAAGCGCCGCCGTGATCGATTATGACGGCATAAGAATAATGACTCTTGAAGGAGACGAACTGCGCTTTGAAAAATGGTAAGGGATCTCTCAGGGTGATCTTCCGCCCGCGCAGATTCTGGGCTTCGGTCATTATGATAGCTCTTATGGCCGCGGGAACGGGCATAAGCTGTGTATTCGGCGTCTTTGCGCTCTTCGCCGCCGCTCTTGTGGCGGCTTTTATAGGTCTCAACGAGTTTGGGCGCTGGCCTTATAAAACAAACCTTGTGATCTGCGCGGCAGCTGCGGTGGCAGCGGCCGCAGCCGGCGTATTCAGCTGGACGGAAGTGTTGTCGGTCTTTGCGCTGTTTTTTGTTATCAGCGCGTACCTTCTGTACTTCCGTGACCGTTATGACAGGCTCATCCCGGTGCTGGATTCATTTGCCGCGATTCTGGCGCAGACTGAGGGGTTTACCCCGATGATAGAAAGCGCCTGGCGTTCCCTGCAGGAGATGGCGCCTGAGGCCGCGGTCTTTATCATACTTGCCGACATAAACGGAGAGCTCTATCTGCCGAAGCATTTCGATCTGCCGGAGCGCGCCTTAAGGAAAAGCGGCGGCGTGCCATGGAAGGTATACGGTTCGGGCAAGAGCATGAGGATATCAAAGATTGTCACCGGAAGAGATCAGCCTCTCGATCGCGACGCGCGTTCTCTGATATCAGTTCCTCTTACCGCACGTGCCGAGAAATTAGGGGTGCTTCAGCTGGAGGCGGGCACAGCCGGCGCTTTCAGCGAAGGAGACACGGCAAAACTCTCTCTTGCGGCTGTGATTCTTGCCCATGAGCTTTTTCTGCGCGGCATCTCCCTGCCGTACGAAGATGATGATGACAAGGAAACGGACATAGATGATAATAATTGACATGCACGTCCACAGCACATATTCTGACGGGACGTGCACGCCTGCGCAGATAGCCCGTCTTGCCAAAAAGCAGGGGCTTTTTATGGCGGCGCTTACGGATCATGATACGACTTCGGGCCTTGCTCCTTTTGCCGCTGCATGCGCTGAAGAGCATATCGCAGGGCTTTGCGGCATAGAGCTGTCAGCGGAAGCGCCTTACACGCTTCATATTTTAGGCTACAGGATAACCCCAGGCAGCCCGCAGCTGGAGGAACGGCTTGGTTATATACGCAGATGCAGGCAGGAGCGCAACCTTAAGATCTGTGAAAAGCTGCGAAAAATGGGAATCGAAGTATCCGTCGAGGAAGCGGAGAGATACTCCGGCGGCGAAGTAGTGGCAAGACCGCACATAGCAAGGCTGCTGATCGACAAAGGGTATGCGTCGGACATTAGCGGAGCTTTCACAAAATATCTTGCTCGCGGTGCTTCCGCTTACGTTCCGCGGGTACGTCTTTCTGCCGCGGAATGCATATCGCTCGTCCGCTCGGCCGGCGGTCTTGCCGTGCTGGCTCATCCGCACCAGACGGGACTGGACGAAGATGGGCTGTCCGCTCTGACAGCTGAGCTGAAGGAGGCCGGGCTGTGGGGGATAGAGGCGATATACGGTTCCAACCCGCCTGACGTGACATACAGAGATCTTGAACTTGCCAGAAGATTCGGTCTTTTTGCAACGGCGGGATCTGACTTTCACGGCGGGAACAAACCGGGAACATCAATGGGCATCCCCGTGTCGGATGATTTCCTGCCGTGGGCGAGGCTCGGGATAAAATAAACTGTGTTCGGAGCATATGAACGGACTGGAGGATAAAATGGATCATAAAATAATGGACTTCAGAAGCGATACAGTGACAAGGCCTTCTGACGAGATGCGCCGCGTCATAGCTTCCGCTGAAGTCGGAGATGACATATACGGAGACGACCCTTCGTCAAACGCTCTTTCCGAATACGCGGCTGAGATAACGGGCAAGGAGGCGGCGATATTTGCCTGTTCCGGAACGATGGGAAATCTGCTTGCCCTTCTGACCGCCGGGCGTCACGGCGAAAGCATCCTTGCCGGGAAAAACTCTCATATATTATGCTCGGAAGTCGGAGGCGTTGCCGCGATCGCCGGGCTCTGCCCGTATGAGCTCTCTGACGGCAGCGGGATACCGTCTCCCGAAGAGATAGCGAGTGCCGCGCGCATCGACGGAGATGTGCATCATGCAAGGACCTCTGTGCTTGCTTTGGAAAACACGCATAATTACGCCGGCGGTATTGCGGCTTCTCCGGAAGAATTTGCAGCGGCCTCCCGCCAGGGAAGGCGTCTCGGATTCCATGTGCACCTTGACGGGGCAAGAATATTCAATGCCGCGGTGCGCCACGGAGTCCCCGTCAGCGTTTATACGAAAGAAGTTGACAGCGTGCAGTTCTGTCTCTCAAAAGGGCTCGGCGCGCCTTTGGGGTCGATGCTGTGCGGCAGCCGTGAATTTATAGACGAAGCGATAAGATGGCGCAAACGCATAGGAGGCGCCCAGAGACAGCTGGGCATAGCGGCCGCGGCAGGGCTGTACGCGCTTAAGCACAACATTGACCGCCTTGCGGAAGATCATGAAAACGCCGCGCTTATCGTAAAACTGCTGAAGGCAGGCGGTGTGAAAGTAGAGGAAGTGCGCAACATGACCAACATGGTCTTTTTCTCTCTGCACGGCTGCAGGCTGAGCGATGCGGAGTTTGAGGCCGTGTGCCGGGAAAAGGGACTGCTGCTGCTTGCTATATCCCCGCGGCGCATACGTCTTGTGACGCATCTGGACGTAACGCGCAATGATGCGGAGCGTGCGGCGGAAATAATATCAGAGGTGCTTTCGTCGTGAACGATACGGCGTTTATGAAACGCAGCGACATCGAAGCGATCGCGGATCACGCGCTCTCGCGCGCGCTGCGGCTTGGCGCATCCGGCGCAGACCTGGCTTACAGCGCGAGCTGCGGAAGCAGCCTTTCTCTCCTTGACGGAGAGATCGAAGAATGTTCGTCAGGAGTATCGGCCCGCATAGGCGTCCGTACTATAATCAGCGACGGGCGCCAGGGCATAGCGAGCGGCGGCCGTCTTGATGCCGCATCGGTCGACGCGCCGGTCGAGTGGAGTCTTCACAATGCCCTTGCATCGGAACCGGAAGAAGGCGTCATGCTGTATGACGGCCCGTTTGTCAGCGATCCGGAGCTGGACGTCGAGGATCTTGCGATACGGGGAATCAAACACGAAGACCGCATGAGATACTGCCTTGAGATGACGGAAACAGCACGCGGCAAAGATTCCCGTGTGAGATCCGTGCGTGAGGCAGGGTATGGAAACGGCTGGGGAGAATCGTTCTTTGCCAATACAAACGGGCTGTCAGGCTGGGAGAGCTGTTCCAGCGCAAGCTGCAGCGTCCTTGTGCTGGCGGAAGAGGGAGAATTCTCCGAAATGGGCGGGTATGGCAAAGGCGCCCTCAGAATGGACGAGATCGACACGGTTAAGATAGCGGAACGCGCAGTAAAGGATACTGTATCCGCACTGGGCGGAGCTCCCGTTGCCACAGGAGCGTATACCGTGATGATAGAGCCGATGGCGGCGGCCGCTCTCGTTGGTGTTATCGGAGGTCTCTTCTGCGCTACGGATGTACAGAAGGGACGCTCCATGCTGCGCGGCAAACTGGGGCAGAATGTCGCGTCGTCATGCGTGAGCATCACAGACGACGGGCGCATACCGTGGAAGCCGGGGACTGCGTCGATGGATTGCGAAGGAGTCCCCACCCAAAGGACCGAACTGATAAAAAACGGCATAGCGGCAGCTTTTCTGTACGATCTGCAGAGCGCCGCAAAAGACGGGGTAAAAACTACCGGCAACTGCAGCAGGGGGACGGGTTCGCTGCCCGACGTCGGCACCCATAACCTGATTCTTGATCCGGGACGCGAAAGCCCGGAAGATCTGCAAAGCTGCATTGCCGACGGAATATACATAACGGAATTTATGGGGCTCCACACGATCGATTCGGTAAGCGGAGATTTCTCGCTCGGAGCCAAAGGACTGCGTATAGAAAAGGGTGTGCTTACAGTTCCTGTGAGCGGCATTACTATCGCGTCAAATCTGCTTGATTTAATGAAAAAAATAACGGCTTTAGGCTCAGACCTTACATTCTCCGGGTCTGTGGCCGCGCCTACGGTGGTGATCGAAAATGTTGTCATTGCGGGAAAATAGGAAGATATCATTTTTGGTATTTATCGCGGCCGTCTTTTTGTTTCTGCTTGCTTCGTCAGCGGCGTTTGCCGATGGAACTGTCGAGCTGTGGAACGGCCAGGTAAAAAAAGGAAATATTCCGGTGCGCACCGATTCGTCGGTGACAGAAGTGGCCATAGACGAAGTGCTTGCGTCGCTCGGGCTGGCCCCGAAAAAAGACCTCACGTCCATATCGTCTTCTGTGAACGGAAGAAAAATAGAATTCTGGAACGCCTCCAACGTTGTGCGCTCCGCCGGAAAGATCATCAGTCTGACCAGACCGGTATCAAACGATGCGGCTCACTGGTGGGGTGAAGCAGGCGCAGTGAGAGACGCAGTTCAGTATTTCTTCGCCTCTGCTGGCATGGAGGCGAATTTCCGCTGGGGCAGCTATACAGCGCAGGGACAAAAAGAAGAAAGCGCAGAGGCCCCTCAGCCTTCGGCGGCGCAGGATACCGCAGAGCAGCCGGAACCATCTAAAGTGAACACGATAGAAATACCGAAGGCTTATCCGTCGCCGGAAGCGGCACAGGCGCAGCAGGCCGCGGCAGAACAGCAGGCGCAGCCTGTCAGTTCCGCGACGCCGCCGGCAAAAGCCGAAGAAACAGCGGCGGATACCCCTGTGCAGGCGCCGCACCAGGCCGCGCAGCCTGTCCCTGCGGAGGAAAAAACGGAAAAAGAGACGCTGCCGCCTCCTGTCGTTTCAGCAGCGCCCTTTACCGGCGGCAAAAAACCGATCGTGGTGGTCGACGCAGGGCACGGAGATCATGACCCCGGAGCACAGGCGAACGGAGTGCGCGAGAAGGATATAAACCTGAAAGCGGCTCTGCAGCTCAAAAGCATACTGCTTGCCTACGGCGTCGACGTGCGCCTGACGCGTGAAAGGGACGTATTCCTTAAACTCGCTGAACGCACGGAATTTGCGAATAAAAACAATGCGGACGTATTCGTGAGCCTTCACTGCAACGCGATGCCCAAAGGGCGCAGCGAGGTAGCCGGGCTGGAGTACTATATAATGGCCCCGCCGACAGACAGAGACGCGATGAACCTTGCCATTGCGGAAAACAAGGAAATTTCCGCCGGCGTAGACAACGCCCAGGCGGCAAAGAACGCCGACAGAAAAACACAGCTTCTGCTTAAGATATTGGGCGATATGCAGCAGAATGATAAGATAAACGAAAGCACCGCTCTTGCCGAGATGCTGCACAGCGCGTCCAAAGCAGGCGGGCTTCCGATGAGGAAAGTCATGCAGGCTCCTTTCTTTGTTCTGCGCGGGGCAGGCATGGCGGCCGTTCTGGTTGAAATGGGCTATCTGACGAATGCAGCCGAAGCGGCGAAGCTTACGAACGCGTCATACAGGGACAAACTTCTGCGCACGGTGGCGCAGGGTATAGTACAGTATATAAGGGAACACCCGACACAAATGTAAAATTTAATAACGATATAAATGGGGGAAGCGGAATGAACGATCCTGATAAAAGAGAACGCCAGTTTGTAGTACGCGGAAAAAGAGAATATGATTACGACACGCCGTCGGTGCGGCGCAGGCAGACTCTGCGCGAACGCGAGGAGGAAGAGGAAAGGCTCGAGAAGGAAGAGCGTCTCTCCCGCACCCGCGGAAAGCGCCGTCCCGAAAGGGAAGAGTACGAGGAGGAAGAGATTCCCCGCCGCTCAAGAAAAGCCCCGCCTGTGGAAGAGGATGAAGTTGAGGATGACTACTACGAAGAGGAGGAGCACAAAGCCCCTAAGATAGTGCGTATATTCGCATGGATAGCTCTTATGGTCATACTCTTTGCCTGCGGTTACCTTGCCACGAACTACTTCTTCAGCTGGTCCGACAAAAGGGGCGGCGAGCACATAGGAAATGTCTACGGCAAAGGCTCTGAGGTAAAAGAGGCCGAAAAGCCGGAAACGGACAAGCCGGCAGGCAAAAAATATGTGATCTGCATACCTGAGAACGGATCGCTTTCCCAGAGGGAAGTGGAGATAAACGACAGCGGGACCAGGGAAGATATGATCTCCAGGCTTCTCTCGGTGTACATAGACAGCCTCAAGGAAAAAAAGGTGCTTGACACCGCAGTCGCCGTCACTGACATTTTCCAGGGAGGGGACTGGCTGTATATGGATATGACTGCGCCGTTCCAGAATTCCCTGAAAAATATCGGAAAGCAGAACGCGGAACTGCTTCTCTGCGGTCTGACAAAGACCGTGCAGGATAATTTCCCGCCGCTGAAGAAAATAAAATTTTATATCAATTCCAAAGAGATAAAGGACAAGAATCCGGTAGACCTCACAAAACCGTGGGAGCGGACAAAATAGATGGACAGCTTCAGACGGGCGGACGGAAGGGACCTGTGCGACCTGCGCGGCATATCCTTTGAGCGCGGGGTGAGCCGTTACGCGGAAGGGTCGGCCTTTGTGCGCTGGGGTAACACCCACGTTCTCTGCACAGCTTCTGTTGAAGACAAGGTACCCCAGTTCCTGCGCGGCACAGGCGGCGGCTGGGTCACAGCCGAATATGCGATGCTCCCGCGCGCCACGGCGCAGCGTTCGCCGCGTGACGTTTCAAAGGGAAAGGTCAACGGGCGTGCAAGCGAGATACAGCGGCTCATAGGACGTTCGCTGCGCGCGGCGGTCGATCTGCCCATGATCGGAGAAAGGACTGTAACGATAGACTGCGATGTGCTTCAGGCCGACGGCGGAACGCGCACCGCGTCGATATCGGCGGGGTTTATTGCGCTCTTTGACGCGCTGCGCTTTCTGCGCGACAGCGAAAGGATAACCGATATCCCGCTGAAAAATCAGATAGCCGCGGTGAGCGTGGGGAAGGTCGGCGGGCGCATCATGCTCGACCTTTGCTATGAAGAGGATTCCGCTGCCGAAGTCGACGCCAATCTCGTAATGACAGGGCGCGGTGAATTCATAGAGCTTCAGGGTACCGGCGAAGGAGGTTCCTTTTCCGCTTCCGAGCTTTCCGAGATCATAGAGTCGGGCCGTGCGGGCATAAAGATCATAATGGATATGCAGAGATGCGTTCTCGGTCTCAGCGAAAAAGAACAGGAACTTTTTGACAGATGCGCATGATACTGGCAAGCACGAACAGAGGGAAGTTTCAGGAGATGAAAGAACAGCTCCTGCCGTACGGGATAGACCTTATCTTCGGCGGCGATCTTCCTTCTCCCCCATACGTCGAGGAAACAGGCGCCACATATGAGGAAAATGCGTTCCTGAAAGCGCGCGCGTGGGCGTCGTCCGCAAAAGTGCCGGCACTTGCCGACGACAGCGGACTGGAAGTCGACGCGCTCGGCGGGGCGCCCGGAGTGCATTCCGCCCGCGTAGTTCCCGGCAAAGACTCAGCACGCACGGAATGGCTGCTGGAAGCCATAAAAGACGCAGATGACCGCTCAGCCCGCTTCGTATGCTCAATAGCGGTCGTATTCCCGGACGGAAGAAGTCCTCTTGCGGTGACGGAATACTGTGCGGGGAGGATAGCCGCGAGCCCGGCAGGCGAGTCCGGTTTCGGCTACGATCCTGTCTTCATCCCCGACGGATACGAAAAAACCTTTTCCGAACTCGGCGTCGATATAAAAAATACTATATCTCACCGTGCAAAAGCTGTAAAAAGTATAGCCGAAATGCTCAGACCTGTGATAGAATAGTACGCTGAACGCAATATGCAGGTATCGCGGTCAGACTTGTTGTTCGTGTCTGCCGGTTGCGAATATTTATGGAGGTGTAGCTTGTGATAATTCTTTTCAGAATAATTCACATACTCGTATGCGTTGCGCTCATCTCGGTAGTCATGATGCAGCACAGAAAGTCCGGGGGCTTTTCCGGATCTTTCGGCGGCGGCACCCAAGCCGATATGGGCGGAGCATGGCAGCGTATGTCCGGGCTGACGAAGATAACGGCTGTCCTGATAGCCCTTTTTATGATTCTTTCGATAATACAGGTACTTATCAGATAGAAGGCGCGGCATGACTATAAAACCTTTGGACAGCCTGAAAGACATAGATTCATACAAGCACACGGAAGGGCGGCTTTTTTCCGCGACGCATGAAGAGATACTTTCCGGATGGACGACCGATATATACTTCCTTAAGACGCGCGACGTCCTCCGTGCGGCAGGACTTTTGGAGACCCCTGTAGTCGCGGAGGTCTTTACACGCAAACCCGGCATATTTGCCGGCTCCGAGGAAGTCCTGAACCTTTTCCGCAAACTTCCCAACCCGCCGCAGGTCGAGTCTCTTGCCGAAGGCGAGAGCTTTGAGAGCAAAGAAGTGCTGATGCGCATCACCGGCACTTACGAATCTTTCGGGATCTATGAGACGGTCCTTTTAGGCATGATCGCCTCCTCGACAGGCTGGGCGACGGCCGCAAGAGAATGCGTTTTGGCGGCGGAAGGAAGAAGCGTCCTCTGCTTCGGCGCGCGCCACGTACATCCGGCGATAGCGCCGGTAATGGAGCGCGCGGCCAAAATAGCCGGCTGCAGCGCGATGAGTTGCATCCTTGCCGCGAAGCTCTGCGGCGAAGCGCCCAAAGGCACTGTCCCGCACGCTGCGATTCTTATGGTGGGCGATACCGTGAAGCTTGCGAAGCTTTACGACGCGCAGATTCCTAAGGATGAAGCAAGAATCGTTCTTGTAGATACATTCAAAGACGAGGCTGAAGAAACGATACGCGTCGCCGAGGCTCTTGGCGACAAACTTTCCGGGATCCGCCTCGACACTCCGGGAGAGCGCGGCGGCGTAACGCCTGATCTGGTCAGGGAAATACGCTGGCGTCTCGATCTTGCCGGTTTCCGCAATGTCAATATAATCGCGACCGGCGGGCTTACCCCTGAGCGCATAAAGCTGATGAACGAGGCCGGCGCCGACGTCTACGGCGTAGGAAGCTACATTACGAGCGGCGCGCAGCGCGATATGACGATGGACCTGAAAATGGTCAACGGCAAACCTGTCGCAAAACGCGGGCGTCTGCCGGGTATAATACCGAATCCGAAACTTAAACGCGTGCTTTAGTCCCGCTTTTCGCTTTCCCCCACGACAGCCGAAAAGTGTCTCAGACGCCGGCGCGCCCATTTGGGCCGCGCGTGTGTGACGGCGGAAGAGAGGCGGTAAAGAGCGCTTTGAGATATAAAACAAGAAAACAGAAAATGAAGAATCAGGTTCTTTCTTAAGGAGGAAAAAACATGATAGGCACACGTTCCTTCATGGCGAAAAAAGAAACGGTCGAGCGGAAATGGTATCTGCTCGACGCGTCTGAAAAGCCGCTTGGCCGCCTTGCGGTGCAGGCAGCACGTATACTTTCCGGGAAACATAAACCGACATACACGCCGCACGTAGACACAGGCGACTTCGTGGTCATCATCAACGCAGACAAGGTCGTCCTCACAGGCAAAAAGCTCACACAGTCAACGATCGCGAAACACAGCGGACATCCGGGCGGTCTCAAGGTCCTCACCTACAAGGAAGTCCTCGATCGTTCGCCGGAGCGTCTTGTTGAGCGTGTGATCTGGGGCATGCTTCCCAAAACGAAGCTCGGACGCGACATGTACCGGAAACTCAAAGTCTACGCAGGCAGCGCTCATCCGCATGCGGCGCAGAAACCGGAAAAGATAGACTAACAGGGGTGACAGAAAATGGCTGACAATAAATTCCTCTGGGGAACCGGCAGAAGAAAGAACGCCATCGCCCGCGTCCGCATCTGTGCGGGTTCAGGCAAGTTCCTCATCAACAACCGCGAAGTAAAAGACTATCTCCCGCGCTACTTCTGGGCCTCGCAGGCAACTGAGCCTCTCGCGGCCGCGGGCGTGGAAGGCAAGATAGACGTATTCGTGAACGCCCACGGCGGCGGACTCACAGGACAGGCAGGGGCTATCCGCCTCGGCGTCGCCCGCGCGCTGCTGAAGATGTACCCCGATATGCGCCCTGTGCTCAAGAAGGGCGGCTTCCTTACCCGCGACTCCCGCATGGTCGAGCGCAAAAAGGTCGGACTCAAGGGCGCCCGCGCGAACAAGCAGTTCTCAAAACGTTAATCCGTTTTCCAAAACAAAGCGTCGAGATCGCAGTTACAGGAGCAGCAGCCTTCGGGCAGCTGCTCTTTTTTACTGTTTTTTGTGGAATCTGAGAAGATCGGGAAAAAACAAATCAGGCCCCCTGAGGAGGCCTGATGAAGCTTTCTGGTGGAGACGCGGGGAATCGAACCCCGGTCCAACAGAAGACAATCTGGAGGGCGCTACGTGCGTAGTCTACGCTTTAAGATTCGGGGCCGAGGCTCCCGTAGACGGGATATTCTTTCCCTATCCTTTCCTGGATCTCGGACGCCGGCCGAAAGGATCTGCCGTTATCCCAGCCGTCTTTGTGACGCCCTTTCCGGACCCGGCGGCGGAAGCCCGGAAGAGCGCGCTGCTTAATTAAGCAGCGAGAGCGTAATTGTCTTCGACAATTATTTTTTTGGAGCCTGATTTACGAGGTTTCCCCATCCTCGGCACGCTCCCCCCGACCCTCCGCTGCTGTCGAAACCTGTCGTCCCCGGTGAGGGTGGGATCGAGTTTTAATATTCGCCGCGCTCTTCGCGGCGGCGCGCTCTTGACATCGCGCGTTCGGCGTCTCGTTCCGCCGCGCTGTCGCGCTTGTCGTGAAGCTGTTTGCCTTTTGCCACTGCAAGTTCTACTTTCGCAAGGCGCCCCTCTTTGAGGTACATTTTAAGCGGCACCAGAGTGAGCCCTTTTTCGCGCGTCTTCTCCACAAGCCTGCGTATATCTGACTTGTGGACGAGCAGCTTGCGTGCGCGCATCGGATCTTTGTTGTATATCGTACCCTTTTCGTAAGGCGATATATGCACATTATAAAGCCAAAGCTCGCCTTTTTCCACAGCCGCAAAGCCGTCTTTGAGATTGACCCTGCCCTCTCTTACCGACTTGATCTCAGTTCCGGAAAGCACGATGCCCGTCTCGAAGGAGTCCAGTATGAAATATTCATGTCTTGCTTTACGATTCTGCGCAACCGTTTTGTCTTCGGGCACATTTTCCACCTCGGCCGCGATTATACCCTTTTGAACAAATTTAGTCAAATGGCATTCTCCGATGCTGCGCGTGTTGCGTGTTTTTTCCTTTCTTCCGCGCTCCGCACATGCGGCGAAGGGGAGCATATTTTGACTTTTGCTGTATGATGACGTATCATACGAAAGTGCCGGCAGGCTGAGCGGAGACAGGGTAAAAACAGTACTCAGCCGATAAAACGCATCAGCACGCAAGGCCCGGCAAATATCTGCTTCAGCGCAGCGGGCGGCCGCGGCGGCAGAAAGAACACTCCGGTGGAGGCGGGAAAAATGATAGCTCTGACAAAAGAAAACTGTGACGCCGAGGTGCGTCAGGAAAAGAATATTCCTGTAGTGGTGGATTTCTGGGGGCCGCAGTGCGTCCCCTGCATGAATCTCCTGCCCAAATATCATGCCATGGAAAAAGATTTCGAAGGCAGGGTAAAGTTCACTTCTGTAGACTGTTCCGTGAACAAGAAGGTGGCTATGGGCTTCCGCGTGATGGGACTGCCGACATTCCTTTTCTGGAAAGACGGCGCAGAGGTAAAGCGTCTTTCAAAGGAACAGTGCACAGAGGAAGCGATAAGGGCGGAAATAGAAAAACTGGCTCAGGGCAACTGAGGCTGCGGTCCGGCAGCACCGGACGGCATACAGATCACAATAACAAACGGGAGGTATTCTGTGATGGGCAGATTGACCGGCAGAAAGCTCATCCTGTTGGGCGAAGAGGGCGGAGTGTCGGGGCCGGCGTTGGAAGCCTGCCTTGCCGCTTCGGGGGCTGAGGTAATATTTTCCGCGACCGAATGCCCTGACTGATCCGCCGCGGGAGCGATGGATCTGCAGATTCAGCAGCAAATAAAGGAAGCCGCTGAAAAGTACGGAACCGAAAACTGTGTGGTGATTCTCGGAACATCCGACGCCGAAAGCGCGGAGATTTATGCCGAGACAGTTACGAACGGAGATCCGTCATTTGCAGGTCCGCTTGCGGAAGTCCCGTTGGGACTTCCTGTTTATCACGTTTTTGAAGAAGTGATTCGTGAGGAATGCGATGAGACGCAGTGGAAAGAGCGCATTTCCATGCTGGAAGCTTTTTTCGATTCATCTGCGCTTGCCGCGGCGGTGAAAAGCATGCGCGGCGCATACAGCAAAACGACGCTGTAGCGCACGCGGCGCAGCGGATCTGACGCAGCAGACAAAAGAAAGCGGGCAGCAGCCCGCTTTCTTTATAACGTATCGATAACAGATGTTTAATGCCGGCGTCAGGCGCAGGCTTTTGACAGACGTTCCGTCTGCCCGCTCTTCTGCATCAGCGCAAGCGCGACGCTTAAGACGTGAGCGTTGTCGGTCCAAAGAAATGAAGCGCTTGTCAGAAGCTTGTCGTCAAAATCCGAGGCGGTGAAGACAAGATTGCCGTTGACGATGCCCCATTTCAGGTCGCGCCATTTATATGTTTCGGTATCCGGGGCCTTGAAGAGCCCTCCGCGCATTATGCTTATTCCTTCGTCGTTTACGGAAAACTCTCCGAACTTATAGCTCTGCCCCTTGCGCAGACCGGCGAACATCTCGCCGAGCAGCCGCCTGCCTACGGCGGTCCAGAAGCGCTGCGACAGGTGCTCATAGAAGTCCTTCTGTCTTGTTTTTATAATGATCTCGCGAGTCTCGGAGCCGAACGCGGCGTTGTAAAAATACTTCGGGAAAGGCCCTCCGCGTTTTTGATCGACTCCCCATCTGATGCGGGTTATGGTTTTCAAAGGGAAGAGCTCTCCGCAGTAGAGAAAACCGGAGGGCGTTATGTCAAGGCTTTTTTTGAACGGCCATGTGCCGAAAGTACAGTGAAAATCTATTTCCTTATGCCAACTTTTGTTTTCCACGATACACAGGCTCCTACAACTTTTCTTTTACAGACGCATAACCGGCGCCGGAAACCGTAACGAAAAATCTTATATCCGCCTTATGCTTTGATTTTACTATAAAAGTGGCTGCCGGTGTGAGTGTAAACCAGCGCGCGGAAAAATATAACTCCCTTGCGCCTTCGTAAGCAAGTACCGTATCACTGCCCGCAAAGGAAAACTTCTGGCTTCTCACGGCTCCGCTCACACGGTGCACTCGTACCGTATAGCTTTTGTCGGCGTCGTCGGTGAGAATGAATTTGACGTCGACGCCCTCTCTTGCCGCATTTGAGATATGGCGCTTTATCCAGAGGCAGAGCGAATGCGCCTCATTATAGACAATGCGTCTCTCATTCGCCGGCGAAGGACGCACTGCCGGCACGAAGACACAGACGAGCGCCGCCGCGGCCGCGAGGGCCATTATCAGCTCAGCGAGTGAGAAGGCAGTCCGCCTGCTGCTCTTGCCTCTTTTCATTTTCCATCACAGAGAGGACCCATTTATAAAACGCGTGTTCGCCGCGCAGCAGCTTTCCTTCGGAGTCTGTGCATGCCTGCTTTGTCCAGCCCCATGCAAGCAGTTTGCCGTCGGATGCGTTTACTATCCTGTATTCGAACTTTATGCTGTGCACCTTAAGCTCCGCGACGCGTCCCCAAAGCTCGATCAGATCGTCGTAGCGCGCCGGGTTTTTATAGCGGCAGTATGCTTCGGCTACCGGAAGCATGAATCCCTCGTTTTCCCATTCCTTGTAATCCCTGCCCCATCCGCGGCAGAGCTCGGTGCGCGTTATCTCGAACCAGTCAAGATAATTTGCGTTGTATACGACCTTCATCTGATCGGTCTCGCTGTAGCGGACGCGAATCTTTGCCGCAAGAGTATAATCCTCTCCCATTCTTCTCTTCTCCTTTACGCTCCGAGAGCGCCACGTTTGTAAAGAATATATTTTGCACGGTCAAGAGGAGATATTCCTCTGTATGGGACCGCGTGCCCCTCTCCCGGAGGACAGGGGGCATAGCCTGCCGGTATTGAAGAAAAAGTTCCTCTGCCGCCTGTGATCTGAGATATGCGCACCGGAAGATCCATGCTTGTCGCAAGCGGCAGCGTGCCTTCCATTGTGAAGACGCCTTTTTTTACCGCAGGCGTTTCAAACTGGCCCCGCATAGCGATTATCTCGCCTATCACCCTTCCGCCCGCTTCTTCGGGAAATGTCATGCGAAACCTCTGTATCGGCTCAAGCAGTTCCGTACCGGAATTCACAAGCGCGTCCATTATCCCCATCGGAGTCGCCAGCACAAAATCAAGGGGGTGCGTGTGTACTGTGTGGTGCTCTCCGCCTGTGAGAGATATCTTTATGTCAGTGACCTCCCATCCCTGCGGCCCCTGCGAGAGCGCTTCGGGAATAGTCTGGCGCACCTGCGCCTGATAGCGCATGAATATCCTGTCGTCGGGCACTCTGCTCTCAAATACATATCCCGAGCCTGTCGGGAGCGGCTCTATTTCGAACTCCATAACGGCCCAGCATGGCTTGGGCATAGTATATTCCACAAAGCCCCGCGCGCGCTTCAGAGGACGTTCTTTGTAGATGACGACAGGCTTTCCGATATCCACGCCGAGTCCGAATCTTTCTTCGAGCAATGTCTGAAGTATCTCTATATGGACAAGTCCCGAGACCCGGACCAGCATCTCGCGCTGTTCTTTCTCCCATATCACGTCAAGAAGAGGGTCTTCGGCGCACAGCTCGGAGAGCGCGGCGGAGAGCGCCGGATACTGCTGCGCATCCTTCGGCGCTATCTTCACGCGCAGCGCGGGAGACGCTATCTCCGCAGCAGGCGGCACAAGGGAGGCGTCTCCGATCACGTCGCCGCTTTTGGCATGAGCCAGCCCGTATACCGCGCCTATCCCGCCCGCGCGAAGCACGCCGGCGTCCTTTTCCCTGGCGCCCATTACATCCCGTATCTGAGTGACTTTTTCATCTGCGCCTGCGCAGCGCACCGTGTCGCGGTTTTTCAAAGCGCCTGAAAAAAGCCGCACATAGGCGGCTCTTCCGAAAGAAGCGCTGTGCCCGACCTTGAATACGACTCCCGCCAGCCGGCCGTCGCCGCTGCCTTCGGACGCAAGCATCGAAAGCATGTCAAGAAGCTCTTTTACGCCATCTCCGCGCAGAGCCGAGCCGGTGAGCACAGGAACGGCAATGCGCCCGTAAACGGCTTTTTTTAACAGGACCGACAACTCCTGCCGTGAAAACGCGTCCTCGCCCTTTTCTATGTATTTTTCAAGCGCGCTGTCGTCGTATTCGGCAAAATTCTCGCACAGCGAGGCTCTGCTTTTCGGATCCGTCATCTTCGGCGGCATGCCGGTCAGCTCGGCAATATCCTTCATGCAGGCGCTGATATCGGCTCCGGCAAGGTCTGTCTTGTTTATGAAAAAAAGCGCGGGCCTTTCGCTCTTTTCGAGCGCCGCCCATACAGCTTCTGTCTGCGACTGAACGCCGTCGGCAGCGGAGATAACAACGACGGCTACATCTATGGCCCTTACTGCGCGCGCCGTTTCAGCGGAAAAATCGCTGTGCCCCGGGGTGTCGATTATCCCTATCCTTGCGCCCTGCCATTCGATGGAAGCGGACGCTGCCCGGACGGATATGCCCCTTCTGCGCTCAAGCTCCAGAAAGTCGGTGACAGCGCTTCCGCTGTCTACACGCCCCGGCGAACGCACGGCGCCTGCCAGATAGAGCAGCTGCTCGGTAAGAGTCGTCTTGCCGGCGTCGACGTG
The DNA here is from genome assembly GCA_017537925.1 of Synergistes sp. Taxonomy (GTDB): domain Bacteria; phylum Synergistota; class Synergistia; order Synergistales; family Synergistaceae; genus Synergistes. The sequence continues at coordinate 12,402 of JAFYJW010000031.1, read as the reverse complement.
GGCGAATATGCCTGTTACAAGTGTGCGCGGCTCGTCTACAGCCAACTGATGTCCGCCCCGCGCCGTGCGGGATACTGTCTTGCGGGCAGGAGCGCGGGCAGTCCCATCATCTGCGCTCCGCATACATATTCGTCTTCTCTTACCCCGAGGAACTCGCGCAGCGGGGCGAAATTGCGCGCGGCATTCAGGAAATAGCCGCCCCAGCAGCAGCCGACTCCGAGCGCGTGTGCGGCAAGTTCAAGGTATGTTAGCGCTATCACGCCGTCTTCGGGCCGTTTGTGCTCTTTCGGCACTACTGCCACGGCAAGATGTGGCGCTCCGCGCAGTACCGCGTCTTCCCCCTCCTTTGCCCTTGCTATAAGCGAGGCGCCCAGCACGGCCGCGGGGGATATAGGGTCACTGAATATGACCTCACGGAACCAGCAGAGAACAAGATTTGCCGCTTCCGCAGTTTTTTCCGGCGTTTCTGTCACGATCCACCGCACAGGCTGGCGGTTTACAGCGGTTGGCGCCTGGCTTACCGCGTCGAATATCCTGTCAAACGTATCGCGCGGAAGGACTTCTTTTTTGAACCTTCTTATGCTTCTCCGGGTTTTTATCAGGTTGAGCGCCGCGTCCTGCGAAGGCATTTCGATATCCGCCGCCGCAGTAAGCCCTTCTGCTTTCATAAATGACAGCTCATTGGCGGACGCGGGACAGAAAAGGACGCAGTGCCCGCATTCTATGCATCTGCCCTCTTTCTTTTCATCTATCTGGGGGAAGCCAAAATCCCCGGGTTCTATTAAGCCGAAAAGGCAGACTTTTGCGCATATCCCGCATTTGGTGCATTTGCTTTCGTCTACGGAAAACATGCTCATGGTGGAATCACACTCCGTTTCGATCTGTATGCTCTCATTCTATCACTACGGCAATATTTTTTACCCTATTTGGCTTAAGGCTGAGCGCTCATCTCTCTTATAGTATAATGTAATACTGGATGGATATTGTTTGCAGGGGAGGTATTCGAAAATGAAAAAAATGACAGCTCTTGCAGCTTTGCTTATTTTTATCCTGTCCGCCGCTGCTCTTGCCGGGACTGCGGATCTTATCCCGCCGTTCCACTGGACATATCACTCTCTTTCGCATCTGCACGAGGCGGGGCTGATAAATGAAGAAGTAGTGCCTGGAAAAAGCGCTTTCACGCCGACTCAGGTGGCTTCCATGATCGTTATGGCTCTCAAGCATGCGGAAAACGAGCCTGAGAAGCTGGGCGACGCGGAGTTTTCTGTTATGAAGCAGCTGGCGGCCGCGTATAAGGATTCTTTCAGGCAGGCGGGCTATGATTACGATGAGATACGCAAAGATATAGAGATAGCGGCGATGCGCGCAGGACTTACCGCGGCGGATGACGCCGCGAAGGCTGACGCGCTTTCCGCGGAGGCTGCGCGCGTGGTGAACAGCTTTACGTTCGATCTTTATAAGCGCACCGCTTCGTCAAGATCCGGAAGCAGCTTCTTCATATCTCCGTACAGCGTTTCGACGGCTCTTGCGATGACATATGCCGGCGCGCGCGGCGCAACGGAGAAAGAAATGGAAAAAGTTCTTTTCTTCTCCCCGGATGTGCATAAGAGCATGGGCGCCCTTATAAACGCGATCAACGGAGTCCCGCAGGACGTAGCGCAGGTGAGCTGCGCAAACGCGCTGTGGCCGGCAAAGGAAGAAAAGATACTGCCGGAGTTCGCGCAGACGCTCGAAGAATATTACGGGGCTTCGCTTTCCCCGCTCGACTACGCCGGAGCGCCTGAAAATTCACGCAGAACTGTCAACAAATGGGTGGAAAAAAACACGAATAATAAGATAAAGGATCTCGTGCCGCAGGGCGCGTTTACGCGCGACACGGTCCTTACGCTCACAAACGCGGTCTATTTCAAGTCGTCGTGGCTTGACGAGTTCCAGCCGGAGAACACCGAACCGCGTCCGTTCTGGCCGACAGAAGACCATTCCGTAAACGTTGTAACGATGCGCCGCAGAGGCGGCAAAGCGAACTACGCGAAGTTTCCCGAATGTGAGATAGTGGAAATGCCGTATAAGGGCGATCTCTTTTCGATGCTGGTGATACTGCCGGACAGAAAGAAAGGGCTTGATGCTGTCGAAAAGATACTGACGGAGCAGCAGCTGTCGGAATGGACGAGCAGGTTTATACCGCGCCGTGTAGATATATCCATGCCGAAATTCAAGCAGGAAAGCAGCTACGAGCTTTCCGATATGCTGTCGGATATGGGGATGCGTTCCGCTTTTTCATCCCGCGCCGACTTCTCCGGCATAAACGGGACGGGAGAGATACAGATAGACAAAGTCCTGCACAAGACTTTTGTGGACGTTGCGGAAGAGGGCACCGAAGCGGCCGCGGCTACGGCGATAATCATGATGAAATCATCGCTTGCGGCGCCTCAGGAAGACGTCGTGATCTTCCGCGCCGATCACCCGTTCATATATCTTATAAAAGACAACAAGAGCAACGCGATACTCTTTATCGGAAGGTATATGAAACCGTAGCGGCTTTACGGATGTTAAGAACGCCCGGCAAACCGCCTTATGTCGTTTAATGATATGCGTCCCGCGCGCCGCGCGGGACGTTTGTTTACCGCATGATAATGAAAATCGCCGTGCATGCGGCTTTTATCATGCACGGCGTGAATATTTGATGCGTAAAGACGCAGACGGCGTTCTATTCGTATTCTTTTGTCAGAGACTCGTCATCGTCGGATATATCTTCTCCCGACGGCAGCTGCTGGACTTTTTTAAGGGCGCGGTTTATGGCCTTTGTGCGGTTGCCGGCGCGGTCGAGCTCCTTTGCGGCCTCGTTCATCTTTTTCCTTGTCTTGTCAAGTATATCGCCGAACTTTTCGAATTCCGTCTTCACCTTGCCTAAAAGTTCCCATACCTCGCTTGAGCGTTTTTCGATGGCAAGCGTCCTGAAGCCCATCTGAAGGCTGTTCAGCAGCGCGCAGATCGTGACGGGACCTGCCGGCACCACGCGGTAATCGCGCGACATCCTTTCGCAGAGGCCGTCTATGCGCAGCACTTCGGCGTACAGCCCTTCGACCGGCAGATACAGTATTCCGAAATCCGTCGTATATGGCGGCTCGACATATTTGTTGTGGATATCCTTCGCTTCATCCAGAATGCGTATCTGCAGAGCTTTTCTTGCTTCGTTTACCGCAGACGCGTCGTTTCCCTCCGAAGCTGATACTATGCGGCTGTAGTCTTCCAGCGGAAATTTTGAGTCGATCGGCAGATAGATGCTGCCCGTGCCGTTCGCTCCGGGCAGAATAACTGCGAATTCCACCCTTTCCGCGCTCCCGGGGCGGGTCGCGATGTTTTCAGCGTACTGCTCTTTTGTAAGCATCTGCTGAAGAAGCGCCTGAAGCTGCATCTCTCCCCATATGCCGCGCGTCTTGACGTTTGAAAGGACCTTTCTCAGGTCTCCCACGTCTGCGGTAAGCGCGCGCATTTCACCGAGCCCCTTGTGTACGAGCTCAAGGCGCTCCGACACTGTCGAAAAAGCTTCCCCGAGACGCTTCTCAAGAGTTGAGTGCAGCTGCTCGTCGACGGTGGCGCGCATCTTTTCCAGCCGTTCCTCGCTGCTTTTCCTGAGTTCCAGCATACGCTGATCCACAGACGAACGCAGCGCTTCCAGCTTTTCTTCATTCAGGCGGCTTATGTTGGTCAGCTGCTGTGAGAACGCGGCGAGGCTTTCGCTCTGGTTCTCGCTCATCTCTTTTACGAGCGCCGACTGCGCGTCGCCTATTCCCGATATCTGACGGGCAAAGGCGGTAAAATTATCGCGCTGCGCGTCTCCGATGTCCTTTATCCTCTTGGCCTGGGCGTCCCCGAACGTCTCGATCGCGCGCGACTGCTCGCTGCGCGCGTCAAGGGCCGCTTCACGCTGTTCCTTGCGCATCGACGCAAATCCGTCCTCTATGCGCTGTTCGGCGTCGCCTATGCATTCCTCGGCTTTCTGGAGGCGCATAAGCACTTCGCGCGCGGTCTGCTCCATCGCACCCGCGCTTTCGCGAAAGCGTGAAAGAGACATAACGATATAAATACCTGCCAGCACGGCAAGCGCCGCCGCGCCGATCACAAGATGCAGCATCCGCATACACGCTCCTTCTGCAATAATTATATACTATTGCGGGGCAGGCAGCGGAAAGCGCCATGAGGCGGCGCACGGCAGTATGTTATATAATTGATAAAGAAAACAATGCCTTCCGGGAGGGATATGTATGCAGGAAAGACCGGACATAAATATACCGAGGCTCATCGCGGCCTATTACACCGAGGAGCCCGATATCAGCGAAAAGGGACAGCGCGTTTCATTCGGCACGTCCGGACACCGCGGTTCCTCTTTGAACAACAGCTTCAACGACGCGCACATTGCGGCGATCTCACAGGCTATATGCGAATACCGCGCAGCCGAAAAGATAACGGGCCCTCTTTACATGGGCATGGATACCCATGCGCTCTCTGAAGCGGCGCTGCGGACGGCGGCCGAAGTATTTGCCGCAAACGGCGTAGAGCTGCGCATGCAGCAGGGGCTGACATATACGCCGACTCCTGTCGTATCTCACGCGATACTGCAGTGGAACGGCGCGGGACGCGATACCACGGCGGACGGCGTCGTGATAACCCCGTCGCACAACCCGCCGCAGGACGGAGGCTTCAAGTACAACCCGCCGAGCGGAGGCCCGGCCGGGACCGACGTCACAAAGGCCATAGAGACGCGCGCCAACGAGATCATCGGGAACAAACTCTCCGAGGTCAGGCGCATGCCCTTCAAAAAAGCTATAGCCGCCGAAAACGTCCGTTTCGTGGATTTCGTCGAACAGTATACGTCGGGACTTGCCGACGTGATAGATATGGACGCAATAGCGAAGTCAGGGCTGAAGATCGGAGCAGATCCTCTCGGCGGTTCGGGGATATATTTCTGGGCGCCTATAGCAGAAAAGTTCGGCATAAACATCGAAGTCGTCAATAAGAAGGTCGACCCGACATTTTCATTCATGCCGCTCGATCATGACGGCAAGGTTCGCATGGACTGCTCTTCGCCGTGGGCAATGGCAAATCTGGTGGCGCTGAAGGACAAATACGACATTGCGTTCGGCAATGACCCAGATTACGACCGTCACGGCATAGTTACCGCGGACGGACTTATGCAGCCGAACGCCTACCTTGCGGTCGCGGTGGACTATCTCTTCACGCACCGCAGCGGATGGAATAAAAAAGCGGCTATAGGGAAGACCCTCGTATCAAGTTCGATGATAGACCGTGTGGCAGCATCTCTCGGACGCAAACTCTGCGAGGTGCCTGTCGGCTTCAAATGGTTCGTGGAAGGGCTGCTCTCCGGAGACCTTGGCTTCGGCGGAGAGGAAAGCGCGGGAGCCTCTTTCCTCTGCCGCGACGGACGCGCCTGGAGCACGGACAAGGACGGCTTCATAATGAGCCTGCTTGCCGCCGAGATCATGGCCGTTACGGGCATGTCGCCGTCGGAGCGCTACGGTGAGCTTATGAAAAAATTCGGCACGCCTTACTATTCCCGTCAGGACGTCCCCGCGTCGCGCGAAGAGAAGGAAAAGCTGAAGAAGCTCTCTCCGTCGGATGTGACCGCGGAAACGCTTGCCGGGGAAAAGATAACGGCAAAGCTCACGGCGGCGCCGGGCAACGGAGCTCCCATAGGCGGGCTCAAGGTCATGACGGAGAACGGCTGGTTCGCGGCGCGTCCCTCCGGCACGGAGGATATTTATAAGATATACGCCGAAAGCTTTATAAGCAGCGATCATCTGGCAGCCATAAAAGAAGAGGCGGCAAAGATAGTGGCGGGAGCCTTTTAACTGATCTTCTGAAGTTTTGCACGTAAACCGGCTTAAATGGTACAATTTAAAGTTGTAAATTTGCTTATGCAAAGGGAGTTTTGCTGAATGCGATACGTAGGTACGGTATCAAGAGGAATACGTCTGCCGGTCGTTACGACGGGAGCGGACGTCATAAAGATCATATCCGACTGCATAGTGAGCGCCTCGGAATCAGAGCGGGACAGATTCACGATCAGAGACCGCGACGTGATAGGCGTGACGGAGTCCCTTGTCGCGCGCGCTCAGGGCAACTACGTGACGCTTGCCGACATATCGGCGGATATAGCGGGCAAGTTTCCCGAAGGGGACGTCGCGATATTTGCGCCGATACTCTCGCGCAACCGCTTCTATCAGCTGCTGCGCGGAATCGTAAAAGGGATAAAGGGGCAAGTGCATATCATCCTGACATATCCCTCCGACGAAGTCGGCAACCAGCTGATAGAGCCGATGAACTACTATCTGAGCTCGTCGAAGCTGAACGATGAATGCTTCGGGGAGGAAGAGTTCTACAAAGTATTCGGGGAGTACAAACACCCCTTTACCGGAGTCGACTACATACAGCTCTATAAGAGCACGGATCCTCAGCGCGTCTCCGTACATTTTTCGAACAATCCTCTCTCGGCGCTGAAATTTACGAAACAGGTGATAGTGGCAAGCATCCACGCGCGCCGCATCCACCGCGACATCCTTGAAAAGGGCGGCGCGGCGAAAGTTGTGACTATGGATCAGATATGCAGCGCGCCCGTAAGAGAGGGAGCGGGCTTCAATCCGGATTACGGCCTTCTCGGTTCGAACTACACGAATGAAAATTCGGTCAAGCTCTTCCCGCGCGGCTGCGGGGAGTTTGTCAAAAAGCTGCAGGCCGAAATGATCGCACGCACAGGCAAAAAGCCGGAAGTGCTCGTATACGGCGACGGGGCATTCAAAGACCCTGCCTGCGGCATATGGGAGCTTGCAGACCCGGTTGTCTCTCCCGGCTTCACTGAAGGGCTGAACGGGATGCCGAAGGAGATAAAATTCAAATATGTAGCGGACAACGCCGTCGGCAAAGACGCCGCCAAAGCGGTCGAAGATGCTATCCGCTCGAAAGACAGCCTTGACAGGTTCGGACATTCAACGCTCGGTACGACGCCGCGCCGCCTGACGGACCTGATAGGCTCTCTCTGCGACCTGACGTCCGGCTCCGGCGACAAGGGAACTCCTGTAGTCTACATACAGGGCTACTTCGACAACTACCTCGATGACTGAGATCGAGAATGCCATTCCGTTCAGCGGCATAGACCCCCGCGGGCGGGTCAAATTCTCCGTGCTCCTTGAGATGTTTCAGGAGATGGCGGATATCGACGCGTCCAAGTTCGGTCTTTCGGTATCGCAGACGATGGAGCACGGCGTTTCATGGGTGCTGCGCAAATACCGCGTGGATCTGGAAAAGTATCCTTCAAAGGAAAGCGGCTCTCTTACGATAAAGACTTACGCCGAACCGTACAGGAATCTTTTTTCGCTGAGGAGCTTCAAGCTGAGCGACGCTAAAAACGGTTATATCGGCTCGGCTTATACATGGTGGGTGCTGGTCGACTTTGCGAAGATGCGTCCGCTGCGCCTCGACAGGTACGAACAGATGAAGCCCTTCATGAGCCGCATCACGGAGGAGCTTCCTGAGGACGTAAAGGTCCCGCCCGTGGAGGCGCCTTCTCTGGAAGAGCTGTGGAAGGTGCGCTGGAACGACCTTGACGTGAACGACCACACGAACCATACCGTTTATTTCAGCTGGGCGCTCGACAGCGTGCCGGACGAAGTCCCGGAAAAAATGTCGCCTGTATTCGCCGAGGGCGAATTCCTGCACCCGGTCCCGCGAACAAGAGTGCGGTGCCTGACGCAGGAGGTGCCCTCCGCCGAAGGCAGGGAATTCCTGCATTCGCTGCGGCACAGCGAAAACGACACGGAATACGCGAGGCTCTTATCGCGCTGGAAATAAAAGCTTAACCAATATCCTCTGTATCGATGCGGGGCTTTTTTGAAAAGCCCCGCTTATGATTCGGTGCATTTGTGTTTTTCGCGGTAGTCAAAGCATGTCCTGCCGATATGCATTTTACATAGCGGGAGAGCTTTGCTATAATCCGATTCAATCGGTTGCATCAGAGGTGTTCGCAATGAAGGTCACTATGCAGGATGTGGCAAATCGCTCCGGTGTGGACAAGGCTACAGTAAGCCGGGTCCTGCGCGGCGATCACCGCATTTCTGAGAAGACCAAGATGAAGGTCATGGAAAGCATAAGAGCGCTCGACTACAAGATAGACCGCAACGCGAGGAGCCTTTCGACGAGCTCAAGCGGCCTTATCGGGGTCGTCGCGCGTACTCTGAACGTGCCGTGGCTCGGAGCTTTTCTTGCCGGCGTCGAAAGGGCGCTTGCGAATTCGGAGTATGAGATGCTGCTGAAATCCACAGACGGAAACGACGTGCGGGCGCGTCATATAATCGGGACACTGAGCGAACGCAGCGCGGAGGGGCTCATATGGTGCGACGCGGATACGCCTCCGGCAACGGCCGAGGTGCCGGTCGTATGCGTAGGCTTTGCCGCCGACGGAGCGTATTCCGTGACGGCCGACGAAGAGGGCGGCCCCTCATTTGAGACTGGGGCGCTGGTGGGGCGCATGATGCTCAGGATACTGGCCGGGCGTCCTCTGCCCGGGCGCGAGATAAGAATAGTCCGCTCCGAGACGCCGGACGCAGAAGGTTAAACTTCCCATGCATCACGCAAAAACGATTCTCTGTGCGCTCTTTATGATACTCCTGCCCTGTTTTTCCTCCGCGGCCTTCTGCGGCGGAAAAACAGGTGAGCCTGATATACACGGCCCAAAAATTTCCGAGCTTTCGATGATCATAATATCCAACCCCGACGCTCAGATAATGGCTGCGGAAGCCGGAGAGCTCGACATAATGGGAGATATAGCCCGCCCCTCCGACATTGACAGGCTTGCCGAAAACAAAGAGCTTGCGATGTCCACCGCGCGCGGCTTTCACGCATTTTTCCTGCTGCTGAACAACAAAAAGAGCCCGTGGAACAGCGCGGCCTTGAGACGCGCCGCCGCCATGTCGATAGACAGGAGCAGCATCGTCAGAATGATATTCAGCGGCTACTGCGAACCGATAAATTCATGGCTCCCCCCTGTATCTCCGTGGGCGCCTGCCGACAGCGCGGCGGATATCTACGATCCGCAGGCGGCGCGCGAGCTGCTCAAAAAAAACGGCTATTCGTGGACTCTTTCCGGCAGGCTGACCGCCCCGGACGGAAGCGAAGTGCCGCCGATGAAGCTGCTCACTCCGCTTGCGAGAGTTGCGCCTACAACGGCGGAGCTTGCCCAGATAATAGCGGATTCTCTCTCTGTGATAGGAATATCCGCGGAGACTGAGCCGATAGACTTTTCCGTTATGATAAACCGTCTTGACAGAAAGGATTATTCCATGGCGGTGCTGGCATGGGGAATGGGCAGAAATCCCGATTCTCTCTATTCGTTTTATCACAGCTCGATGGATTTTGAAGGCGGATACAACATGACCGGAATAAGCGACGCGCGCCTTGACGGCGCCCTTGAAGCGCTGCGCGGCGCGCCGGACGAACAGACCGCGCGTGCTGCCTCCGCCGAAGCGCAGCGCATACTGGCGGAACTCATGCCGTCCGTGCCAATTTACAGCCGCCTTTCGGTGGCAGCCGTGTCGAAGAAATGGAAGAACATATTTACGACCGACAGCATAACGGCCGACAATATGTGGACGCTGCTCGGCGCGGAACCCGCCGACGGAAAGGATCGCCCGCTCAGGATGCTGCTTGCCGAAGAACCGCGCAACCTTAATCCGTTTACCGCGTCATCCGCCTACTCGTGGCAGGTCCTGGGGCTGATATACGAGTCGCTTCTTACGACGAACCCGTACACTCTCGAAAACTGCGGCGCTATTGCGTCGTCATGGGAGGTAAAAACGGCAGGGGAAGGAAAAGGTCGCCACACGGAGCTGGTATTCCGCGTAAAAGAAGGCCTGTTGTGGAACGACGGCTCTCCGCTTACCGCGCGCGACATAAAGGCCACCATTGATTTCCTGCGCCGCAATAAAATACCGCGCTTCTTCGACGCGGTGAAAAACATAAAAAAGACCGAAACGCCCGACGATCATACTCTGCGCATAGTAATGGACGGGGTAAGCTACTGGTATCTCGACAACGCCGCGTCGCTTCCGGCCATTCCCGCAGCGGTAATAGAAAAGATAAAGGACTGGCAGCGCTGGGATCCCCTTGCGGAAGACGGCAGGACGGGGCCGCACGGACTTATCGGGAGCGGGCCTTTCATGCTTAAAAGCTACCGTCCGGGCGAATATCTTATGCTTGAGAGAAACCCGCACTACAGGCGGCTCGGAGGCGACGGCAGATGAATTACAGATGGCTTGCGAAACGCTTTCTTTCATCGCTCTTTGTCCTTGCCGCGGTGATCGCGCTGAATTTCGTGATATTCCGCATGATGCCGGGAGACGCGGTCAGCACGATAATAGATCCGTCATTTTCGCCGGAAGCAAAGGAGAACCTGCGCGCGATCTACGGTCTCGACAAGTCTCTGCCGGAGCAGTTCGCGATATATGTGAAGCAGATGCTGACGTTCAGCTTCGGGCTGTCGTTCATCAGCAGAAAACCGGTATGGGACGAGCTGCTGACGCGGCTGCCCGTCACGCTTGCGCTTACGTCCGCTTCGATGGCGATCTCCGCCGCGTTCGGCATATGGCTCGGCATAAAGGCCGCGCTTAACCGCGGGCGGCTTGCCGAGAAGATAGTTCTTGCGGCAAGCGCATTGACCGCGTCCTTCCCGGGCTTTTTCGTCCAGATCGTGCTGCTGATGCTCTTCGCGCGCGCGCTGCCGATATTCCCGCTCCGCGGCACACTGTCCGTGCCTCCGCCCGAAGGGACTGCCGCGCTCTTTTTTGATTATGTAAGGCATATGGCCCTTCCAGTGCTGTCCCTCTCTCTTATAGGCTTCGGCGGATGGGCGCTCTATGTGCGCAATCTGATGGTGCGAGCGCTCGGAGAGGATTTCGTGCTGATGGCCCGCGCGCGCGGACTGCCGCGCGGACGCGTCGTATGGCATGCGTTCAGGACGATAATGCCGCCGATAATAACAATACTGCTGATGTCCGTGCCGGGGCTCGTTTCAGGCGCAGTCATCACCGAATCCGTATTCTCTCTTCACGGCATAGGCACGTTTCTGCTTGAGGCCGTATCCGGCCATGACTATCCGTCGGCGGGCGCGTCGTTTTACCTGCTGGCGCTGATCACGGTCTTCTGCAACTTCGCGGCGGATGTGGCCTACGGCTTTGCCGACCCGAGAGTAAGGATAGAGGGTAAAAAAGAATGATGCGGGATATACTGCTTCGCAAAAGCGTGATGGCGTTCCTGCTGATAGCCGCGGCAGGGATATTCGCTCCTCTGCTGGTCAAGGCTCCGCCGCAGGAGATAACCGGCGCGCCCTTTGCCAGGCCGTTGTGGTGGAAAAGCGGCACTCTGCCCTCCGCGCGGACGATAGACATAAAGCCGGGAAAGACCGAATTCGTCTGGGACAAGGAGCCTCCGGCGATATTCTCTCTGCGCGGGCACATAACGGCGAACGCTTCGGCTGACGTAAGGATAAAATGGGTATCCCCCGAAAAGGAATATCTGCTCAGCGAGCTCAGCGGCTCAGACGAATACTGGATAAACAGCGACGGGCGCGACCTGATCTTCAAGCAGGCGATAGGGTTGCCCCCGGTAAGCAGGAGCGTGGACTATCTCTTCCCGTCGCACGGCAGCTACAGCATGCTGCTTGAAGGCGCGGAAAGCGCCGACCTTACCCTGTCGCTTGCGGGGGAAAGACAGGGGCTGCTGGGCACCGACCAGCGCGGAAGAGACGTATTGGCGCTCTTTTTCTACGGCATCAGGACTTCTCTGATAGTCGGCATATCCGCGACGATAGCGGCAAGCCTCATAGGCATGTCGCTTGGTCTTGCGGCAGGATACGCCGGAGGCATACTGGACTCGGCGGTCATGAGGACCGTCGATATACTGCTTTCGATTCCGACTCTGCCGATACTGATGGCGCTTGCCGGTATCTGGGGCAGGGGGCTGTGGCAGCTGGTGCTTATACTTTCGCTCTTCTCGTGGATGGGAACGGCGCGTTCCGTGCGAGCTCTCGTCCTCACGCTGCGCGAAAGCGCGTGGGTGGAATCGCTGCGCGCGCTGGGCGCGCCGCGCAGCTATATACTCTGGCGGCATCTTCTGCCGGAGACAGCGCCGATACTGCTTGCGAACATCGCGCTCGGCGTTCCAGGCGCGATACTCGCGGAGGCCGGGCTTGCGTTTTTAGGGCTGTCGGACCCGCACCTGATATCATGGGGAAGGATGCTGCACGAGGCGCACTCTTTCGGCGCCTTCACACAGGGCGCGTGGTGGCTGCTTCTTCCCCCGGGACTGGGGATAGCGGCGGTCTGTCTGATATTC
>JAFYJW010000030.1 GCA_017537925.1 Synergistes sp. | reverse complement strand
GGAAGTGACCGAGGCACTTGCGCGCTCCCGCGCCGCTGCGGCCGCGCCGCGCCACTGCCATCTGGCGGCCGGGCATCCGAATGTGATAGAGATGAGGGATTTTAAAGAAACGTTCGAGCGCCTCCGCGGCGAGCTGGAGAAAGGGGATGTTTCGGTCTTCGTTTCCGGGGACGCAGGAATATTCAGCCTGCTGCCTCTGATAAAAAAGAATTTCCCCGGGGAGGAGATAGTAGTGCTCCCGGGCATAAGCTCTTTTCAGAGCCTCTGCGCAAAGGCCGGCGAGACATGGCAGGATGCCGTGATACTCTCCGGGCACGGCCGCAGCATATCCGACGAAAAGATACTGGACGCGGCGGAGCATAACCGCAGCGTGATCTTCTTCTGTGACGCAGAGAAGAACCCCGCGTGGCTCTCAGCATTGCTCACAGGCGCCGGGCTCGGCGCCGTGGAAGTCATAGCCGGCGAGAGGCTGGGAGCGCCCGACGAGCGCTTCAGGCGCGGTGCGGCGAAGGACTTTTCAAAAGAAACTTTCGATACGCTTTCCATAGTCATGCTCATAAATGAGAACTTTACCGCGCGCGCAGCGCTGCTTCCGCAGGATTCGGACTTTATACGCACGGAAGGAGTGCCGATGACGCACGAAGAGGTGCGCGCCGCGATAATAGCCCGGCTTCGGCTCACGCCGGACGACATACTTTGGGATATAGGGGCCGGCACCGGTTCGGTATCTGTGGCCGCGGCCCAGATATGCGCCACCGTGCACGCGGTCGAGGTCAATGCGGCCGCGGCCGAACTTGTGCGCAGAAATGCGGAAAAATTCCATCTTCACAACATAAAGGTGTATGAAACGTCGGCTATGGATGTATTGGACAGGCTGCCGGCACCGGACGCCGTTTTTATCGGAGGCAGCGGCAGGGAGCTTCCCGAGATAATAGATAGGATCGCGGCACTCGGCCCGGGAATACGCGTCGTTGCCTCTTCGGTGTCGCTCAAAACGGCGTCGATATGCACGGCGGCGCTGTCGGGAGATAGATTTTCGGATTTTGACGCCTCACAGATATCGGTGAGCAGGGTAAAATACGCCGGCAGCGCGCAGATATGGCAGGCGCGCAACCCGGTGACGATCTTTTCCGCGGTCACGCGCGGAAAGAGAGGAGAATCGGAATGATACATTTTGTCGGAGCAGGGCCGGGGGCATCCGACCTTATCACGCTGCGCGGCGCCCGTCTGCTGAAAGAGGCCGGGATGATAATATATGCCGGCTCGCTGGTCAACCCGGAGCTTTTGAAGTATGCGGAAAAAGGCTGTGAAATATATGACAGCGCCGGCATGACGCTTGACGAAGTGATAGAAAAACTCAGCGATGCGCACGGCCGTGGAATCGACGCAGTGCGCCTGCATACCGGAGACCCGTCGATTTACGGAGCGATCCGCGAGCAGATGGACAGGCTGAAAGAGCTTGGGATACCTTATGACATAACGCCGGGAGTCAGCTCTTTCTGCGCCGCGGCGGCCGCCGCCGAAGCGGAATACACTCTGCCGTCGGTGAGCCAGACCGTTATCATAACGCGCATGGAGGGGCGCACGCCGGTCCCGGACAGGGAGAAGATCCGCAGCCTTGCGGCGCATCACGCGTCGATGGTGCTTTTCCTCTCCTCCGGGATGCTTGAGGCACTCTCTTCGGAGCTCATTGCCGGCGGTTACGAGCCCGATACGCATGCAGCTCTCGTCTACAAGGCCTCCTGGCCGGAACAGAAGTTAGTGCGCGGCAGGCTGGCGGATATCCCGCGCCTTGCGGCCGAGGCCGGGATCGACAGGACGGCGCTTGTGCTGGTAGGCGATTTTTTAGGCGATGAATATGAGCTTTCGAAGCTCTACGACAAACATTTCTCACACGGTTACAGAAAGGCTGCGGAATAAAGATGAAGCTTCACGCCGCGGCTTTCTCCGAAAGGGGAGCCGCGCTTGCGCTTAAAATAGCTCTTGCCTTCGGCGGCACAGCCTGGGCCCCGGACAAGTACGCTGAAAAGGGAGTCCTGCCGTTCGGCGCCTCCCTTGCCGATTGGACCGGCGCCCGCTTTGCGGATTCGGACGCTGTCGTTTTCGTTTCGTCATGCGGCATAGCGGTGCGCGCCGCTGCGCCGCATCTGAAGGGAAAGTGCGAAGACCCTGCTGTGGTGGTCTGCGACGAACTGGGCAGAAATGTGATATCCCTGCTTTCAGGACATATAGGCGGAGCCAACGACCTTGCCGTGCGCGTAGCGGAGATAACGGGGGGACGTCCTGTCATCACAACCGCGACAGATGTGAACGGCATCACGCCGCCGGATTCCTGGGCAGTAAAAAACGGATGTGCTATCGAGAACCTTCCCGCGGCGAAGCAGGTCGCGGCAGAACTGCTCTCCGGGCACCGCGTCGGGGTCGCTGTTACCGATGAGCTGATGCCGGCGCCCTATCCGATCACGCTCTGGCTGCGACCCAAGAATCTTACCGTGGGCGTCGGCTGCAAACGCGGCACGGACCCTGAGGTGCTGAAGGAGTGCTTCCTGGATTTTATGAAAGAGAGCGGTTATTCGCCGCTTTCGGTCTCGGTTTTAGCGTCCATAGACGCGAAGAAGGACGAGCCCGCGATAATAAGGCTTGCTGCCTCATATAAGATACCTTTTGAGACATTCTCCGCTTCGGAGCTTATGGCGCTGCCGGGAAGCTTTACCCCTTCATCGGCCGCCGCGGCTGCCGTAGGCGTCGACAACGTGTGCGAACGCGCGGCGCTTGCAGCGTCGCGCGGCGGCTACATGGTGCGCCTGAAGACGAAATACAGCGGCGTAACCTTCGCTCTGGCAAGGAAAAGGAGCATCTGAACCATGTCGGGAAAGATCAGGCTTGCCGGACTGGATCACAGCTCCGCCCCGGTGGAAGTCAGAGAGAAGTTCTCGCTGTCGGAGAGCGCGAGGCGCGAGCTTCTGCGGCGCATATCCCCCTATGTTGAGGAAGCGGTCCTGATATCGACCTGCAACAGAACCGAGCTTGCTGCGGTCTGCGAGGACGATCCGGCGGATCTGCTCAGGCGCTTCTGCGGAGAGGGAGACTTTTTCTCCCTGAGCGGAGAGGCTGTCGTGGAGCGCATATTCGAAGTAGCGGCCGGGCTGCATTCCCGGATCCCGCTCGAGGATCAGATATTAGGGCAGATGAAAGAGGCGCTGGCCGAAGCTCAGCAGGAGAAGGTCTGCGGGGCTCTGCTCAGCCAGCTTTTCAGGAATGCGGTAACGGCCGGCAAGGAGATACGCGCCAAATTCAAGACGCTTCCGCACGAAAGCTCCGCGGCATCCGCCGCCTGTACCGCAGCGGAGAAGTTTTTCGGCTCTCTTGACGGGGTAACGGCGCTGGTAGTCGGCAGCGGCGAAATGGGCATGACCGCGGCGGCTCTGCTTAATGAGCGCGGCGCGCATGTACGCATGACTCAGCGGAGGATACGCAAAGACGGTGCTCAGCCGCCGGCCGGAGTCGAACTGATACCGTATACCTCGCGCTACGAAGCCATGAGCGTGAGTCCTCTGGTCATATGCGCTACGGCAAGCCCGCATTTTGTCCTTACGGCAGGCGAGTTTGCCGATGACGGCGCAAAGAGGCTGATGATAGATCTGGCGGTCCCGAGAGATATCGAACCCGCTTTCGCGGCGCGCCCTTCGGTGACGCTGATAGACATGGACGGACTCGGCTGCGGCGCTCTGCCGGAAACTTTTGTCCCGGAGATCAGAAAGAGCCTGGACGCGAATATCGAACGCTTCAATGAATGGCTCGGCATGCATGAGTGCGTGCCCTATATAGAAACGATCTGTTCTTTCGCTGAGCGCGAGCTGGCGCAGGAGCTGGGCTGCGGGAGCGAAGATGAACGTCTCCGCGTAAAAGAGGCGTCCCGTGTAGTGATGAACAAACTGCTCTTTTCACTAAAAAAAGGAGTCGATATAGATATGGCAAAAATTTGTTACCGTGCGATGGCAAAGGCGGTGCGGTCATGATATACGTAGTAGGTCTTGGCCCCGGAGGAGCGGCTGAGATAACGCCGAGAGCGCTCTCCGCGCTGAAAAAATGCGACCTGATAATCGGATACAAAGTTTATGTCGACCTTATACGCCCCATTTTCGGGGGAGAGAAAGAGCTCATAGTATCTCCGATGAAGAAGGAAAGAGACCGCTGCGAGGAAGCTCTCAGGCTCTCTCTTTCCGGGCGCACGGTCGGACTCATATCGAGCGGTGATCCGGGGATATACGGCATGGCCGGGATAATGCTCGAAGTGGCCGGCGGCAGGACGGAAGTGGAGATAATACCCGGCATAACCGCGGCCTCAAGCGCGGCTGCGATATTAGGGGCTCCGCTCACATGCGACTTCGCCGTTATAAGCCTGAGCGACCTGCTGACGCCGTGGGAGACCGTCACAAAGCGGCTGCGTGCAGCGGCCGCGGCCGACATGGTCATATGCCTTTACAACCCGGCCAGCAACAGCCGTCCGGAGCACCTTGCCAGAGCCGCGGATATACTGATGGAAACGCTGCCTGCGGACCGCCCGGCGGGATGGGTGCGCAGCGCCGGCAGGGAAGGGCAGGAGCGCTGCGTCACTACGCTGGGAGCGCTTAAGAATCAGGATATAGATATGTTCTGCACTGTGATAATAGGAAACTCGGTTACAAGGGTGATAGACGGCTGTCTTGTGACACCGCGGGGCTACAGGGAATAAGATGAAGAAGGTACTTATCTTCGGCGGCACATCAGAGGGGCGCGAGCTCACCCGCTTCGGACTGCCGGTGATTTACTCTGTTGTCACGGAATACGGGGCGCACCTTGTACACGGCGCCGAAAACACGGAAGTCAAGGTCGGCCGCATGGACGCGGGGGAGATGGAAGAGTTCATACGCAGTTCCGGCGTCGCCTGCGTAATAGACGCGACGCACCCCTATGCCTACTGCGCCGGTGAAAATATCCGCGCTGCCTGTGCCGCCTGCGGAGTGCCGCTGATGCGCGTGGGGCGGAGCAACAGCCTGGCCGCGAAGGCTGCCGTGCTCGTCAGGAGCGTCGCGGAAGCGGCCGATCATATAGAAAAAACGACCGGCAACGTGCTGCTTACGACGGGGAGCAAGGAGCTTGAGGCATATGCCGCGGTAAGCTGCCGTTCCCGTCTTTTTGCGCGCGTGCTGCCGGATCCGGACGTTATAAAAAAATGTGCCGAATGCGGCTTTGACAGCGGCCATATAATAGCTATGCAGGGCCCCTTCAGCACCGTCATGAATGAAGAGATGCTGCGCATGACCGACGCCCGCTGGCTGGTGACAAAAGACAGCGGTTCCGCCGGCGGGGTCGGGGAGAAGCTGGAAGCCGCTGAAAGGTGCGGCGTCTCCGTGATCATGATAGAGCGCCCGCGCACGGAAAAAGAGCATAGCTGCGCCGAAGTGCTGCAGTGGGCGCGGCGGATGGCAGGAGCCCACAGGCCGCCGCTTTTCCCGATGCTTACCGATATCGAGGGGCGCAAAGCCGTGATAGCGGGCGGAGGGCATGTCGCCGCCAGGCGCGCCGCAACGCTTATTAAATGCGGAGCGGATGTTACAGTGATAAGCCCGGAATTCTGCGGGGAATTCGACTCCCTCGGCTGCCGGAAGCTCAGCAGAAACTGGGAGGAGCAGGATCTCAAAGATGCGGTATTGGCGGTCGCTGCGACCGATGACAGAGAGGTAAACGCCGCTGTCGGCGCCGCTGCGAAAAAGCGAGGCATACCTGTGAGCGTAGCGGACTGCGCCCCGGAGTGCACTTTCTTTTTCCCGTCGCTGGTGACCAGCGGTGAGACGGCGGTATCGGTATCCGCGGGCGCTTTGAGCCCGGCACTTACGCGCCGGCTTGCGGACCGTCTGCGCTCGGTGTGGGACGAATGGGTAAAAGAGGAACGCTCCGCGATGGAAGACGAAGAAGAGAAAAAAAATGGCTAAGAGAGTGATACGTTTCGGAAGCAGGAAAAGCGAGCTCGCGGTAAGACAGACGCATCTTGTGATGGACGCCGTCGCCCGTGCGCATCCCGAGCTTGATATCGAGCTGGTGACGATGGAAACGTCCGGCGACAGGAACATGAAGCCCTTTTCGGAAGCTTCGGACAAGTTCGGGATAAAGGGGCTCTTCACGCAGGAGATAGAGGAAGCGCTGCGGTCCGGTGCGATAGACGTGGCGGTTCACAGCCTGAAGGATATGCCGACAGCCGTTTCGCCCGACCTTCCGCTCGTCGCCTGTCCTCTGCGCGGCGATCCGCGCGACGTACTTGTTCTGCCGGAAAGAGGCCGCGGGGCGTGGGAGAACGGACCTGTCGGCTGTTCGTCGGCCCGGCGCCGGCTGCAGCTTGCGGGGCTTTTCCCCGGCGTCGTTACGGCTCCCGTGCGCGGCAATGTCAATACGAGGCTGCGGAAGCTTGACGCGGGAGACTTTTCGGCGCTCGTACTGGCCGCGGCAGGCCTCGCGCGCCTCGGCCTTGAAAGACGCATCGCAAGATACTTTGAAATAAATGAGCTCGTGCCAGCCCCCGGGCAGGGCATACTTGTCTGCCAGGGGCGTGCCGGAGAAGATTACAGTTACCTTGACTCTGTACGCGACAGAAATACGGAACTGTGCGGAGAGACCGAAAGGGCTTTTTCAGCGGAGCTTGGCGGCGGATGCACCGCTCCGGTAGGCGCTTTTGCGGAAATTAAAAACGATTCAATAACGATAACCGGCTTTTGTGCGGATGAAAGCGGAGATCATCTGCGCCGCGGCTCGGTATGCGGAAAGACCGCCGATAATGTGAAGCTTGCCGTAGACCTTGCGCGGCAGCTTGCCGGGAGGAATAAAGAATGATTCGCAGCAAAGGCTTTGTAGCGCTTGTTGGAGCAGGCCCCGGGGACGCGGGGCTGATCACGCTGCGGGGACGCGACTTGCTTGCGGCCGCTGACTGCGTCGTCTACGACAGGCTCGTAGGCGACGGCGTGCTTGCGATGATGCCTCCGGAAGCCGTTAAGATAAATGTCGGCAAGACCGGAGGCGGGAACTTCGTGCCGCAGGATGAGATAAACGAGATACTTGTGCGCGAGGCGGAAAAAGGACAGATGGTCGTCCGTCTTAAAGGGGGAGACCCTTTTCTCTTCGGGCGCGCCGGCGAAGAGATAGAAGCGCTGAACGCTAAAGGCATACCCTTCGAGGTCGTCCCCGGCGTCACGTCGGCGCTCGGCGGGCTGGCCTGCGCCGGCATCCCTGTCACTCACAGAGTCGATGCGCGCTCCCTGCATATAATCACGGCTCATACGAAAGAGGGAGGCCTTGCCCGGCTGGATTACGAGGCACTGGCGCGGCTCGGAGGCACGCTTATATTTATGATGGGCGCGTCGGCCGTGCGGGAGATATGCTCCGAGCTGATAAAGGCCGGCATGCCTTCTGAAACGCCGGCAGCCGCGGTCGAGAGCGCCAGCACGGCGGCTCAGCGGCTCTTTACGGGAACTCTCGGCACGCTTGCCTCTCTCTGCGAGAAGGGGGGACTTCATTCCCCGGCTCTTATAACGGTCGGCAAAACTACGGCCTTCGCCGCTTCCTTTGCCTGGAAAAAATTTCTTCCGCTCTCCGGGCGCAAGATAATAGTCACGCGTCCGCGCGAGAGGGCAGGAAAACTGTCTGCCATGCTGCGCGCAAGGGGAGCGGAGGTCGTAGAGGCCCCCTGCATCGCGACCCGGCGCATCAAAGCAGATCTTCCGGATCTTTCGAAGTACGGCTGGCTGGGCTTCACGAGCGTCACCGGCGTTGAGGCCTTCTTTGCGCTGCTTGCAGAAAATGGCCGCGACATACGTTCGGCAGGGGCCGCAAAGATAGCAGCGATAGGCCCGGCGACTGCGGCTGCTCTTAAAGAACGCGGGCTCCTGACGGATTATATGCCCGAAGTTTACGACGGAGCTCATCTTGCCTGCGGTCTTGCGGATCTTGTAAAGGAAAAGCCGCTTATGATGCTGCGCGCGAAAGAGGGGTCGCCGGAGCTGACCGAAGAGCTGGCCGCCCGGTATGTAAAATTCACTGAGCTGCCTGTTTACGAGACATATTTTGAAAGACCGGAAGTTATCCCGCAGGGAGCTGACGCTGCGGTGTTTACCAGCGCATCGACTGTGCGCGGCTTTAAAGCGGCAATGCCCGGACTTGAAGTGCCGTGCGCCTGCTGCATCGGCGTGCAGACAGCGGAGGAAGCAAAGCGCGCGGGGTTCAAAAATATAGTCACAGCAAAAAAAGCAACGCTTGAAAGTCTTACGGAAGCACTGGAGGAGATATATCATGATAATACGCCCGAGAAGACTGAGAAAGAATAAAGTGATTCGCGATATGGCGGCGGAGACGAGACTATCCCCGTCCATGCTCGTCTATCCGATCTTCATACGCGAGGGGAAGGGCATAGTTGAGGATATCCCGGCAATGCCGGGACAGAAGCGCTACAGCCCGGATACCTTTCCGCGCGCTCTTGAAGAGCTTGAAAAAACAGGCGTGCGCTCCGTGCTTTTGTTCGGCATACCGGAGCATAAGGACGAGTGCGGAAGCGAAGCGTATAACGAAAACGGCGTCGTGCAGCAGGCGCTGCGCGAAGGAAAGAAATATTTCCCCGATATCTGCTTCATAGCGGACGTCTGCATGTGCGAGTATACGTCGCACGGGCACTGCGGAGTGCTGAAAGGAGAGAGCGTCGACAACGACCCGACGCTTGAGCTGCTGGCGCGGACCGCACTGTCGCAGGCTCAGGCCGGAGCGGACATAGTCGCCCCGTCCGACATGATGGACGGGCGTGTGGCCGCTATCCGCGCTAAGCTTGACTGCGCCGGCATGGAGGATACCCTTATATTTTCCTATGCGGTGAAGTATGCGTCCGCATTCTACGGCCCATTCCGCGAAGCGGCCGGTTCCGCCCCCTCTTTCGGAGACCGCAAAAGCTATCAGATGGATCCGCGCAACGTCCGCGAAGGCGTCCGCGAGGCCATGCTCGATATCGACGAAGGGGCGGACATGATAATGGTAAAGCCGGGGCTGCCTTATCTCGACGTGCTGCGCGCTGTGAGCGAGATAAGCTGCGTTCCGGTCGGGGCCTACTGCGTCAGCGGAGAGTATTCGATGATAAAGGCAGCGGCTGCGAACGGCTGGCTTGACGAAAAGAGAATAATAGCAGAGACTGCTGTATGCCTTGCGCGCGGCGGCGCCGATATCATAGTGACATATTTCGCGCCCGAGATGGCGCGCATGATGAAAGAAGGCGAACTGTAATGGGCCGCGGCGAAGAGCTTTTTGCGGAAGCGCAGCGGTATATCCCCGGAGGCGTCAACAGCCCTGTGCGCGCTTTTCGCAGCGTAGGAAGCACGCCGGTCTTCGCTGCGCGCGGTAAAGGCGCTTATATTTGGGATGCAGACGGCAGAAGGTATACAGACTACATAGGTTCGTGGGGCCCGCTTATTCTCGGGCACGCTTTTCCGGCTGTCACGGAAGCGATATGCGAAGCGGCGAAAAACGGCGCCACATTCGGCCTTCCTACCGAAAGGGAAGTCCGCATGGCTCGTCTCATAACGGAGCTGGTCAAAGGCGTCGAGATGGTGCGCATGGTCTCTTCCGGCACGGAGGCGGTGCTCTCCGCTATCCGCGCGGCCCGCGGCTTTACCGGAAGAGAGCTTATAGTGAAGTTCTCAGGCTGCTACCACGGACATTCCGACAGCATGCTCGTGAAGGCCGGTTCGGGTCTTGCGACGGCCGGTATCCCGGACAGCGCCGGTGTCCCCGCTGGGACAGCTGCCGGCACACTCACATGCCGTTACAACGATCTTGAAGAGATGAAGGAGATATTTGCCGCGGGCAGAGATAAGATAGCGGCAGTAGTAGTCGAGCCGGTCGGGGCGAATATGGGAGTCGTGCTTCCTGCGCCGGGCTTCCTCGAAGGGCTGCGCGAGATAACGGCGGCGGCAGGCTCTCTGCTTATATTTGACGAAGTGATAACCGGCTTCCGTGTATCTCTTAACTGTGCCTCCGGATATTTCGGCGTCACGCCCGATCTCTGGACATTCGGCAAGATAATAGGCGGCGGGCTGCCTGTCGGAGCCTACGGAGGAAGACGCGACGTTATGAGCGTGGTAGCCCCTCTCGGCCCTGTATATCAGGCTGGCACCCTTTCAGGAAATCCTGTCGCCACGGCGGCCGGGCTTGCGGCGCTTGAAACTCTGAAAAACGACAGCGGCGTCTACCGCAAACTTTCGGAAAAAGGAGAAAAACTGCGCACAGGTCTTGCGTCCGTATTCAAAAATCACGGCATAGAGGCGTCTGTCCAGGGGCTTGAATCTCTTGCCACGGTATTCTTCACTCCGGCCCCGGTCAGCTCCTATGATGACGCGAAAAAGAGCGATACGGCCAGATACGCGCGCTTCTGGAAAAGCATGGAAAAGCGCGGCATACTGCTTGCGCCGTCGCAGTTTGAGGCGATCTTCCTTTCCGCCGCGCACAGCGAAGATGATATCGAATACTTCATCTCAGCGGCGGACGAAGCTGCGCGCGCGGGAGAGATATAGGCGAAGATGGCTGATACGGAAAAGGGCATGGTGCATATCTATACCGGATGCGGCAAAGGCAAAAGCACCGCCGCATTCGGCCTTGCGATGCGCTGCGCCGGAAACGGCGGACGTGTCTTTGTGATTCAGTTTCGGAAAGC
Source organism: Synergistes sp. (assembly GCA_017537925.1). Lineage (GTDB taxonomy): Bacteria > Synergistota > Synergistia > Synergistales > Synergistaceae > Synergistes. The sequence goes on along the minus strand of JAFYJW010000030.1, from coordinate 6,183 downwards.
GCGTCCCTGCGGAGAGCATAAAAGCGCCGCAAAGCTCGGCATAGAGGTCATCAGGTGCGAGGCCGGGCGCGGAAGCGCTCCCTGCGCCCATCCATGCCCGCTGCTTTCGGCTGTCACCGGCGTCTTCGAAAAGAACGACCCGGATCTTGTAATACTCGACGAGGTCATGGCCGCGCTGAAGCACGGCTGCGTCGATATCTCAGAAGTCCGGGAGCTGCTTGCTGCCCGCCCGGAGGAAACAGAACTCGTTATGACGGGCAGGGACGCTCCCGATGAGCTCATCGGGCGGGCGGATCTCGTTACCGAGATGAAAAAGATAAAGCATTATTACGACAAAGGAAGAGCTGCAAAGCAGGGAATAGAATTTTAACTTGTATCCCGCGGTATTTTTAGCAGAGCATTTCTTCGGCAGGAGTTGATGAACTTGAAAAAGTGCAGAGGCATCATGATACAGGGGACGTCGAGCGACGCCGGCAAGAGCTTTATCGCGACGGCGTTCTGCCGCATATTCTCAAATATGGGCTATAAAGTGTGCCCGTTCAAATCACAGAATATGTCGAATAACTCATGCGTCACGAAGAGCGGCCTTGAGATGGGGCGTGCGCAGGGAGTCCAGGCGGAAGCCGCGAGGGCCGAGCCCGAGGCATATATGAACCCGATACTCCTTAAGCCGAGGAAGGATACATCTTCCGAGATAGTTCTGATGGGACGCGTATATGACGCCCCATGCGACAAGAACTACTACCGTTTCTTCACGATGAGCAAGGGAATAGAGACGGTGCGCGAGGCGCTCTCGCTGATAGACGAAAAGTATGACGTGATGGTATGCGAAGGCGCTGGAAGCCCTGCCGAGGTCAACCTGAACAGCGCCGAGATCGTCAATATGCGCGTAGCGAACGAAGCGGACATCCCGGTGCTGCTCGTGGCGGACGTAGACCGCGGAGGCGCCATCGCTTCGGTCGTGGGGACGCTTGAGCTGCTCGGCAGGGACAGGGAGCGTGTAAAGGGCGTCATATTCAATAAATTCAGGGGCGATATTTCGCTCTTTGAGGACGCTGTGAAGTTCACGGAAGAAAAGACCGGCGTAAAGGTAGTCGGCGTGATGCCGTGGCTCGAAGACGCCGTCATCGAGGGAGAGGATATCCTCTCTCTCAACTGGCACAGAGGGGAGCGCGGCTGCTGTGATTCGGAAAAGATTCGCATAGGCGTGGTAAAATTTCCGCGCGTATCGAACCACACGGACATAGAGGCATTCCGCTTCGAAAATGACGTCGATATCGTTGATCTCACTTCTCCTTCGCGTATCTCAGGTCTTGACGCAGTGCTTTTGCCGGGCACAAAAAGCACGGTGCTCGATATGAAATATCTGCTTGATTCAGGACTTGCCGAGGCGATACGAGACTTTTACAAAGATGGCGGCACGGTCTACGGGCTCTGCGGCGGCTATCAGATGCTGGGCGAAAAGATAGATGACAGCTTCTTCCGCGACAATGAAAAAATTCCCGAGATAGAAGGACTCGGGCTTCTTCCCGCCGTCACGACCTTCGAAGGGGAGAAGACCACTGTGCGCAGCAGCGGGCATACGCTGCACCCCTTCTTTAAAGAGCCGGTGCCGGTCGAAGGCTATCAGATACACTTCGGAGAAACGCATATGACCAGCGAAAGAGAGGGCTTTGCTCCTCTCTTCGATCTGGACGGAAAAAGCGACGGCATAGCGGACAGTGAACTGCGGGCAGCCGGAAGCTATCTGCACAACGCGTTTCACAACGATCTTTTCCGCTCCGCCTGGCTCAATCAGCTGCGCAAAAGGCGCGGCCTGCCGGAGCGCCCGCCGGTCTATACATCCGATGAAAAAGAGGCGGCCTACGACGCTCTTGCCGAGGAGACCTTAAAGCACCTCGACGTGGATTACGTGATGAAGCTGATGGGACTTCCTGTGAAGCCGGCGGACGGAATTCCGGAGGATTAGCAGATGGAGCAGGAACGCCCGCGCATAGTGATCGCGGCTGCCCGCAGCGGCAGCGGCAAGACGACCGTAACGAGCGGCATAGCCGCGGCCCTTGCGGCGCGCGGGCTGCGCGTGCATCCCTTCAAGGTCGGTCCTGACTATATAGACCCGGGCTATCTCGGCCTTGCAGCTGGCTCCCGTGCGGACAGCCTTGATTCATGGCTCACGGGCGAGGAGACGCTCAAAAAGATATTCATTTCCGCGTCGGCGGACTCCGATATTGCAGTCATAGAAGGTGTAATGGGACTCTATGATGGAGGACGCGGCGGAGTGAGCAGCACGGCGCAGATAGCAAAGCTTCTGCGCGCCCCGGTGCTGCTCGTGATAGACGTGCGTTCGATGGGTGAGAGCGCGGCTGCGGTCGCTGCCGGTTTCCGCGATCTCGACCCTGAGGTCGGCGTCTGCGGCGTGATAATAAACAGATACGGCTCTGAGAATCACAGAAGAATGGTCTGCGAAGCGGTTGAGCGCATAGGCCTTCCGGTCATAGGCGCGCTGCCCAGAAGCAAAGACGCCGAAATGAGAGAACGCCACCTGGGCCTGCTTCCGGCTGAAGAAAGCGACGCCGGAGCTTATATCTCCGCGGTCCGAAAGATGGCGGAAGAAAATATCGACCTTGACGCGCTGCTGAAGACCGCAGGGTCTGCGCCGCCGCTTCCTGCGGAAGCGGCGCCCGCTGCATGCGCCCGTGAAAAGGCTGTGATCGCCGTCGCGCGCGACGAGGCTTTTTCCTTCTATTACCCGGAAAGCCTTGCCGCTCTTGCAGCAGCCGGCGCAAAAATCATAAACTTCAGCCCCATGAACGACGAGGAGATACCGGAATGCAGCGGACTCATGTTCGGAGGCGGTTTCCCCGAGGTGTTTGCCGAACGGCTGGCCGCCAACAGCGCGATGAAGTCGCAGATAGCTGAAGCAGCGGCATCCGGGATGCCGATATACGCGGAATGCGGCGGCTTCATGTACCTTACGCGGAAACTGACGGACCTTAGCGGCAAAACGCACAGCATGGCCGGAGTCATCCCGATGAGATGCCGCATGAACGAATCGCTGCGCACGGTAGGTTACGTATCCGCAAAGGCTCTTTCCAACAATATAATTGCGGAGGCCGGAGTCACGCTGCGCGGACATGAATTCCACTTCTCGAGCGCAGAAGAAGACGGCCCCTGTGCCCCCGCGTTCGAATTCACGAAAAACCGCACCGGCGAAAGATACAGCGCGGGCTATGCAAGCGGCAATATCTTAGCCTCATACCTGCATATCCACTTCGCCGGCTTCCCGGCCGCCGCCGCACGATTCGTGGAAAAATGCGCTGCGTATAAAAGATCATTGTCCTGAGATCAGCGCCCGCGGAATCACATTATCTCTCTGTTTCATTGATAACTTGAATAAAATATAAGCTAAGTTCTCAATGGAGCCATTGGCTTTTTATGCCCTCCAATGTATAATTGCATTGAGAAGTTACATAATATATTAGTTAACTTCTCAATGGGGTGGAAGAACTATGGAGATCAAACGCGATCAATACCTGAAGAAGATCGTCTCCTTTATGTGGGACGGCCAGGTCAAGGTCATTACCGGCATACGCAGATGCGGAAAGTCCTATCTGCTGCGTACTATCTTTAAAAACTATCTGCTGGAACAGGGAGTTGCCGAAGAGCACATTCTCACCTATGAGCTGGACCTTGCAAAGGATATCCGTTACAGAGATCCGCTTGAGCTGGCCAGGACTGTGCGGGGGCATGTTGAAGGCATGGCGGAGCGGTTCTATCTGTTCATCGATGAGATACAGATGTCTGACGAGGTGCCGAACCCATATAACCCGAATGGAAAGGCTGTCACTTTCTATGATGCACTGAATGATCTGAGGTCCCTTTCCAATCTGGATATCTATGTGACCGGGAGCAATTCCAGAATGCTGTCCAGTGATATCCTCACCGAGTTCAGGGGACGCAGCGACGAGATCCGGGTACATCCGCTCAGTTTTGCGGAGTACTATGCTTTTACCGGAGGAGATAAAGCCGAAGCGTTCGACGATTATGCCTTATACGGCGGTCTGCCTTTGATCCTTTCAAGACCGGACGATACGGCAAAAACGGATTATCTGAAGGCCCTATTTTCAGAGGTCTATCTCAAAGATATCGTTGAACGCAAAAAAATCAAACGGGAGGATGTGCTGTCCGCCACGCTGGATCTTCTGTGCTCCTCTGTCGGTTCTCTCACCAATCCGAACAGCATCGCAAACGCTCTGAACTCAAGGCAGAAACTTAATGGGGAAAACACGGTCTCAGCCAATACCGTAAAGTCATATATCGGATACCTGGCGGACGCTTATCTGTTTGAGGAATGCCGCCGCTACGATGTGAAAGGAAAAGACTATTTCGATTATCCGAACAAATATTACTGCGATGACCTTGGCCTCAGAAACGCGAGGACAGGCTTCCGGCAGCAGGAAATGACCCATATCATGGAGAACATCATATACAATGATCTCCGCATCCGGGGATGTGAGGTCGATATCGGCGTTGTTTACGGGGCGGGGAAAAACAGATCCGGCCAGACTGTTCAGATCCCGAGGGAGATCGACTTTATCGCCGCCCGCGGAGGTAAAAAGACCTATATCCAATCTGCATATGCATTGGAAAGTGAGGATAAAGCCTTTGCCGAAAAGAGGCCTTTCGCGCTGACCGGAGATTCCTTCCCGAAGATCATCGTTCGTCACGATATCCGAAAACGCTGGTATGACGATAACGGCGTCCTTAACATCGGAATACTGGACTACCTGCTTGACGGTACGATCATCTGAATCATAAGCGAAATCTGTAAAGATTCAGAAATTTCAACTCCACGCACTGACGGGAATTTACTTTTGCAATTAACACGGCGCTTTGCGGCCCTTTGCCGCAAAAAATGCTTTTGACAAGACGGGCCTTTGAGGATATAATCCTTTCGCTATGACTCAAGACAGCAGGTGTCTTATGACTTAATTTCCTGCCGAGGTCTCGCGAAGTATACTATCTGTGCTTTTACGCGCATATTCTATTGCTTCCGGAACCTGCTTGGGTCCGGAAGCTTTTTTTGTCGGCCCGGACTGCGGAGCGCTTCATAAAAAGTCTTCCGGTCTATCTGTTAATCGGGAGGTGAAAACAGAAAATGCCGACACAAGCAAAACGTGAAACTATCGATATGCTGGCCGAAGCTCTGAAAAAGAGCGACGCCGTATTCATCGCCGAATACCGCGGACTTACGGTCAAAAAGCTCAGCGAGGTCCGCAGACTTATCCGCAAGGCTGGCGGAGAGATGAAAGTCTGCAAGAATACGCTGATGCGCATAGCTCTTGACGAATGCGGAATGAAGAGAGCCGAGGAGTATGACTCAGGCCCCAACGGGTACGTCCTTTCCTACGGCGACGCCGCGGCGGTAGCCAAGGCGGTGCGTGATTTCGCGAAGGAGAAGGGCAATGAGGCGCTTGTAATAAAGGGCGCCATCTTAGGCGGAAATCAGATCCTCAACAAGGACCAGGTATTCGCCCTTGCCGATCTTCCGTCAAAGGAAGCTCTGCTCGCTCAGGTCGTGGGTACGATCGCAGCTCCGCTTCGCGGACTCGTTACCGTACTTTCCGGCCCGCAGAGGAACTTTGTCACTGTCCTTTCAAAGATCAGGGATCAGAAAGAAACTGCGGCGTAACGCCGCGCAGAAAAGCCGCTTAGCGGCGTAAATTTTTAACTACGAAAATTATAGGAGGAAACAACAATGTCACGTGAAGAACTCATCCAGGCAATCAGCGAAATGTCCGTCCTTGAGCTTTCCGAGCTCGTAAAGGAACTCGAAGAGAAGTTTGGCGTATCCGCCGCCGCCCCGGCAATGATGATGCCGATGGCCGGCGCTGCAGCCGCCGGCGCAGCCGCCCCCGCGGAAGAAGAGAAGACCGAATTTGACGTAGTCCTTGCCGACCACGGCGCAAACAAGATAGGCGTCATCAAGGTCGTCCGCGAGATCACCGGACTCGGCCTGAAAGAAGCCAAAGACATGGTCGACGGCGCCCCCAAGACAATAAAGGAAGCCGCCCCGAAGGAAGAGGCCGAAGAGATGAAGAAGAAGCTCGAAGAGGCCGGAGCAAAGGTAGAGCTGAAGTAATTACCGAAAAACATTTTGCTTTTCAGGGCGCGCCGTACGGC
>JAFYJW010000029.1 GCA_017537925.1 Synergistes sp. | reverse complement strand
GACCTTGAGGCTGCCGAAGAAACTGTTAAAATCACTCTGCCGTGATCGGATATAATAATGAAAGCGAGCGTATCGGATATGAAGAAAAGAAGTATATTCCCGGATCATCTGTGCCCGTACTGCAAAAGCTGCCGCATATCCATTTTTAAAAGAAGTCGTGCTTCCCATATAAGGACTTTTTGGCATCCGCAATGTCCGCGCTGCGGTGCGGAGCTGAAGCTGGCCTCCGAATGGATGATCGGACAGTATGTATCGTCCTATATCCTTTTCATAATTACAGCTATAATTATAATGAAAACAGAGGTTTTCCTCCGTTACGAGTGGCTGTTCTTTCTTCCGATGCTCATAGTGCTGGTTATCCGCTTAATATGTATAATATGGGGAAAGTTCGACTACGAAGAGTCTCCGAGCCATCCAAAGCCGCCGGTATATGTAATCTTTAAATATGTCGATCCGCCCGCTATAGAAATAATAGATAATCAGAACGCGGATGCCCCGAACGAGGGCGAAGATACTGACGGTACGGATTGCGGGAACTGATGGAATAATAAGAGCTGTAAAAATATTTTATATTTTCTGTAAGATTCGTATGATAACTGCGTCCTACTTATTGCGGGAGGGAGGTGGAATTACCGCATGACCGAAGACAGATTCGAGGCGATCTACACGGCCTACTTTACCAGGGTGTATCATTACGCGCTGCGGCTGTGCAAAAACGAAACGGATGCGGAGGAGCTTACAAGCGATGTTTTTATGAAGGCTCTGGGCCGCATAGACAGCTTTCGCGGCGATTGCGATATTTTCAGCTGGCTGTGCTCGATCGCGAAAAACTGCTATATTTCCAAACTGCGCCGCGAAAAACCGCGCGCGGACGCGGAAGAGCTTGAAACGGTCGCGGACAGTGTAAGCATAGCTGATATGCTGGAGGATTCCGACACGGCAATGCGCCTTCACGAACGGCTGCACACGTTGGACGAGCCGTACAAGGAAGTCTTCTCGCTGCGCGTTTTCGGCGAGCTTTCATTCAAGCAGATAGCTCACCTTTTCGGCAAAACGGAAAACTGGGCGTGCGTTACCTACCACCGCGCCCGCGCAAAACTGACGGAAGATCAGTAACAGGAGGTAATCTTATGGAAAACAACTGCAACATAATCAAGGATCTTATCCCGCTGTACGCGGAAGGCCTCGCGAGCGAGGATTCGGCAAAGCTGGTGGAAACTCACGTCGCCGGCTGCGCTGACTGCGCCGCCGAGCTGGAAAAGGTAAAGACCGACGCCGCCGCCGCTCCGGAAATAGCGGACAGCGCCGTGCCTCTGAAGGTGGTAAACAAGGCGCTCAGGCAGCGCCGCGCAAGGATAGCCGCATTGTGCGCGCTTGGAGTATTTTTAGTGCTGACGGTGCTCTTTTCGGCGAGCGTCAGGCGCAATTACATCCCCTATTCGGTATCAGGTTCGGATACCGATCCCGAGGCCGGAAATGTGATATCCGTTGAGCAGCTTCCGGACGGAGCGCTGCATATAGAAGTATCCGAAGAAGCGACAAGGTACGATATCGAATACATGCCTTCCGATGACGATCCCGCGGGCGCAAAAACCGATGCTGTCGTCTATGCGTGGAGCACCAAATTCGGCACACTTACAGGAGATCAGGTCGAGGATATCTACATCTCCGCCGACAAAGGCGTTACAACAGTGGATTTCTGCGACTGCGCGAACGGCGGCGAGCTTATACGCGTATATGGCGAGGACAGGGACGGCGGCGGAATAGTGCTCAAACGCCTCGTGCTGGGCTACTACGCGATACTTTCCGCGATATCTCTGGCCGTTTTCGGCCTGCTCTGGCTTATACTGCGCAAAAAGCGCGCGGGCAAGGTTATGCGGTACCTGTTCTTCATGCCCGCTTCCTATCTGCTTGCACATTTTCTGATAATGGGAAAAGACGCGATGACCTACGCGGCGGCGGAGAGCTTCGGCTTCATCGCGGCGGCGTTCGCGGCGATATACGCGATCATAGTCATATCGCTGCGGATGAGAGACGACGCGCGTGAAGCTCAATAACTCGAATGATCAGTTTATGTAATACTTCTTGACAGTAAATGCCCCGTTTGACCGGCGGATCATATCCAAAGGACAGGCGGGGCGTAATTATTTATAAAAATTTATTTTCGTATTCAACGTTTTGCAATGCCCATGCGTTTTATTATACGGAAGGCTTCCAAAGGAGATTACCAGAGGGAGGTGATGCGATATGCGCCCCGAACGGGCAGAGGAACTCTTTCGCAAATACGCTGACGGGGTTTACCGGCAGTGCTTTGTCATCCTCGGAAATGAAAAGGACAGCGAGGACGCGGTGCAGGAGGTGTTCCTGCGTCTTATCCGCAGCGATCCGGCCTTTACGGACGAACGCGGCGAACGCGCCTGGCTAATAGTCACCGCGTGCAACTACTGCAAAAGCCAGCTCCGACGATCGAAGTACCGGGTCTGCTCCAGCATTGAAGAGATACCCGAGAACACCGGCGTTGATAACGATGTCAGCGGCAGCGATGAAGTGCTTGACGCCGTTATGAGCCTGCCGCTGGCACAGAGAGAGGCGGTATATCTCCGCTATTACGAGGATATGTCGGCCGAGAACATAGCAAAGCTGACAGGAACAAGCGCGTCGACCGTTCGGTCAAGGCTGCATTTCGCGATCAGGAAGCTAAGAAAACTGTTGGGAGGAGACTTCTATGGATAACAGGATAAAGAAAGCAATAAACACGGTCGAACTTACCGAAGAGCAGAAAAGCAGGATGTTCGACGATATCTCGCGGCGATCGTCGCAGGACGAGGAGGCATTTCATAT
>JAFYJW010000028.1 GCA_017537925.1 Synergistes sp. | reverse complement strand
CGAAAAACTTTGTGCGAAAAAACGCAAGCGCTGCGCAAAAATGCTATAATAGCGTTTATTGAAAAAAACGATACATAAAGCGAGGCGTTATAAATATGAGCAGAGTATATAATTTCAGTGCGGGGCCGGCGGTGATGCCCGAAGAGGTTCTTCGTCAGGCGGCTGCCGAGATGCTGGATTACCGCGGAACAGGCATGAGCGTCATGGAGATGAGCCACCGTTCCAAAGAGTTCGAAAATATAATCGAGAGCGCGGAGGCCACTCTCCGCGAGCTTATGAACATCCCGTCGAACTACAAAGTCCTTTTCCTGCAGGGCGGCGCAAGCCAGCAGTTCTCCTCGATCCCGATGAACCTCACGCAGAACGGGGTAGCCGACTATATCATCACCGGGCAGTGGGCGAAAAAAGCGGCCGCCGAAGCGGAGAAGTATATAAAAGTGAACCGCATCGCCTCGTCGGCCGACAAGACGTTCTCCTACATCCCGGACTGCTCGGATCTGCCGGTAGACGGGGATGCGGACTACGTTTACATATGCCAGAACAACACGATATACGGCACGAGATATCCGAAGCTTCCGAACACAAAGGGCCGCCTGCTTGTCGCGGACGTTTCCTCAATGTTCCTTTCCGAGCCTATAGACGTCGAAAAATACGGTGTGATATATGCCGGCGTACAGAAGAACGCAGGCCCGGCCGGTCTTGTCGTGGCCATAATACGCGAAGATCTGATAAGAGAAGAGATCTGGCCGGGGACGCCGGTCATGCTCTCCTGGAAGACTCAGGCCGACGCGAAATCGCTCTACAACACGCCGAACTGCTGGGGCATCTACATCTGCGGCCTCGTCTTCGAATGGCTGAAGAAAAACGGCGGCCTTGCCGCGATGAAGGAAAGAAACGAGAAAAAAGCGAAGCTTCTCTACGACTTCCTTGATGCAAGCAGTCTCTTCCGCGGTACCGTCGAACCCGGTTCCCGCTCGCTGATGAACGTTCCTTTCGTGACCGGGAACGAAGATCTTGACAAGACCTTTGTAAAAGAAGCCGCAGCCGCTGGACTCGTGAACCTCAAGGGGCACCGCACCGTCGGAGGCATGCGCGCGTCGATATACAACGCGATGCCTTACGAGGGCGTAGAAGCTTTAGTTAAATTCATGAAGGAGTTTGAGGCAAAGCACGCTTAAAAGCAGGTTTCCAGCGAAGCTGCCGAACAAAAGACATGAAAAACCGTAAGATATACTGCCTTAACCCGATAAGCAAAATAGGACTTAATAAATTCCGCAGCGGATACACTATCACCGACAACATAGAGGAAGCCCACGGCGTCCTCGTCCGCAGCGCCGACATGCTGACGATGGAGTTCCCTGATGCTCTGCGTGCCGTTGCCCGCGCAGGCGCAGGCGTCAACAACATACCGCTTGACAGGTGCTCCGAGAAGGGCATCGTCGTATTCAACACGCCCGGAGCAAACGCAAACGGCGTAAAAGAGCTCGTCATAGCCGGGCTGCTCCTTGCGTCGAGGGACATCCGCGGCGGCATGGAATGGATCAAAAACAACAGCGATGACGAAAACATAGCGAAATCCGCCGAAAAGGCAAAAAAAGCCTTCGCCGGACATGAGATCCTCGGAAAGAAGCTCGGCGTCATAGGGCTCGGCGCGATAGGCGTAATGGTCGCGAACACCGCGATAGACCTCGGCATGGAAGTCTACGGATACGACCCCTATATATCCGTCGGCTCAGCCTGGAACCTCAAGCGCGACGTGCACCATTCCGAGAACGTCGACGAGCTGTATGAAAACTGCGACTTCATCACGATACACGTGCCGGCAATGCCCTCCACCAAAGGCATGATAAACGCGGACGCCATTGCGAAAATGAAGAAGGGCGTAAAGATACTGAACTTTGCCCGCGACACGCTCGTTGCAGAGGACGATCTGGCAGCGGCACTTGAGAGCGGACATGTCGCGCAGTATATTACGGACTTCCCGACCGTCAAGGCGGTAAAAATGAAAAACACAGTCGTGCTGCCGCACCTGGGCGCTTCTACCGCCGAGTCCGAGGACAACTGCGCCGTGATGGCAGCGGCCGAGCTTCAGGATTACCTTGACAACGGCAATATCCTTCACTCCGTCAACTATCCGGACTGCGACGCGGGCGTCTGCAAGACCGAGTCCCGCATCGCCTGCCTGCACGGCAACCTGCCCGGCATGATAAGCAAATTCACGTCGATAATGGGCGAAGAGAACATAAACATCGCGAACCTTACGAACAAAGGCCGCGACAAATACGCCTACACGCTTATCGACATCGACTCCCGCATAACCGACGAAGCGCTTGAGCGCATACGCGCGATAAGCGGGATGTACAGGGTCCGCATAGTAAAATAACCGCCGGCTCTTTTAAACGGCAAATTCACATAATGGCGCAGGGTGAAAAGCTCTGCGCTTTTTTGTTTCTTAAATCACTCAAAACAGCATTGAGATTACCTATTAATAAGTATTAAATCAAACACTGATTCCTGATGCCGAAAAAAAGTGCGGCAAGTCCTTCTTTCATCTGACACGGAAATTCATGCACGAAACCCAGGGTGCGTGCCGGAGACTACGCATATAATGTATTAGCAAGCAACAGTACTGACATACCCAAAGCCCGGAGATCCCGAAAGAATCCTATAACGGAAATATTGTCGGCAGACAGCACAGTGAAGTGTACTGCCATCTAACAATAGGAACTGACTATTTTAGAAAAAGGCTTCCATACGCGGTCATACCGGTCGTCGGCTAATGACATAGAATTATATGCCGTTTGGAAATATGCAGCGGAATATGTCAAGAGCGGGAGAAGGTATGATTCCTGTCCCGCAAATACAAACTGTCGTTACAGGTATAATTTGATCATTATTGCCCGAATCAAGGCTCAGTGAAAATAAGAGGGTCGTTCAGCGCAGATAGTGTTTATTTAATAAAGTGATACGAAAAAAACCTCATTTGATCTTCCACGGTAAGATATTTTTCCCACCAGCCATATCTTGGATCATGCGAGCACCCGAAGCAGCTGTCGCATTCACACATTTTTGAGAATGCGCACACCGCGGTAAGCGGGACTCTTTCATCGAATTTCGGTTGGTCAGCTATAAATCTTCTCGGTCCCATAAAAGCTATTTTTCCCATTTGCTGTAGTTTTTATACCTCCTTAACGACGCGCCTTTTTTGGATGGTCATCCATGTTTTTGGAAAAATGGCGAAGCACAGCAATCACTCGATAAGTGTCGTTTAGGCACCATTTTATTATCCGTATGCGACAGGATAGATGTCGCAGCTGACGTCCTGAGAAAAAACGCATCAGATGCCGGATCGGAAACGGAGCTTTCAGGCGATATCAGAAAAAACGAACTCCCGCATGCCCTCCGGCAGCCCGTCGTCTTTGCCGAAGTCCTCCTGCGCGGGATCTTCCGACGTCATTCCCGCCGTAACATCCCATGCGGGATCAAAGACGGAATTTACGATCATCCTGTATTCCCCGATTTCCAATATCACGCAGAAACTCTGTGATTTTATCTGGCAGCTGAAGCAAAACCTCCGCCCGCGTGAGCAGCACACTCTATCCTGTCGCATCCTGATAATAAAATTATCGCAAAACACTGGATGCAAAGCTCTATGAGGCTCTGAGAGAAGGAGGCGCAGACGTTGACGGAATTCTGTTCAAAGACCTACAGACCCGCATGGCGCAGTTTTTACAAATACTGGATCTTCTGCTGGCTGATATTCCCGCTCTTTGTCATCGTGTGGAAAAGGTACAGTTCAGCGCTGATACTGACGCCCGATTCGCTGATATGCAAAAAAGGCCTGCTCCGGGTGGACAGGACGGAAGTCGCGCTCAAATACATCCAGTCTGTAGAAATAAAGCAGAGCATAGCTGAGAGGCTTCTGTTCGTAGGAACGATATTTGCCGGCACGGCGGCTACGCAGGGTTATGAGATAAGTTTCAGCGGCGTGCCCTCGCCGCAGCGGATAGCGGAAAAGATACGCAGATATTCACGAATGCAGGAAGGAAAGGAGATGCAGCAATGGAAGAGAAAGACATGAACAGCATAGTCCCGGAAGAAGAAAACAGAAGAGAGGAAAACGCAAAAGAGGAAGTCAGCGGTAACGGAGAGTCGGCTGAAAAAAGAAAACATGGAAAAGCGTTATTTATAATACTGGCCCTGGCGGCAGCCGCCGCACTGTTCATTCATGGATCGCATCTGCTGAAACTCCCGCTCCCCGGCTGTTTGTCCGAATCCGAAGGTCTGAGCCCGCGCCCCAAAAATACGATGACTGTGGCCATACTCAAAGAGAAGATATTAGAGCAGCAGAAGCTGGTCACCTACACCGACACGCTTGAAGTCAGCATCGAAAGCGCTCTCTCCAAACTCAACATACCGTTTACCGATACGGCCGTTCCCGGGACAAAGCGGCAGTTCAGGCTGACAGTGCCCGTCACGGTCGACCTCACGACCGACCTTCAGAACATGGAAGTAAGCTATGACGAGGAAAACGACGCCGCATCCGTCACTATCCCCGAAGCGGAGATATTCCGCATAACGCCGGACGTATCGAATATGAGAGACGCTCAGGAGATCGGTTTCTTCAGGAACAAGATGACGGCGGAGGAACAGCAGGCGATGCTGATCGAAGCCGAGAGGTCCGCAAGAGCGCAGATATACGAACGTAACTACATATCATTCGCGAACCAGCGCGCAAGGGATCTTCTTGAAGAGATGATAAAGAGATTCGGCGTCAAATACGTCGAAGTCAAAGTCCGCTGAGCGGAGGGCAGATGCGGTGAGTTCGGGGCTTTTTAGCGAAATGGGCGGGATTCCCAGGAAGATAACGGCGCTGATACTCTGCGCCCTGTCGATAGCGATATTCTCCGTATACGACGAACCGTTATGGGGAGCGTGGCTTCCGAGGTGGCTCCACTTTATACCCCGTATCATATCCGGGACGCATACCGTTCCTCACTACAGCGGGATGCTCGGCGCTGTGTTTGCGCTGATACTCGTCACATTCCTCAAGCTCAGAGGCTTTCTGAGCGATACGGACAGATCGCTTTTTGGTGTGATTCTTCTGATAGCCGACGCATATGCTCTGACCCTTGTCTTCGACATAGCCTTTGGTGACACGTCCAGATTTCTGCAGGGCGGGGTAACAAGCATGGCCGCAGTAGCCGCCTTCACGGTATGCGTTTTAGGCATGAGACAGTATGTCGCTCTTGGGCTCATTGTTCTCTGTGCGATGTGCGTGATGAACATCATCAGCGCGGAGAGCGTCCTTCATCTTCCGGGTTCTTTCGGTGTCATATTTGCGTTTGCGTCGATATCGCTGCAGTGCGGCAACTTCTTTGAGAAGCTCAGAGACGCCTTCAGCGATATCAGGGGAAAGTAAAGCCGGGATCTTGCATCAACGGCCGGATTAGGCGGCACCTGTGGAGCCGCCCGGTGCCGGACGCCGAAGATTCCGGTCATCCTGGTTGCTAACGGAAACCCGGCAGGATACGGTTGCTTATTCTTTATGTCGATATCAGAGAGATAGATAGCTCCAAATAGACAAGCTTTAATTCAAATTGACGGCAGGACCCACCGGACGGCGGTAAAGCGCAGAGTCCACGTTCTGTATCTGAAGCAGTTTTCCCGCACTGTGCCGAGCCATGACATCTATTTTGTTGCTGGGGAGGAGTATAATATATAAATATTGGTGGTTACTCAAGTGCAAGAAACCATTCAGCGTGATATGGTGCTTTTTCATTCAAACTTGCGCTTTGTACTGTTTCCTCAATATATCTAAATAATATATCTAAATCTATAAAAATTGATAGAAAAATATAAAACAGTTTGGAGTGATTGTTATACATGAAGAAAATAAAAGGATTTGGACAGGACGAAGAACAGACGCAGGAATGGCTCCGCAAGGCTGCGGAGCAGGGAAATGCCGCTGCCCAGTTCGCCCTCGGGGCTTTATACAGTAACGGACAAGGAGTAGAGCAGAGCTATGAGCAGGCGGCGGAATGG
>JAFYJW010000027.1 GCA_017537925.1 Synergistes sp. | reverse complement strand
CTTCGGTGCGCACTGTTTTATAATTTGTCCGGTTATGTTAAAATCCGCATTGCACTGAAAAGTTGCAGGACAGGAGTGAACGGTAATGAGAGCATGCTTTTCTTCAGCAGACATTATGCTTCCGTCTGAGGCGGCGGCGGAAGACGCCTGGGCAGTGGTCGCCTGCGATCAGTATACGAGCGATCCGGAGTACTGGAAGGATGTGGAGCGTATCACATCCGGCAAACCGTCGACATATAACATAATATTCCCGGAAGTATATATGTCCGAAATGGAGAGCCGCATAGACAGGATAAGCGGCAACATGGAAAACTACATGAGAGAAAATATCCTCTCCGAAGCGGTGCACGACGGTTTTGTCCTTGTTGAGCGCACGACGGAATCCGGCGCCCGCCTCGGGCTCGTGGGCAAAGTCGATCTCGAACAGTATGATTTTGTACCGGGCAACAGCGCGCTGATACGCGCCACCGAAGGCACCGTTGCGTCGCGCATACCTCCGCGCGTTCGCATACGCAGCAAAGCTGCGATAGAAACGCCTCACGTTATGATGCTGATAGACGACCGCGATAAAAAGCTGATCGAACCTCTTTTTGAGAAGAAAGAAAGTTTCAGAAAGCTTTATGACGCTGTGCTGATGAAGAAGGGCGGCACGCTGAGAGGCTGGGCGATAGAGGGCAAGGCCGCGGAAGCGGTGAATGACCTTCTGCTTAAGATGCAGCGCGAATCCGGCGGTTTCTTTATCTCGGTCGGGGACGGCAATCACTCTCTGGTGACCGCAAAAGCATGGTGGAACGAACTGAAAGAACGTCTTTCGCCGGAGGAAAGAGAAACTCACCCTGCAAGATACGCACTTGCTGAGCTGGTCAATCTTCACAGCCCCGCGCTTATATTCGAACCGGTCCACAGGGTGCTTTTCGGAGCGGATTACACAAAAGTGACGGAAGGCTTTTTATCAGCCTGCAAAAAACTCGGAATTGAAACGGAGCCAGGCAGTGACGTGGTATTCAGAAGCTGCGGGAAGAGCAGCGGGTTCTCCCTTAAAGGGACCGGCGGACGTCTGCCGGTGGACATCCTCCAGAGCTATCTCGACGCCTTCCTTGCGGATAATAAAGATGTCAGCATAGACTACATACACGGAGAAGAAACTCCGATGAAGCTCTCGGAAAAAGAGGGCAACTGCGCGGTCTTTCTGAAGAGCATCGACAAAAACGCGCTCTTCCCTGCGATAGCGGCCGGCGGCGTCCTGCCGCGCAAGACATTTTCGATGGGCGAGGCGCATGAGAAGCGCTACTATATGGAGTGCAGAAAGATTCGATAGCCCGAAGCAACAGCTGTAAGAACATATCGAAGAGGCCGCATACCGTGTGATTTTAGCCGCGCTGCGGCCTTGTTTATGGCCTGTTCGGGGTGCTGTGCACCTTCTTACCTGATCAGACGGGCAGTATATCTCATGTTTTGCGTAAGATCACAGCAGTGCATAGGTATGCGGGCGTATTCCTGCAGAAAACGGCTGTGCCGGTAGAGTTTAGGGCGGAAGTGCAAAAAAGTGTCTTTCCCCCGGCTTGCGCTTGCGATAGAATTACGATATTGTATGCGGGAATTTGATATCACCTTACGAAGAAGGGTCTGATATTTATATGGACGGAAATAAAGTCAGCTGGGGCAACGTTTTGAAATTCGCGGGCGCATTCATCGCCTACCTTATAGGCGCTGGCTTTGCGACGGGACAGGAAGTGCTCCAGTATTTCGCTTCATACGGCTATCAGGGACTGCTTGTCGCTGCCTTCGTGCTCCTTTGCTTTGTCTATGTCGGATACGAGTTCATCGTGACCGGCTACAGCGAGCGCTTTGCAAACACGAACGACATCTACAGGCATTACTGCGGAAGATACATCGGCGGCTTCTATGATTACTTTTCCATAGCTTTTATCTACATGTCCTATATCGTAATGCTCGGCGGAGCAGGAGCTACCGTCAGACAGTATTATCATCTCTCTCCGATGCTCGGCTCGGTCTTTATGATGGCCGTTTCTGTTATAACGGTCGTATGCGGACTCGGCAGAATCGTAGAAGTCATAGGCACGATAGGACCGCTGATCGTCGTGATAGCGATAGGCGTAGGGCTTGGCGGCATTTTCAGGAATCCGGCAGGGATCTCCGAGGGCGCCGCGCTCGTTTCCTCCGGCTCGCTCGAGATAACCAGAGTAGGCAGCAACTGGCTGATGGCCGGCACCTCCTACGTAGGCTTCTGCATGCTGTGGCTCGCCGCGTTCCTTGCTGCCATGGGCACGAAAGCGAACAGCAAAAAAGAAGCGGCTCTCGGCACGACGCTGGGAGCTGCAGCATTTGTCGGCGGCGCGGTCATCCTCATGCTTGGGCTGCTTTCCTGCATAAAGGATCTTTACGCGTCGGACATCCCGTCGCTCGTAATTGCGGAAAAGCTTTGGCCGCTGCTTGCGTCGGTCTTTTCCGTCGTGATAATGGCCGGCATCTATACCACTTCAGTGCCTCTCCTCTGGTCGGTGTCGGCGCGCTTCGCGCATGAAAAGACGGCAAAATTTTACTGCCTGACTGCCGTGCTTGCCGCCGCGGCATGTTTCATCGCGCTCAAACTGCCCTTCCGCCGGATCGTCAACATCATCTACGGCATAAACGGCTACGTCGGCATACTGCTGATGTTCTTCATGCTTGCGAAAACGTTCGGATTGACGGGGAGACTTTCCCGAAAGCATTAGCAAAACAACAATAAGATCGTAAAGAGCAATAAAAATACCGGCCCGGCGTGAATATATCGTTCCCGCCGGGCCGCTGTCATGTTTTTACAGAACTATTCGATGACTGTTCAGAAGCATTCGTAGAAGTTTTTCAGAGTCCAGTAGAATATATCAGGCTCTTCAAGGTAAGAGGTCTGCGATGCGTCAGGTATCACAGCAAGGCGTGCTCCGGGAATCAGAGAGCGGTAATATTCGCAGCTCTCCTGGCGGACCTGATCGAATTCACCGCATATCAGAAGCACAGGTATCTTTATCTCATGCAGGCGGCCTGTTATGTCAAGATCTTTCATATTGCCGCAGCAGGTGAACTCGCTGGGGCCCCACATATGGCGGTAGACAGCCATGCCTGACGATGTTTTCGGCTTGAGCGGCGTGGAGAAGTGTCCGGCACGATCAACCGTCGCGCTCCGGTAACGGAAGCTGTTATTGTACTTTTCTATTATGTCCCGGTACCAGCGTCCGTCAAAATGGTTATCACGCTCACACTGCTCCACCATTTCGAGGCACCCTTCGCCTAATTCCGCTATGCGGCTCTTTGCATCGCTTATCCACCTTTTTGTGCTGAAGAAAGGGCTTATCATCACGGCGGAAGCCGCAGGCGAATCCTTTGTTCTCACAATATGTTCGGCGGCGAGATATGCTCCCCACGAACGTCCTATCAGGTGGAGTCCCGGCGCCCCGATCGCTTTGATGACGCCGCAGAGCGCTTCAATATAACGCTCCGGCGTCCACAGGGCTTCCTCTCCTGTGTGTGAATTCTCGTCGCATCCAAGCTGGTTGTAAAGGTAAACGGTGCGGCTTTCGGCAAATCTTTCCGCCATCGGACGGAAAGATTCGATATTTCCGCCCGGGCCCCCGTGGATGTAGAGGATGGGGATATCCTTGCTGCTGCCGGATCCGTAAATATTGAGGCAGACAAAGCCTCCGGGCACGCTGATATACTCCTGCTTAAGGTTGACGGCCATAATGAATCGCCTCTTTTCTGTGTTGTGATGAAATAATTATAACACAATATTCCGACGATATTAACAGTTAAATCAACATAATTGATAATTGATATAATTAAATATACTTTTTTATAAAATTGGAACGTTGCAGTGCTGTAACCAAAGGCACTCCGATAAGGAAGCATACGCCGGCCTGACCGGCTCCTATGTAGAGCATGCAGGGTATTATCGGGGTCGAAGAAAGGATAGCTATATAGAAGCCTACCACGAGTGCGTTCACCACTACAGGAGGCAGAGCGGCAAGCCATACGTTGGGCATTTTTGCAGTGATAATGGCAGCCGCAAGCGTGGCCGCGCTGCCGAAGACGATGTCGATTATGCCGAAGCCTCCTATTATGTTGGAGATCAGGCAGCCGACAAAAAGGCCCGGCACGGTCTGAGGCAGACAGAAGGGAAGCAAAGTAAGCGCTTCGGATACACGGAACTGAACAGGCCCGAAAGAGATCGGTGCGAAAACAAAAGCGAGGACGGTATAAAGAGCGGCTACCATCGCGGAGATCGTTATGTCTTTGGTGCTGAAAGAAAAAACGCGTTTCATACGCTGCATATTACCCGAAAGCCGCTTATATGTCCACTGCGGGAATTTGAGCGAAATTCCGCATTATCTCGGCGGCTGCCGCTTTTCTGTACCTCTCTTCCGTCTGCCTTTCTGCGCGTGTGTTATTATAATAGCGGACAGGTCAATATAGTAAAAACGCCCGTGCTGCTGCGCATGGCTGTGACAAAACCCTGTCGGAGACGGGGACAGGCCGGCGCGGCGGGATGGCTTTGCGGAGGAATGCAATTTGAAGATAACGGTTTTAGGCGCCGGAAGCTTCGGAACGGCTTTTGCGGCGCACCTTGCTCTTTTCGGCCATGAAGTGAAGATGTGGACGAGATGCCGGGAACGCGCCGAACATATAAATAAATATCACAGGAATATATCCTGCTTCAGCGATACGGAGCTGCCCTGCGCCGTATCCGCCGCATACGACATTGCGGAGGCTCTTGAATTTTCGGAGTATATCGTGATGGCGATACCCACTCAGTCCCAGCGGGAGGTTTGCGTCAGACTGTCTCCGCTGGTAAAAGAAGGTTCCCATGTGCTCAACCTTGCCAAGGGCATAGAGATATCTACGGGGGCCATGCTGCACCAGCTGCACGGCGAACTTTGCCCGCAGCTTGTTTATTCCGCGCTCTCCGGGCCCAGTCACGCGGAGGAGCTGCTTTTTGACATGCCGACGGCGGTGGCTCTTGCTTCGGCAGATGAGGACGAGGCGCGTCTCTGGCAGAGGATCGTAAGCGGCGGCAATTTCAGGATATATACAGGTACGGACGTTGTCGGCCTTGAAGTCGGCGGCGCGACTAAGAATATCTATGCTATAGCTGCGGGAATCTCCAAAGCCCTTGATTTAGGGGACAATGCGCTCGCGGCGATCGCATGCCGAGGGCTTGCCGAGATCATGAGATTCGGCGCGAAACTTGGCGCGAAGCCTCTTACGCTCTCCGGACTTGCCGGCGTCGGCGACCTGATGGTCACATGCTACAGTTTCCATTCGCGCAACTTCAGATTAGGGCTCGGCATCGGAAGCGGCAAAACGCTTAAAGAAGCCTCCGAAGAGCTCGGGCAGGTCGCGGAAGGTGCTTACACCGTTCGAGCGGTCGTGGAAAACGCCCAGAAATTTAACGTGGAAATGCCTTTGGCGGACGCCGTATACAGGGTCCTGTACAAAGAAGAAAGCCCGGCAGAACTGCTCAGGGAGCTGTTTGCCAGGCCGCTTAAGGCTGAAATGAGGTTCTGATATTCCGGCTAAATCTTTTCCTGCCGCACGAATTTGTCGGCCTCGGTAAGAAACGCGCCGATTCCTTCGTGGACTGTTATATCCGCTATACCGTCATACGGAGTTTCTTCAAGGTTTATTATAACGAGCTTCGCTCCGTTCATCTTTGCCTGCCTCGGGAAATAGTTTGCCGGGGAAACTACGAGCGAGGAGCCTAAGACTATGAATGTCCTGCAGGAAGAGGAAAGCTGTTCTGCCGCGTCCAGCGCCGTCTGCGGCAGCATCTCTCCGAAAAGGACGACGCTCGGGCGCAGATGTCCGCCGCAGTGACTGCATGGCACTCCGGCAAGAAAGTCTTCGGTGCTTCCGCGTCTGCCGCATTTGTGACATTTTACCGGTTCGAGGCTTCCGTGAAGTTCCCAGACTTCTTTGGAACCGGCCTTTTGATGCAGGCGGTCGACATTCTGCGTTATTACACCCTTAACGTATCCTTTTTTCTCCCAGTCGGCAACGATAATGTGTCCCGCGTTCGGTTTTATCTCTTCGGGCACGTAGAGCCGCGCTTTGTAGAATTCAAGAAATTCATCGTAGTTGCATTCGAGCGCCCCCACGGACGCAAGCCGCGTCGGGTCGGCATGAGCCCATATGCCGTTTTTTGAGCGAAAATCCTGAAGTCCGGACTCGGTGCTTAAGCCCGCTCCGCTGAATACCACAACGTCTCCGGCGCGCACGAGGCGCGCAAGTTCTCTGGCTTTTTCTTCGAAATTCATCGTTTTGTATCCTCCTTTATCTCTGATGCAGCCGCAGCAGACGGAATGTCAGGCGTGCTTTCCGCACGGCGGTTTTGTGCCTCTTTTGCCTGAGTATCAGACGCTCTGCGATCTTTCGTCTTCTTCGGCGGCCTTTCGCACTTCACTTACGGGAAGTCCGGTCTCGCGCGATATCTTTTCTATATCCGCGAACTCGGGCATCGATTTTATCACGCGTCCGCCGCAGATGCCCTCCTTAAAGCGCACTGGGCCGAAGCGGGTCTCGGCTGTCTTTATGCGGCGCTGCAGCATGAGCCTTTCGACCTCATGCATGCGCACTCCGAGCGTGGTGGTATGGCGCAGCAGAAGCTCCGCAAGACGTGTTTTATCCTCCGGGCGCGCCAGCAGCGACAGCTTTACCGCGGGGCGGTTTTTTTTCATCTGGATATGCTCGAACCATACGTCAAGGGCTCCTGCATCAAGCAGTATCTCCATTGCGGCGCTCATGTCCTCCGCCGTCATATCGTCGATATTCGCGCACATTTCCAGCGCTTTCCCCGACTTGAACGCGCTGCTTTTTTCTTCAAAAGCGCACATGGGCATCCTCTCCCGCGCAATTATTCTTTTCCTGTCTTTATTGTAGCTCAGAATTGTAATAAAATAGGGCAGTAACAAAAATACTTTGTCCAAAAGGTGTGGAGTCGTTATGAAAAAACTGATGTCGTTCGTCATGGTATTTGCGGCGGTTCTGCTGTTCATTTCTCCTGCGGCGGAAGCTGCTCTTACTCTGAAGGCTGAATCTCTTGCCTTTAACGGCGCGCAGGAAGATGTGGCCGGTTCCGGCCTGTCGGCGTCCCCTGACGGGAAGCCTGACGCCGTTTTTACGCTTTATGTGACCGGAGCCCAGGCTATCCGGGATATATCCGTTAAAAATGAGACGACCGGAGTAACATGGAGCGCGTCCAATCAGTCGAATTTTCTGGCTGTAAAGTCCTCACAGGGCGAGTTCATCAACGCGTCCGGCACAATGCCGATAACTCCGGTGCTCCTGGCGGGGCGTTTCACACTTATCATAAACAACGCTGCAAACGCCGTCCCGAAGGATTCGACATTCACGGCGACGGCCACGCTGATAGACGGTAAGACTACCTCGGCTTCCACGGAGGTAAAGGCCTCTTCTGTGCCGCGTGCCGAAAGCGGGAGACCTGAGCGTACGCCCGGTGAGAGAAGACCCGAGCAGTCGGCAAACGAAGGCTCCGGCAGAGAGCTGATAGCGCTGTTTGAGAGCCGCGGCGAATCCGGAATGGACCTTGCCGGAAACGGCGAGGCCGTTGGCGCAGACGGACGCAAGGATTTCTTGTTTGACGCAGTTATCCGCGTTCCGAGCGATCTGCGGATAAACGGAGTCAAAATAACGGCACGCAACGGCAGCGACAGCGCTGAATGGGATACGGTAAGAGGCAACGGGACCCCGCTCGTGGTGCTCGTTGACGGAGCAAAGAATATAGTCAACAAATCAGACGGCAGCGTTTCATTTGCCGGCGAAATGAAATGTGTGATGCTGGTGAACGACAAGACAGGCATCCTGAGCAAGCCGGGAACTAAAGCAAAGCTGACGGTGACCCTTTCAAACGGCCGCATGGCTGAGAAAGAAGCGACGGCCGGGAAGGCTATCGTCGGACAGAACTCTGTCAAAGCGGAATTCAGGGGCACCGGCAGGTATGACTTCGTGGGACAGAACGAGAAACTCCAGTCCAACATGAATCCCGACAGCTTTATAAAAGTCTCTGTCAACGCAAAGGGCAAACTGACAGGCGTCCGCGTCACCAATACCAAGAACGGCGCCAGCTGGGATACGGTCCCCGGCAACAGCAATCCGCTCGCCGTACTCATCACCTCTGACGGGAAAAAACTGAACAACGCTGACGGCTCTATTGCGGTCGATGTAAACGGGACCCAGGAATTCAATATAGCGTTTGATGAAGCGAAAGACGCCGGCACAGGCCCGTATAAGGTCACGGTGCTCATGTCTGACGGCAGGCTGCTTGAAGCTGCAACAGCGGCAGGAAAAGCAGCCGCTGCCGAGCCCGCACAGACAGCTGCGCCGGCTGCCGAGCGCGCGCTGGTATTTGTTTCCAAAATGCCTGAGTCTGTCCCGGTGGACCTGGTCGGCAAGAACAAAAAGTGCAGCCCTGACGGCATCAGGGATATGTCAATTATAGTCAAGGCAACTACAAAAGACGTGATACGCGCTATAGTCCTTACCGACAGCACCGGCCAGGGATGGGATACCATCCCCTCAAACAACGGCAGATGGCTGATAGGCGTCCGAGACAACGGCAAGCTTTTGAACAATACGAGCGACGGTTCTGTCAAGATCGAAACAGCTCCGGATAAGCAGTATGAGCTCCTCGTACAGAACAATGGCAAACTGGCTCTCGGCTACGGCAAGCTTACTATGAGCGTTACATGGGGCAACGGATCGGTTACGGAAAGCACGCTTCAGTGGTAATTCTGCCGGAATAACGGCTATATGACAGCAAAAAGCGGGGCGGATGAAGAAATCCGCCCCGCTTTTACGTTACCGGATATCCTTACTGTGAAAGACCGGCCGCGAAGGCTTTTAAGTTCAGGTCGAGCAGCTTTGCAGGAACTATATCCCTCATAACGCTCTCCCAGTCGAGATCTTCGATTCCGAGGGATCTTACGAGCGCGCCAAGAAGCACGACGTTCTGCGCTTTGATGTTGCCAAGCTCTTCCGCTATACGTGCTGCGTCCACGCATTTTATCTTATCCACGTCTTCTTTGAGCCTCTCGATGATCCCCTGCGGGTATTCGGCTGCGCCTGTCAGCACCGGCAGCGAATATATCTCAAAATCGTTGACTACGAGGGTGCCGTCCTTTTTGAGGTAATGCAGCCAGCGGGCGGCCTCGGCTTTTTCGAAAGCGGTAAGCACGTCCGCGCAGCCCACGGGAACGATAGGCGAGCAGACTTTTTCTCCGTAGCGCACGTGGGTGCTGACGCTCCCTCCGCGCTGGCTCATGCCGTGTATCTCAGACATTTTAACGTCGTATCCGCGGCGCAGCAGACCCTCTGAGAGGATCTTTGACGCGAGAATGGTTCCCTGTCCGCCAACGCCTACAAGAAGTATATTTTTGGTCCCGTTGTCCTTCATGACTTATTCACCCTCTCTGACTATGGCCTTTTTCGGGCATATCTGCATGCATACCGTGCATCCGTTGCACGACGCGCGGTCGATATAGACCCGCCCGTCCCGACAGTTGACCGCGGGGCATCCCGCCTTCAGGCAGAGTCTGCATTTCACGCATTTGTCTTCGTCAACGCGGCATTTCATATTTGCCCTGCGTCTTGCGACTTCCTTTATAAGCGCGCACGGCGACGTCGTTATGATAACGAAAGGTTCCGCCGCGTCATGCCCGTCGCGTATCGCATCCCGCGTCGCGGAAAGATCGTACGGGTCGATAAGGCGGATATTTTCTTCTTTTACCCCGCACGCGATACACAGTTTTCTGAGGTCTATCTGTTGAGTCTCCTCTCCCATCAGCGTGCGCCCCGTGCCGGGGTTCTCCTGGTGTCCGGTCATTGCCGTTATCCTGTTGTCAAGTATA
Organism: Synergistes sp.; assembly: GCA_017537925.1. Lineage (GTDB taxonomy): Bacteria > Synergistota > Synergistia > Synergistales > Synergistaceae > Synergistes. The sequence continues at coordinate 5,924 of JAFYJW010000027.1, read as the reverse complement.
TTCACGACTATCGGTGCTTTGTTGACGACGGCGTCTATCAGGCCGGTGATGCCTGAATGAAAGAAGGTCGAATCTCCTATGACGGCGAAGACTTTTTCTTTGCGTCCGGCTTTATTCGACGCTTTGAAGAAGCCGGCTCCCATGGAAACGCTTGCTCCCATGCATACTACAGAGTCTGTCACGGAGAGCGGCGGCACCATGCCAAGCGTGTAGCAGCCTATATCCCCGGTAACCACGACGTCGCTGTATTTACCGAGTTCATAGAAAAAGCCGCGGTGCGTACAGCCGGCGCAGAGTACCGGAGGACGAGGCGGAACATTTATGTCCGTCATTTCATGGCCCGCCGTGTCTTCGCCGAAGAATGAGCGGTAGACGCGTTCCGGCGTCAGTTCGTCGATCCACGGCAGCTTTTCGCGTCCGGTGCAGTGAATGCCGAGAGACTTCACGAACGACTCTATATACGGTTCGTTCTCTTCGATCACATAGAGAGTCTCCACTGACGCCGCAAATTCACGAATCTTATTTTCGGGAAGCGGCCATGTGAAACCCAGCTTAAGATATGACGCGTCGTCACCGAAGACCTCTTTTGCGTGGCAGTAGGATACTCCGCTCGTGATTATGCCGATTTTTCCGCTGCCGCGCTCGACCCTGTTGAGAGGCGTGTTTTCGGAAAACTCTTTCATCGCCGCTATTCTTTCCGTCATTATGGCTTTGCGTTTTTTCGCGTTTGCCGGAGTCATGACATATTTTGAACAGTCCTTGGCATAGCTTTTTATCCCTATATCTGTTCTCTGTCCCGTTTCGGCCAGAGTCTTGCTGTGACATATCCTTGTCGATACGCGGAAAAGCAGCGGCGTGTCGAAACGTTCGGAAAGCTCAAACGCTTCCTTTGCGAAGTCGAGGCACTCCTGACTGTCCGAAGGCTCCATCATCGGTATTTTTGCGTGCGGGGCGTAAAATCTGTTGTCCTGTTCGTTCTGTGAACTGAAAAGCCCCGGGTCGTCCGCGGTCACAATTACAAGACCGCCGTTCACGCCGGTATAGGCGAGCGTAAAGAGCGGATCTGCCGCTACGTTGAGTCCCACATGCTTCATAGCGCATAATGCCCGTCCGCCGGCCATAGACGCGCCGGCTGCGACCTCAAGCGCGACCTTTTCGTTAGTAGCCCATTCGGAATATACTTCTTTGTATTGCGCCAGGTTTTCCAGAATCTCGGTCGACGGCGTTCCCGGGTATGCTGCGGCTGCGTGCAGCCCTGCTTCCCAGGCGCCTCTGGCGATCGCCTCGTTGCCGGTCAAAAGCTTTTTCATAAAAATTCCCCTTTGCCTCAAAAATGATTCGGTTTTCCGCTTACGCGGCCTTTAAATCAAAAAACCGGCCTGCGAAGCCGGTCTTTTCTTTACTGGCAGGATCTGGACCTGATCTCTTATTCTTTTTCTCTTGCCCGGCTGTCATCCTCGCAGTCGAGCATTATCCATTCGGCCGCGTCGAAACCTACGATGCCGGTCACGATATACATAACCGCAAATAAGAGAAACGCTTTCTCGCGCAGTATTACCAGGCAGAAGCATATAAAAGCCATTACCCCGTATAATTTCACGCGGCTGACGTTTGACTTTTTAAGCTTCTTGGCGTTGCAGTACGGAAGAGAGCTTACCATCAGCGCGCCGGTGAAGCAGAGCGCGGCCATTGCCACCAGAGGCGTAGCCGGTATGCGCGCTATTACCATCGAGACCAGCATAAGTCCGCCCGCGGGGATAGGCAGCCCCTGGAAAGGTCCGGCCGGAACGTGGGTCACGTTGAAGCGCGCCAGGCGCAGTACGCCGCAGAGAGTAAAAAACGCCGCGCATAAGGGGCCGAAGACTCCTGATTCGGGCCCAATATATGCGTTGTATATAAGAAACGCGGGCGCCACGCCGAAGCTTATAGCGTCGGCAAGGCTGTCCAGCTCTTCTCCGAAAGCGCTGCTTCCGCCCAAAGTGCGCGCTACGCGTCCGTCCATTATGTCAAAGAATACGGCAAAGCAGACAAGAAGCGCGGCCGGGACAAAACGCCCGTGCGCGGTAAGTATCAGCGACGATACTCCGCAGAATACGCTTCCGCTTGTTATCATATTTGGTATTATCGTCCTTATCGGGATGCTGTTCGTCTTTCTTTCCTTTTTTTTCATGCCCCTTTGTACACTCCTATTATCGTATGTCCGGCAATGACGCGGTCTCCTATCCTGACGTTGGGCGCAATATCCGCGGGAAGGTAAATATCTACCTTTGACCCCAGCTTAATCATACCATATCTTCCGCCGGCCGGCACAACATCGTTCAATTTTACCCTCGGGGCGATCCTCCTCGCCATGATGCCGGCTATCTGTACAAGGAGAAATTTTCCGAAAGCGCATTTCGCGCCGACATAAAAACGTTCGTTTTCCTCGGAAGCCTTGGGCGCTATCGCGAACCATTTTTTGCCGGGCACGTATTTTGTGAATTCCACGACGCCTTCGGTCGGAAAGCGGTTGACATGGACGTCAAAGCCGTTCATGAAGATCCCGATTTTGACGGCGCGCCCGGTATACTCGTGCATGGCTTCCTCGATCTCCACGACCTTCCCGTCCGCGGGACTCAGGAAATCTCCCTCCTTCAGAGGCCTCTCAGGCTCTCTGTCGGGGTCGCGGAAAAACCAGAGCGCAAAACAGAAGAGAACGGCAAGACATACGGATATATAAATGGATATGAGCGCGCCGCCGGCCGCCATAAAGGCCAGTGCGCCAAGCATCGGATATCCGTCGTGCGCCGTCTTCATTGTTTATTCCTCTATAGCGGTCTCATCTTTTTTGACGATGCTTATATCCGCGACGCTGTCTCCGCTGTCCAGCGCGACTATCGTATAGCCGGTGGCGCCCCTTGAGAGCGACGATATCTCTCCGGCGCCTATCCTGACCATTCTTCCCCTGCTTGTTATCACTATTATCTCTTCATCTTCCTGGACGCCCCATGCTCCGACCAGATCGCCTGTCTTTTCGGCAAGCTTCATGGCCCGAACGCCGTAGCCGCCTCTGTGATGCTGCGTGAATTCGCCGTAAGGAGTGCGCTTTCCGATGCCGCCTTCGCTTATGAAGAGGACCTGGCGGCCGTCCGTTACAACGTCGCAGCCTACCACGGCGTCGCCCGGCTCAAGGCGTATCCCGCGCATCCCCTGCGCCTGACGTCCCTGCGGGCGGAATTCCTCTTCATTTACGCGCAGGGTCTGTCCCTTTGCCGTAGTCAGCAGCAGGTCGCAGCCGCCCATCGTGCAGCGCACGCGCGCTATGTCGTCTTCTTCGGATATGCCGAGAACGCGGCGCCCGGCCCGCGTCAGCCCTTCAAGTTCTTCGACCGGCAGACGCTTTGCCGTGCCCTGCTTTGTAACGAAGAATATGTATTTTGCTCCGTCAAGGTTGCTGTCCTTTACTGCAACTACCTTTTCATCCTTTTCAAGAGTGATTATCGTGCCTACCAGCTTGCCCTTCCCGGTCTTCGGCTCGGGCAGAGAGAAGCCGCGCACGCCGAATACGCGCCCCTTGCTGGTGAAGAAATAAAGTGTCCTGTGCGTCGTGCTTGTGACTATAAGGGATATGACGTCCTCGGCTTTTGTGGATACTCCCCTGACTCCCTTGCCGCCGCGCTGCTGCACACGGTAGTCCTGGAGCGGCATGCGGCGGATATAGCCGTCGCGGGAGAGCGCTACGACGATGTCTTCTTCCGGTATAAGATCTTCGTCCGCAACTTCTTCCGCCGCCGCTTCTATATCTGTGCGGCGCTTGTCGGCGAAATTCTTTTTTACCTCGTTCAGTTCGTCTTTTATTACCGAGTCGAGTATTAAGCGGTTCGAGAGTATGCTGTTGTAGCGTTCTATATCCATCAGCAGCTGCGCGAGTTCCGAGTCCAGCTTTTCACGCTCGAGTCCTGTCAGCCGCTGCAGGCGCATGTCCAGTATAGCCTGAGCCTGTATCTCGCTGAATTCAAGCTCTTCCATAAGGGAAGTCCTGGCCGACGCCGCATTGTCTGAAGCTCTGATGATGCTTATTACTCTGTCTATCATATCGAGAGCGCGGAGCAGACCCTCTACTATATGGCGCCGCTCCTCCGCTTTGCGGAGACGGAACTCGGTGCGGCGGCGCACCACGTCGCGGCGGTGGTTGAGGAATACGAGAACCAGATCTTTCAGCGGCAGCTCTTTTGTCTCACCGTTCAGGACGGCAAGGTTGATCACGCCGAAAGTGCTCTGCAGCTGCGTGCGTGTGTAAAGCTGGCGCAGCACGAGACTCGGGTCCGCGTCACGCTGCAGCTCGACGACGATGCGCATTCCCTTCCTGTCGGATTCGTCGCGCAGGTCGGATATGCCGTCTATTATGCCGCTCTGCACGCCCTTGGCTACGGTCTCGATAAAGTTTGTCTTGTTGACCATATACGGGATCTCGGTGATTATTATGGAACGCCTGCCTTTGCGTCCCTCTTCCACTTCAGCCCGTCCGCGTATGATGATGCGTCCGCGCCCGGTGCGGTACGCGTCGATTATGCCTTCGCGCCCCAGAATGATCCCGCCGGTGGGGAAATCCGGTCCCGGCATCAGGTTCATCAGCTCGCCGAGCTCTATGTCCGGATTGTCAAGCATCGCGCAGCAGACGTCTACCGCTTCGCCTAAGTTGTGCGGCGGCATATTCGTCGCCATTCCGACGGCTATGCCTGTGGTCCCGTTGACCAGCAGATTTGGTATGCGCGAGGGCAGAACGAGAGGCTCCTGCAGCGATTCATCAAAGTTCGGGCCCCAATCTACCGTTTCTTCGTTTATGTCCGCAAGCATCTCTTCGCCCATGGCGTGCAGCCTGGCTTCGGTGTAACGCATTGCCGCTGGGGGGTCGCCGTCTATCGAACCGAAGTTCCCCTGTCCGTCAACAAGCTGATAGCGCATGCTGAAGTCCTGGGACATTCGGGCCATCGTGTCGTATATGGCTGCGTCTCCGTGGGGATGGTATTTACCCATCGTCTCTCCGACGATACGGGCGGATTTTTTGAATGGCTGCGTGTGGCGCACGCCGAGCTCGAGCATCGCGTAAAGAACGCGCCGCTGGACCGGCTTCAGACCGTCACGCGCATCCGGGAGTGCGCGCCCTATTATGACGCTCATCGCGTAGTTAAGGTAGCTTTGTTTTATTTCGCTCTCCAGCGGCAGAGGTATTATCTTGTTTATCTCAAAAAGATTGCCCTGCTTGTTATCGTGATTCATGTTTATGCCTCCGTAATGCCTGAGGGCGGGATTTTTTCAACAATAAAGCGGCGATCGACGCCGCTGGTTTCAATTTTATATTATTGTATCATAACTGCCCGTACGATGTAAGAAAGCGCTACTGGTTCTGTCCGGGCCCCTGCTGGCGTACCGGATCTATCGGCCGTGACGTCACGGGCGAGGAAAGAACTATCGCGGTGGTCGTCATGCCGCAGCTTCCCATCTTGCTTATAACTTCCTCAAGATGCCCGACTGAGGAAACTATGACCTTAAGGATCACACCGTCGCTGCCGGTAAGGTGATGACATTCCAGAACCTCCGGAATCGACTTTGCGAGTTCGTCTGCCTGGTCAAGAAATGAAACTGGTATGGAAAGGCGTATATATGCCATTATCGGGTAGCCGACCTGAGCCTGATCGACTACGGCGCGGTAACCTAAGATGATGCCGGCTTCTTCCATCCTGCGGACGCGCTCGGCGACCGCTGGGGAAGAAAGTCCCACCTTTCTGCCGAGTTCGTTGAAAGAGATTCTGCCGTCTTCCTGGAGTATCTTTAAAATTTCTCTTCCAATGTCATCAAGAAGTTTGCTTACCAACATAGGTACTCCTCCTCAGATTCGATAAAAAACGATTTTTTAAATAAATTCTCATATATAATAAGCCATT
>JAFYJW010000003.1 GCA_017537925.1 Synergistes sp. | reverse complement strand
TTTCTTTATTTGATTCTTCCCGTAAGAAAAGGGCTGCTGCCGGAGATGAAAGTATCCCGGCGGCAGCTCGAAAAAACGGGGCTGTCCGACGCCTCTCGTTTTACTTGCGGGGCGTTATCGCAAAAACGCGCACCGGCATCCCGGTAGCGCCTTCGATGCGCGGCCATGCAGCGATCAAAAGGGCGCCTGCCGGAGCAACTTTGTCCAGGTTGTCGAGGACCTCTATCTGCAATTTGCCTTTGCCGAGGACATAACGTTCGCAGGCCAGGTCTCCGGCTGCAGCGGCTTCCTTTGAGGCGTCTGTGTCCAGAGCCTCGTGACCGTTAGCGGCTGCGTTCCGCACTTCGTAGATGTATTTGAGTGCATCCAGCGACCAGCCGGGGAAGTTCTCGCTTCCATCCTCGGCGATGCCTGAGATCGCGTCCATGTCGGGCCATTTTTCCGCCCAGCCGGTGAGGAGCGCGACAAACGCGCCGTCGGGAATCGCGCCGTATTTTTTTTCATACTCTTTGATGTCGGCTGCGGTGACGGCATAGTGTACATCCTGCGCGACCTTTTCTCTCACGTCGATCACGCAGAGCGGGAATATAAGGCTCTCGGCGCCGAATTTTTCGGAAAGCGGAAGCCCTTTGACAAAGTGCCCGGGGAAGTCGATGTGAGTTCCGAACTGGCCGGGGAATTTGAAAGTCTGGATGAGGCATTCAAGCATCGGGTTGCCCCAGTCGAAGCAGGTCTTCGCCAGTTCGACAGAGCCCTGCGGGATACCGGACCAGAAGGGGCTGTCATTGTTCAGCGAGTGCGAAAGCTCGACCCATTCATAATCCTTTTTCAATTCGCCCAATATGTCCCATAGTCTGTAGCCCATAGTCATTCCTCCAATATTGTTTTGTCTTTGATAAGCTGAATCAGATTCACTATCATTATAATAAATCGTTTCTGATTTTGTGCGGATAAGTTTTCCCCCGCAAGAAAAAGCTTATCTGTCAAACCATGCGCAGCGAATCACTATATCTCGCTGATCTTTTTCATCAGGGATTCTATTATATCGTCGGCGCCGTGTCCTTTCAGGTCTTCCGCTATTTTGTCAAAAATATTCTCTTCTTTAAGCGTGACAACGGAGACCGGATAGTTCAGGTCAAGCGCCCACGTAAGCTGTATCAGGCGGAAATCCTGCAGAGAATGCGCGTTTGCGTATGATCCCCGCCCCGTTTTGCGCACTTCATCTGCCAGTTCCTGAGATATCATGCCGCTGTCCCTGAATTTAGGCAGAGCGTCGTATATTGTGCCTTTGTCTATTTTGTGCTGCACGAGACGGAAGACGTCAATCTTGTCCGCGTCGCGCACGAGGGCGCACCAGCGATATTGGGAAAGCGTAACATCCGCGGGAATCTCTTTTTTATTGTGAAAGCGCACCGCGGTCAGAATCTTGTTCCTGTCCTCCGGCATTATGCCTTCCCAGTCGAACTCCTCAGCCAGAATCTCCGCGCCGCGGTCTCCGTGGTCGAAGCTCTCCCTGTCGGAAAAAGTGCGGTAGTCCCTGTACTGTATGAAGCGCGCTATATCGTGCAGCAGTCCAACGGCGTGCGCGAGCCACATGTCATTTTCCTCACTCCATTCAAGAGACTCCGCTATAGCGCAGGCCAGACCCATTACTCTTTTGCTGTGCCTTCTTTTCATCTCCTGAAGAGGGAGCAGGTTCCCTTCCGTTTTGAAGGAATCTGTATATGAGTCGAACCACTTTTCGGTCTTTTCGATAGAATACATAAGATCACTCCGTTCTCCCGCAATTATACATCAACGGCTGGAGCCCTGAGCATGAAGCGGTTCCTGCTGAATTCCAGTATGCCTTCCGCTCGCATTTTACCCAGCTCGGCCGATAATGCGCTTCTGTCGACGAAGAGGTAGTCAGCAAGTTCCTGCCTGTTGAAAGGAATCTCGAATTCGTCCGCTCCGGCGGATTTTGCCTGTGAGTGCAGGTATGAGAGCACTTTTCCGCGTATGCTGCGGCAGGCTATGTGAGTCAGCTTGCCGCTGAAGCTTAAGTTCTTCTCGGCAAGGACTGAGACCAGATTGCGCACGATGCGAAGATGGAATTCGCATGCCGAGGTGCATACGGACAGAACGCGCTTTATGTCAAGGAACATTATCCGGGCCGGTTCAGCCGCCGCTACGCTCACGTCAAGAGCCGCGCCCCGCGTGCATGCCCAGCTTTCCGCAAATATGCCGCCGGAGGCCACATTCGCTATTATGTTTCTGTTGCCCGTGAAGTCCTCTCTCATAACGAGCACCGATCCTGAGAGCACCATGCCGATCGAATCCGTCTCTTCTCCGCTGTGCATTATAAAGTCATTTTTTGCATAATTCCCGCGCCTTGCCGAAAGACAATTCAGCATGGGCGCAATGTTTTCCTCTGAGATTCCTTCGAAGAGCAGAGAGTTTTTTATAACATCGATGTTTTCTGTCATTTTTCCTCCGATTTTTGTTGTAATTACAACAGACCTTAGCTGCAGATTGTAGTATCTTCATCGCGTGAAGGCAAGGAGTCAATTTCTTTTAAAAAAGAGGGGGAATCCGTAATGAAAAGAAGGATAATCGAGATAGATGAAGCAAAGTGCAATGGCTGCGGCGCCTGCGCCGAAGCCTGTCACGAGGGCGCTATAGCCATCGTAGACGGAAAAGCGAGGCTGATGCGGGACGATTACTGCGACGGGCTCGGCGACTGTCTGCCGCAGTGCCCGACAGGAGCCATAAGTTTCGTCGAGCGCGAGGCAAGACCCTACGACAGCGCCGCGGTGAGCGCCGCCAAAGCGGATAAAGCGGGGAAGGCTTTCGGCTGCCCGGGCTCACGCTCCCGCGCCATAGAACGTGAGGAGGCTGCCGGGGCCATGGCGCGCGAAAGCAGCGTGATCTCCCGTCTCTCACAGTGGCCTGTGCAGATAAAATTAGCGCCGGTGAACGCGCCTTATTTTAACGGCGCTAAGCTGCTTGTCGCCGCGGACTGCACGGCCTTTGCAAGAGCGGATTTCCACGAGCGCTTCATTAAGGGGCGCGTTGCGCTGATAGGCTGCCCGAAGCTGGACGGCGCAGATTATTCGGAGAAGCTGACGGAGATCATAGCAAATAACGATATCAAAAGCGTTACCGTCGTAAGGATGGAAGTACCCTGCTGCGGCGGCATCGAAGCGGCCGCGAGGAAGGCGCTGCAGGCAAGCGGCAAATTTATCCCGTGGCAGGTCGTTACTCTCGGCATAAACGGCGAAATAGGGGAATAAACGAATCAGCGTTTGATTATTTTGCTTAACATATCTAAAGAAGAGGAGAAAATTAATATGGACGGAAAAATGTTTTGCTTTCAGTGTGAACAGACGGCGGGCGGCGCCGGCTGCACCGCGTGCGGGGTATGCGGCAAGAAAGCGGATACAGCGGAACTGCAGGATGAACTGACCGGAGCGCTTATCACTATGTCGCTTGCGGTCGGAAAGCATGGTCCTGACGCCGAAACAGACCGATTGATGCTTGAAGGGCTCTTTGCGACAGTGACAAATGTAAATTTTGACAACGAGGCGCTCATTAAGCTTATTGCCGGAGTCCGGAGGGCTTCCGCGGGGATCGCTCCGTCATGTTCGCGCTGCTGCGGTTCCTGTGCGGCTCAGGCAGATTACGATATGAGAAATATATGGGAAGCCGGCGAAGACATACGTTCGCTGAAGTCTCTGATTCTTTTCGGCCTGCGCGGCATGGCGGCTTACGCCTATCACGCGTACGTGCTCGGCTATGTTGACAGGAAGGTCAAGAATTTCTTCTACGAAGCGCTTGCTGCCATTGCAGAGGAAGAGAGCATGGAGGCGCTTCTGCCGCTCGCGCTGAAGGCAGGCGAGGTAAATTTAGCCTGCATGGAGCTTTTGGACAGGGCAAATACCGGGACATTCGGAAAGCCCTCGCCTGTCAGGGTACCGTTCAGGGTGGAAAAGGGGCCCTTTATCGTCGTAACAGGCCACGATCTGCGCGATCTTGCCATGCTGCTCGAGCAGACTAAGGATAAAGGCGTCAATATCTACACGCACGGCGAGATGCTGCCGGCCCACGCCTATCCGGAGCTGAAAAAATATCCGCATCTTAAGGGCAACTTCGGCACGGCCTGGCAGAATCAGCAGAAAGAATTCGACGGCATCCCTGCGCCGATCCTCTTTACCACCAACTGTCTGATGCCGCCGCGTCCGTCGTACTCCGACCGCGTTTTCACGGCAGAAGCCGTATCCTTCCCCGGAACGGCGCACATCGGAGCCGAAAAGGATTTCACTCCGGTGATTCAAAAGGCGCTTGAATTAGGCGGCTACGCCGAGGACAAAGAATTCACGGGAATAAACGGAGGCAGATGCACGACGACCGGCTTCGGGCACGACGCGGTACTCTCGGCAGCCGACGCGCTGATCGACGCGGTCAAAAGCGGCGCGGTGAAGCACTTCTTCCTCGTCGGCGGCTGCGACGGAATGAAGCCGGGGCGCAATTATTACACGGAGTTTGTAAAGAAGGCGCCGAAAGATACGATCATACTTACTCTTGCCTGCGGGAAGTACCGCTTCAACGACCTTGACTTAGGCGATATCGGCGGTATCCCGAGGCTTTTGGACATGGGGCAGTGCAATGACGCATACAGTGCGCTGCGGGTCGCAATGGCGCTTGCAGGCGCGTTCAAATGCGGCATGAACGAACTGCCGCTGTCGCTCGTCCTCTCATGGTATGAGCAGAAGGCGGTCTGCATCCTTCTTACGCTGCTGCATCTGGGCATAAAGAACATCCTGCTCGGGCCCTCCATCCCGGCTTTCATATCACCCGCCGTGCTGAAGTTCCTCGTCGAAAATTACGGCATAGCGCCGGTAACGACGCCGGAAGAAGATCTGAAAAAGCTGCTCGGCTGATGCGCGGCAAATTTGCGGATAAAAAGCCATAAGCTGCATATGAATGGTGTAAAATTCAATAAGAGAGCCATACAGGAGGTGCTTATCATGGAGGAAGTCTACAGATTTTTGAAGGAGAACCCGATATTTTATGTCGCTACGATGGACGGCGACCAGCCGAGGGTGCGTCCCTTCGGAGTAGTGGCCATTTTTGAAGGAAAGCTCTACCTGCAGACCGGAAATATCAAACCGGTCTATAAGCAGATGATGGATAACCCGAAGATCGAGCTCTGCACGACATCAAAGGACGGCACGAAGTGGCTGCGCGTCGCTGCGACGGTCGTACATGACGGCAGAGTCGAAGCCCGCAGGCAGATGCTTGAGGAAAATCCGATGCTTAAGAAGCTTTACTCCGAAGATGACGGAGTGGGCGAAGTGCTTTATCTGAAAGACGCCACCGCTGTTTTCTATTCGTTTGCGGAAGCGCCAAAGACTGTTAAATTCTAACAGCCGGCACTGTTCAGGTTTTGACAAGAAAACAGGACCCCGTTTTTTTGAGGGATCCTGTTTTCTTTCTTCCTGTTTTAAAAGAACCGTAAGCCTGTTATGAGCCTGCGGTCGGGAGCTGTTTTATTTTTTGCCGCGTTTTGACGCTATAAGCGGCAGGAGCGCAAGAAGAGCCAGTGCGCCGAAGCCGCTGTTGCATCCGCCGCTGCTCTTGTCGTCGGCAGGAGGCGTTACCTCGGAAGCCTTGAGCGCCGCGAACTTGGCCATGTCTCCGCCGAGTGCCGTTTTGTCAAATTCCGTGAAATTTGTTCCGTCGTATTTGTAAATGCTGTCGCCCGCGGATACCCAGAGCAGCTTCGACTCACTGTCGTATTCGATGCCGAGGCTGTAGCCTGTCTTAGTGCTGAGCGTAGCTATCTTTTCGCCAAGGTCGCCGGCTGCGAGCTTCTCAGCGCTCGTCTCATAGATCTGGACATTGTCGGTTCCCGATTCCGGCCAGTTGCCGTTCCAGCAGGCAGCCATCACGTATATCTTTGCGCCGTCTTTGGCGAGGCCGTAGAAGTTGTATCCCCACTCCTTATCTTTCTCAGCGGCGTCTGCGGCTGTGATGAGCGTCTCGGAGGTCAGTGTCTCAAGGTCCACCTTTTCGATCATGGAGTCGGAATTGAAGAGTCCGGAGGTATCCTGGCTGCCGCCGAGAGAGGCTACGTAGAGGTCTTTTCCTATCTGCAGAGTCGAACCGACGTTTGCGCCGTCAAGGTTCTTGCCTTTCAGAGCAGCGCTTGCCTCTTCCGTCAGGTCTTCTTTGAGTTTTACGATCTTGTGATAGGCGTATACGTAGTTCGGGTAGCTTCCGCTGCTGGCGGTGAATATCGCGTAAACGCTGCCGTTGTACGCCGCCAGGCGTTCGGCGTGCGCAGTGTATCCCGGCTCGTCAGGCGTGCAGGTAAAGGTCTTGTCATCAGGCGTGAAAGCATCGGACGTCATATCGAAACGGCCGACAGACGCGTCATCGTAGCCTGCCGCATAGAGATAGTTACCTTCGGCCACCATGTGGTGTACGTTTTTTACGGGCGAAACGGCTTCCTGCAGCGGCGCCGACCAGTCTGTCGTCTCAGGATCGTAGAACCACACTGTGTCGTTGCCTGCGTAGGCGTACTGGCTTACTGCCACGCGCGCTTCTTTATCGGCGTTCTTGAACGAGAATACTCCGGAGCCCGCGTCTCCGCCGAGGTTCGTGACGACGTCTTTCGTCGGTTCTTCGTCGCCCCTGATTATGCCGAACCTGTCTGTGTTCCAGTTAGTCGAGGCTGTGTAGAGGATGTCCGCCATGGCAGGCGATACCGCCAGAGCCATGCACAGCGCCAGGACCAGTGCCAATATTCCGCGTTTCTTAAGCATTTGATACCCCTCCTGTGTTTTTATTTTGAAACGGTTTATACCGCTTTAAAATTCCCATGTCAAAGTCGCGTAGAATGTGCGTCCCTGAAGCGGATACCACATCGTTCTCGCCGGTCCGTTTTTGACCGAGTACATTTTTATATCGGGCGACTCGTTGAATATGTCGTCGACCCCGACCGTCAGGTTGAGCCTTTCTTTTATGCGCCAGTGCAGTCCGAGGCCTACCGTGAAGAGATTGTCCATTTTGATCGAGCCCGCGGTGTCGTAATAGTTTTCACCGATGTAGCGCAGCTCGGCAAAGGCAGACGCCGCATCGTCTTTCAGGAACTTTCTCGAAAGGCGCAGATAGCCCTCCCATTCCGGCCTGTTAGGCAGAGGCTGCCCCTCGCGGTAGTCCGGGGTGGCGTTTTTGGCGTCGGTCCATGTTGCCGAGAGCTTCAGGTCCCATTTGTCCCATATGGCGCGTCCCTCGAACTCAATGCCGTTTACGCGGGCCTTTCCTATGTTTATGTACTGCCCGTAACGCGGGCTTGTCATTATGAATTCGATAAGGTCGTCAGAACGGCGTCCGAAGTATGTCAGAGATGCGGACGTTTCAGCCTTTGCAAGCGTTCCCTTCCATGATACGCCTAAATCCCACTGCGTACCTTTCTCCCAGTCAAGGTTCCTGTTAGGCCTGACGAACGCGCCGTCGCCGTAGAGTTCGTAGAGGTTCGGCGCTCTGTTGTAGCTTCCTCCGGAAGCCCTTATCGTCCAGCCGTGCGGCAGCTCCTTCGCAAGGGCGGCTCCGATCGAAAACTTGCCGTCGCCGTTCCACATATTCCAGCGTGCTATCGGCGTGAAGGTGAAGGTGCCGTCGCGGCTTAAGCTTATCGTATCCTGAATCTGTACGTCGGCGGCCTCCCTGCTGAAATCGGAGGTCCCGCCGAAGGTCGTTACTATGTCTCCGTCCGCTTTAAGCTTCTCTCTTGAATAATCGGCAAGGAATTCGATGAAATGGTTCTCTCCGAGCCGCCAGGAGCCGTCAGCCGCAAAACCGTACCTGTCGGTCGTATATTTGTTGTGCTGCTCGCCCCATCCGCCTATCACGTTTGTTTCATCGTCATATTTTTTGCTCTGGTGCAGATATTCGGCTCTGACTCCCCAGTCGACGGAGCCGCTTTTGAAACGGCGTGAAACGGAGAAGTCCGTCTGATTCGTATCCTGATGCGCGCCTTTGGGGCTGTCTGGCTTGTCTGCGCCCGGCGCGCCGTATGGAAGGTCGCGGTCGTTTCTTTTCCAGCCAAAGCGCGCCGACCAGTCGTCATTTTTCCATTTGAGCAGGATATCTGAATTCTTGTAGCCGTTGTTCTGGCGTTTTGCAGTATAATCGTCCCCCGGCGTGTACGGGGTGTTGTTGTCATTCCAATATTCGAAATCGCCGTCGGTGCGCTCGTAATTCGCCCCTATGAAGAAGGAGCCTCCGCCGAGCGGCATCGCGTAGGAGAGACTTGTGTTGAATTTGCCGTAAGATCCGGCGCCGACAGAAACAGAGCCGCCCGGCTCCTCAGGCGATTTGGTGATGATGTTTATAACGCCGCCCATCGACGCTCCGGCAAAGCGCGCCGGTATGTAGCCGCGGTATATTTCTATTCTGTCGACGTTTGCAGTCGGGATAGCCGAGAGGTCTACGGCGGCTTCTCCGCCTAAATTCATAAGTACGCCGTCAACGAAGACGGATACTTCCGCGGCTGTGCTGCCGCGCACTGAAGCGACTGTATAGGCACCGCGTCCTTTGCTTTCGATCACGTGGAGTCCCGGAACCTCTTTCAGCAGCTCCGGCAGGTTTTTATGTTCCCCCTCTGTTTCGTCGGGTCTCACGACCGAGACAGTGCCGGGGGATAAGAGCGTACTGTCTTCTCCTGCCGCCGCAGTTACTTCCTCCTCCGGCAGCTGGATATCCGCGGCTTCACTTTTGCCGGTGCAGAGCGAGATCGCAAGGAAGATCGGCAGTGCGATGAAAAGTGGAATGACGTGCGCTTTGTGCAGCAATGGAATGACCTCCGTGAATTCCGGTATTCGCGGAAGGGGCTTGCACCGTCTGCCGCATATCATCCCAGCGGCTGTCCGACGTCGCGCGCCCCATGCGCGCTAAGCCAGGTCCTCCGCAGCAGGTTTTCCGACTCTCGGTCATCCTAACAGCGCGCCTTCTCGCTTTATGCAATGGCATCATGCGCTTTCGTCCCGATCACGGCGGCAGGGGCCGTTCCGGCTTTTAACCGGATTCCCGTACTCAGCGGGGAATCTATTTCTACCAGAAAATATCATTACCTCTGTTATTTGTCAATTTGTCAGACAGGCATTGCTTCCGCACAGCCCGGCATACAGATATATCCGCACTTGAGCGGCATTCTCATCTCTGCGCCATGCAGTTTCTTTTTGACAGTAAGGTAAAGATATAAAGCAGCCGCTGGTTTCCCAAAGCGATATGCGCCGGTTGTGCGGGCCGGCACATATCGCCCCGGAATTTAAGTGTGTGTGGTTTTTAGTCGTTTGTTATGTTTCGTCTGCGTTTGTGAAGAGCAGTTTTTCCATTGACTCTGTCAGCTCTTTGGCCGCAGTCGTCGGAGTAATTGCCCCCTCGATCACCCTCCTCTCGATCTCTTCCCTTTGCTTTGTGAGCTCGTCACAGCGGGCTATCCGATTCTGAAGATATTCGGCAGCCATTGCGCGAACCCATTCGATCGTCTGTTCCTTGCGCCGCTTTATGAGAATTCCCGACTTTGAAACGTTATCGCGGAAATCCTCTATTACGCTCCACATCTCCGGTATACCCTCGCCTGTTATCGACGAGCAGGTGTATGCCTTCGTTTGCCAGCCTTCTGTCGGCTGCCGCAGGTAGTGGAGTATCTGCTCGTAATCTGCGCGTGCCATCAGGGCTTTCATCTTGTTGTCGCCGTCGGCTTTGTTCACGAGTATGCTGTCGGCAAGCTCGATGATTCCTTTTTTTATGCCCTGAAGTTCGTCGCCCGCGCCCGTTATGACGATGACTAAAAAATAATCCACCATCTGGCGCACCATCGTCTCGCTCTGTCCGACGCCTACCGTTTCCACAAGTATCGTGTCATATCCGGCGGCTTCGCAGAGCAGCATCGTTTCCCTGCTTTTTCTTGTGACGCCGCCCAGCGATCCGCCGGAAGGAGACGGCCTTATAAAGGCGTTTTTCTGCCGCGCCAGATTTTCCATGCGCGTCTTGTCTCCGAGTATGCTGCCTTTTGTCAGCGAACTCGAAGGGTCGACGGCAAGCACCGCCACTTTGTGCCCGCAGTCGGCCAGGTATGTGCCGAACGCTTCGATAAAAGTACTTTTTCCGGCGCCCGGCACTCCCGTGATGCCTATGCGCATGGCTCCGCCTGTACGGGGGAGTATTTTCTGTATTATTTCCTGACCCAGCTCAAAATGCTTCGGCGCGTTGCTTTCTATTACAGTGATCGCGCGCGACAGCATCACTCTGTCCCCTGAAATGATCCCTTCCGCGTAATCATCCGCAGAAAGAACTTTCCTCTGCGCCGCTTTGGTCTCGTTCAGCACCCGTGTATTGCAGCTGTCCTGGGAAAGAGGAATCCCGGGCATAACTGAGCAGGCATACTCGGACCCTGCGCCCTCGGGCTGCCATTCCGGACGCGTGTTCTGCGGCTGGCGGAGGGATCCTTCTTCCATTTTAGGCACCGGCTTCCGCCGCGGCGAGGCGCTTGTTCAGAATCGTGAGCATTTCCTTCGCGGCGACCGGAATCACCGTACCGGGGCCGAATATCGCGGACGCGCCGTGATCGTACAGGAACTGATAGTCCTGGGCCGGTATGACGCCGCCGGCTACGACCATGATGTCGCCCCTTCCGCGCTTTTTGAGCTCTTCCACGAGCTGCGGCAGAAGCGTCTTGTGTCCCGCGGCCAGCGAGCTCATCCCTACGATGTGCACGTCGTTGTCCACCGCGTCCTGCGCGGTCTCTTCCGGCGTCTGGAAGAGCGGTCCGATGTCCACGTCGAAGCCCATATCCGCGTAGGCCGTAGCTACGACCTTGGCGCCTCTGTCGTGTCCGTCCTGTCCCATCTTGGCGACCATTATGCGCGGACGGCGTCCTTCGCGCTCTTCGAATTCGTCCGTCATTTTGCGGACTTCCGCTATTATTTCATCTTCCGCGAATTCGCTGCTGTAAACTCCTGATATTGAACGTATCACTGCCTTATGCCTTCCGGTAACTTTTTCTATCGCGTATGATATCTCGCCAAGGCTGGCACGGGCACGCGCTGCTTCCACCGCAAGCTCGAGCAGGTTGCCTTCGCCGGTGTCCACTGATTTGGTTATAGCGTCCAGCCACTTGTCAACTTCTTCCTGGTTCCTGTTCGCGCGCAGCTTGGCAAGACGCGCTATCTGAGCCTCGCGGACCGCCGTGTTGTCGACCTCCAGTATGTCTATCGGGTCTTCCTGTTCAAGCTGCATCGCGTTGACCCCGATTATCTTTTCGCTTCCGGAGTCAATGCGCGCCTGCCTGCGTGCCGCCGCTTCCTCGATGCGCATCTTCGGCAGTCCTGTTTCGATGGCTTTGGACATGCCGCCGAGCGATTCGACTTCCTGTATATGGGCCCAGGCGCGGCGTATCAGCTCGTCTGTCAGCGCTTCGACGTAATATGAGCCGCCCCACGGGTCGATGACCTTGCAGACGCTCGTTTCATCCTGTATGTAGAGCTGCGTGTTGCGGGCTATGCGCGCCGAGAAGTCCGTAGGCAGCGCTATGGCCTCGTCAAGAGCGTTGGTGTGCAGCGACTGAGTGTGGCCGAGCGCCGCCGCCATAGCTTCGACGCAGGTGCGCGCGACGTTGTTGAACGGATCCTGTGCGGTGAGGCTCCATCCGGACGTCTGCGAGTGCGTGCGCAGCGCCATCGACTTGGCCTTCTTTGGACCGAACTGCTTGACTATCTTGGCCCACAGCATGCGTCCGGCGCGCATCTTGGCGACTTCCATGAAGTAATTCTTTCCGATCGCCCAGAAGAATGAAAGGCGCGGCGCGAAATCGTCGACCGAAAGCCCCGCCTGGATGCCGGTGCGTATATATTCGAGGCCGTCGGCGAGCGTGTAGCCCAGCTCTATGTCGGCAGTGGCTCCCGCTTCCTGCATATGGTAGCCTGAAATGCTTATGCTGTTGAATTTCGGCATGTTGCGCGACGTGTAGGAGAAGATGTCGCCTATTATCCTCATCGACGGCGCCGGCGGGTAGATATATGTGTTGCGCACCATGAACTCTTTCAGTATGTCGTTCTGAATCGTGCCCGACAGCACTGATTTGTCGACGCCCTGCTCTTCGGCCGCGACGATGTAGAACGCAAGAACGGGAAGCACCGCGCCGTTCATCGTCATCGAGACCGACATCTGACCAAGCGGAATGCCCGAGAAGAGTATCTCCATGTCAAGGATGGAGTCGACGGCGACTCCGGCCTTTCCGACGTCTCCCACGACGCGCGGGTGGTCTGAGTCGTAGCCGCGGTGCGTGGCAAGGTCAAATGCTATCGAAAGACCTTTCTGTCCGGCTGCAAGGTTGCGGCGGTAGAAAGCGTTGCTTTCCTCGGCCGTAGAGAATCCGGCGTACTGACGCACGGTCCACGGACGGGTGACGTACATAGTGGGATACGGCCCGCGCAGGAACGGCGGGATACCAGGCATATAGGCAAGGTGGTTCATGCCGTCGTAAGCGCTTCTTGTGTAAAGCGGCGCTACGTCTATCTGCTCCATCGTGCGGTGAAGCAGGCTCTCAAAGGATTTTCCCGTTTCTTTCTCTATGCGGCGTTTCCACTCTTCGAAAGTGATCTTGTGTTTCGGCTCCATATTCAGCTTGAGCTTTGTAAGGTCGGGATTTATGAACGGCATTATGCTTTCTCACCTCCGTCGGACTCCGCTGCTTTTATTGCGCTGTCCTGTATGGATCTCAGTATTGCGTAGCAGTTTGCCCGTACATGTATGAAATCGTCCACGCCTGCTTCAAGGTACTGATCCTTGAACTCGGGAGCCGGAGCTCCGGCAAGAATGATCCGCATATCGGGAGCCGCTTTCTTTATGCCGCTCGCTACGGCCGGCACGAGCTCCGGATATGTGTCGTCCGTGGAGCAGATCACCGTTACATTTGCACCCGATTCGACGGCGGCCTTAACGGCCTCTTCAGGAGTCGGGAAGCCGTTGTTTTTCAGCACCTCAAAGTGTGCGACTTCCATAAAGCCGGTGCTGAAATCGGCGCGCGCCTTGTGCTGCGGGATCGGTCCCATGTTGGCGAGGAATATGCGGATGCTTTTGCCGGTGCGTTCAGTGAATTCCTCGGTCCTGCGGCGCAGTTC
This sequence comes from Synergistes sp., assembly GCA_017537925.1. GTDB lineage: Bacteria > Synergistota > Synergistia > Synergistales > Synergistaceae > Synergistes. The sequence continues at coordinate 37,046 of JAFYJW010000003.1, read as the reverse complement.
CTCGAACTCTTCCGTCCAGCGGTGCAGCCCTATCGCTTTTACGCTTTCGCTGCCGCTGAAGCCGTCGTTGAGCGCTTTTCTTACATCGCCTGTCGTCGCTCCGGCCGTGCAGGCTTCTATTACCGCGTCAATGAACTTCGCGTCTCCGTCATGCACGCTCTGAAGGACCTTCTCAAGAGACTCCGCAACGCGCCCGGCGTCGGCTTTGCTCCGGAAATCGGAGAGAGCCTTCGCTCTTTCGGCGTACAGCGTCTCTGCTTTGGGCGAAGTTTGATCAAGAGGCTTTTCCAGCGTGTTCGGGTACATATTCGTGCCCACCGCGCGGTCTTTGCGTGTGGCAAGGTTCTTCAGGCGCTCTTTCAGCGTTTTTTCTATGTCATCCTGCACTGCGGCGGATTTAAGCGCGCTGTACATGCCGCCGTTGCTTTCGACCTTCTGTATGACGGCGAGTATCGCCTCGGCGCATTTTGCGGTGAGGTTTTCTACATACCATGAACCGCCTGCCGGGTCGACAGGCTGCAGCATATCGAATTCGGTCTGCAGCATTATCTGGATGTTTCTTGCGATGCGCTGCGACAATTCGCCGCCCGGGCGCACTGCGTCGTCGAAGCAGGTAACCTGCATCTCGCCCACTCCGCCGACCGCGCCAGAGAAAGCCTGCGTCGTTGAGCGGAGTATGTTGACATACGGGTCGTAAACGGTAGGAGTAAAGCGTGACGTCCGGGCGTAGACGTCTATTTTGCCGTATTTTTCTTCGTCCATCCCGAACGCTTCCGTTATCTGCGCCCATACCGTTCTGGCGGCGCGCAGACGCGCTATCTCCATGAAGAAGTTAGTGCCCAGCGAGAAGCTGAACTTGATATGTTTGACTGTTGTTTCAGGCGCCACGCCGCGGATCTGCATAGCCCTTATATATGCTGCGGCAGCGCTCATCGCATATCCTGTTTCCTGTGTCGCGGAAGCTCCGCCGTTGTGGTAGACGTCTCCTCTTACGAGTATCGTCTTAAGCTTCGGCGCGTTCTCTTCCGCCCACTTTATCGCAAGAGCCATTTCATCGTACAGCTCATCGAGCGGGAGCGGAAGTTCTCCGTTTTCCGCAAGCTCTCCCAAAGGATCTGCGCCGATGCATCCGACGGCTTCTTTAAACTTTTCCCCTTCACCGTGTGCGCGCGAGCGCGCCGCTATAAGCGCAAGCACCGGCACTGCGGACGCGCCTGCGTATATATGGAGCGGGGTCTTTGTGAAATCAAGGCCGTCGAGCAGTTCGTCCGCGTCTTTCAGCGTCGAAAGAGAAACTCCCCTGTAGTCGCCTTGGAAAAGGGAGCTGTCAGGGTCTAAGCCGCATTTAGTGCATTTGTCGAGCTCAAAATTCAGCACGGTCGCTCCTTTTGCGAGCTCGTGCTTTACCGCTTTGTTGGCTTCGCCAGGCAGAACGCTTGCCGTACCCTGCGCTATCTTCCATGGAGAAGCCATGTAGCCGGCGCTTTCCGTACCGCGCAGGAAAGGCGCTTCCCCGGGCAGACCGTCGATGCCCTGCAGCCCTTCGAGGTCTGCCAGAGTATAGATGGGTTCAAGCGTTATGCCTTCGTATGTAGGAGTGTACATACGTTTTTCAAAAGGCGCGCCTTTCAGAGCCGCTACCGCTTCATCGTGCCATCCCTCGCGTGAAGGAGGCGCGAACTCTTCGAAAGAGACCGGCGGGATCAGGCTCGTCTTCACCTCTGTTTCGCTCATATGAATGCTTCCCTTCGCTAAAAAATTGGCGGGCGAAAAAAAACCGCCCTGCGGGCGGTTTTAGTTGCTGTGGCTGAAAGTTGCGTTAAACGCATCAAGAAACCCCCGCCCGCGCAGGAATTGCTGCAACTTCGCGCAGAGCGGTATCCTGGCTTGCCGTTCATCCTCCATCGCGCCTTCCCGAAAAACTCAGTGGCATATGCGATATCGTCGCGGCTTACAGTGGCGGGGCCGTTCAGGAATTGCACCTGATTCCCAGCTTCTGCAGCGTTATATAATTTTTTATACGCAGTAATAATACGCTAATTCTCTTCTGCTCGTCAATAATTATATTCTGCGGAGAAAAATTTTGCAAAATTTCAGAAAACTGCCACGCAGCCGTCGGCCCGGGGTTCCGTGGCGCCGGCGAGAGAGCCGCTTTCCGTGCGGACGATTATCTGCCCGCGCCCGTATGATATGCTGTCTGCGTCAAGTCTGATATCATGCCCCATCTCGGCGAGCCCGCGGACTATGTGGCCGGGAACGCTCTGCTCCAAAGCTGTTTTTCTGCCGGAGAGCCACTGGAAGCGCGGCGCGTCAAGAGCTTCCTGCGGATTGAGCGCGAAATCCGTCATGTTTGTTATCACCTGCACGTGTCCCTGCGGCTGCATGAAGGCCCCCATGACGCCGAACGGTCCTACCGGGGCGCCGTTTTTAGTAATGAAGCCCGGGATTATCGTGTGGTACGGCTTTTTGCGCGGGGCGGCGCAGTTGGGATGCCCTTCCTCGAGCGAAAAGTTGCCGCCGCGTCCGTGCAGCGAAATTCCTGTGCCGGGAACGCAGACGCCGGAGCCGAAACCTATATAGTTGCTTTGTATCATCGAGACCATGTTCCCGTCCCCGTCTGCCGCGGCAAGATAAACCGTGCCGCCCGATCTTTCTGCCTCCGGGGTGAAAAGCCCCGCCCTCTTTTCGTCTATCCTGGCTGCCTGGCGCGCGGCAAGTTCGTCCGACAGAAGTTCGGATATGCTTTTGCGCATATAGCGCGTGTCCGCTACTTCTGCGAGCGCTTCTGCAAACGCTGACTTCAGCGCTTCTATCTGAAGGTGGTAGCTTCTGACGCTTTCACGTTCGCCGAGACGGAAGCGCTTAAGTATGTTCAGCGCCATAAGTGCGGTTATGCCCTGTCCGTTCGGCGGTATCTCCCATATGTCGTAACCGTTGTAATTTACTGAGATCGGTTCCGTCCATTCGGGCTCGTAGGAAGCAAGATCTTCTGCGCGCAGCGTTCCTCCGGTCCTGCGGGAAAAGGCGTCTATGATTTCGGCGATCTCCCCGCGGTAAAAAGCTTCGGCACGGCTTTCCGCAATTTTTTCGAGAGTACGTGCCTGATTTTCGCAGCGCCAAATATCTCCTGCCTCGGGATATTTCCCGCCGTAAGTGAATGTATCGAATATATCTGAGAATTCTTCACCGCGGAGCTCTTTTTTCATCGCGCCCATGCGCCGTTTCCACAGTATGGCAGCATTCGTGGATACCGGAAAGCCCTCTCTTGCGCAGCGCACTGCCGGTTCCAGCGCTTCGGAGAGCGACAGCCGTCCGAACCTGGCGGAAAGTGCTGCCCACGCGGCAGGCGCCCCGGGCACGGTCACGGTATCCCAGCCGTACTGCGGCATGCTGCCGCCGTATTTCGCGCGAAGCTTTTCAGCGTCGGTCAGAGCCGGCGCCCAGCCGCTTGAATTAAGGCCGTACAGGCGTCCGCCGCTCCATACGATCGCAAAAGCGTCTCCCCCTATTCCGTTGCTGACAGGTTCCGTAACGGTAAGCGCCGCAGCCGCCGCAACAGCAGCGTCGACCGCATTGCCGCCGCGCCTCATTGCCTCGATGCCGGCCTGAGCGGCTATGGGCTGAGTAGTTGCGACCATGCCGCGCGAAGCGTAGACGATAGTGCGGCGTGAAGGATATATGTAGCGCGTTGGGTCAAATTTCATATTACGGGCACCTCCGCCGGATGCTTTTTCCCGCAGCCGCCCGCTGCCGCGCCGTGAAAGAGGCGCGCAGGCACTTCTGCGGCTGCTGCAGTAATTTTATCATGCCGCATGCAAGATGCGGAATGAATCATTCCGACAGACGTCTTTTCCCGGCTGAATTTGCCTTGTAGCCGAAAGCGGATAAATCGCCTATAATACTTTTCGGAATAATTCTGCAACCGTTTGCAAAAATTCTGGAGGTGCAACATGGCAAAGAAAAAACTGGTTTACGGCATTGAGGACTGTCCGCCTCTGCCTATTTTGATTCTTGCGGGAGCGCAGCATGTTCTTACGCTCTTCGGAGCCACGACGCTCGTGCCTCTTGTTCTGGGGCCGGCGATGGGCATGACCACCGCACAGATAGGCGCTTTTATCGGCTGTGTCTATTTCAGCATGGGAATCGCCACGCTTTTCCAGACGCACCCAAAGACAGGTTCGGGGCTTCCTATTGTCCAGGGCTCGAGCTTCAGCTTTATCCCTCCCATTATGACGATAATCGGCGCATATAAGAGCATGGGGCCGGATGTGGTCATGCAGTATGTCGGAGGAGCGCTTTTCGCAGGAGGCATCGTCCTCTCGCTTTTAGGGTACAGCAAACTTATCGGACGCATAAGAAAGATCATCACGCCTGTCGTTATTGGTCCTACGATAATGGCGATCGGTTTTTCGCTCGCGCCTACCGCCATCCAGTTCAACGCGGCGAATTTCTGGCCGATATCGCTTTTGGTCGTGCTGATGGTCTTCTTCTTCAGCCTTGTCAGCAAAAACAAATATTTCAACATATTTGCCGTCCTGGGATCTGTCGTTATTGCGTATCTTATATGCCTTGTTCTGTCGCTGTCGGGAGTCTTTGCTCCGGGACACGCGGCCTATATAAACCTGCAGAGCGTATATGACGCTCCGTGGTTCCGCTACAGGCTCTTCATGCCCTGGGGCGTGCCTAAGTTCTCGGGACTCGCTATGGGCGCGATAGCGGCCGGCTTCTTCTGCGTAATGATCGAATCTATAGGCGATTACCATAACTGTTCATACGCCGCCGGCATAGACGATCCGACTCCGTCGCAGATCAACCGCGGCATCGGCGCGGAAGGCGCTATGTGCGCGCTTTCCGGTCTGCTTGGTTCCGTGGCTACCACCTCCTATACGGAAAATATCGGGCTGATAGGGCTGACGGGCGTCGCGAGCCGCTACGTCGTGAGGGCCGGCGCGGTCATACTGATACTGCTCTCGCTGATAGGCAAGCTCGGAGCCCTTATTGCCACGATGCCCACTCCGGTAATAGGCGGCGCCTATATCACGCTCTTCGGCACGATAGGCGCGCTCGGAATACAGAATCTTATGCGTGCCGATATGGGCAGCCAGCGCAACGTGCTCATCGTCGGCTTTGCATTCCTCATGGCGATGGGACTTCCCGGATGGGTCGAACCGAATCAGGCTCTCTTTACCGGAGCTCTCGGCACGACGTTCGGCGGAATGATATGGGCTGTGCTTAAAACGCCGATGGCTGTTGCGGGCATTCTTGCCGCGGTATGCGACAATCTTGTCCCCGGTACGCCCGAAGAGAGGGGAATCGCCGGCAGCGCCAAATAGCGCCGTCAGAAGAAAATGCTGCCTTAAAGCCGTCCTGAGCAGCCTGTTGCTTACGGACGGCTTTTTTGGATCATGCCGTCATACGCCGCGTTGCTGCCGTTTTTTAGCTGTCGTTATATCTGTCCGCGTGCTATAGTATCCTATGTCAGTATCAGCCTGAAGCCTCTTTGCGGGGCCGCGTGAAAGGAGTCACTGCCGCATATGCCTTTTAAGATATCGCTGCGCAATATGCTTATTGCGGCGGCGGCTGCGATCATTCTTATATATATAGCGCCTCTTGGCTCATATCCGCTGATAGAGCCCGACGAAGGGCGCTACGCCGAGATCCCGCGCGAGATGATCTCTTCCGGAAACTATATAACGCCTATGCTGAATTACGTAAAGTATTTCGAAAAGCCCGCTTTCTTCTACTGGATGAACGCTGCGGCGATGCACGTTTTCGGTGAGAACGAATTTGCGGCGAGGATAAGTTCCGCGCTGTGCGCGCTGGGGGGAGCAGCTGCCGCGGGCGTGCTGGGGACTTACGTCTACGGGCTCACGGCGGGGCTTATATCCGGCATAGCAACGGCTACTTCGCTGCTTTACTTTGCGATAGGGACGCTGAATATAACCGATATGCCGCTGACTTTTTTCCTGACGCTTGCCTTTGTATCCTTCTATATAGCGAATGCGGGCGGAAAGAAGCGCTATTATATGCTCTTTTATTTCTCCTGCGCTCTGGCTGTGCTGACTAAAGGGCTGATAGGAGTCGTGCTGCCGAGCGCCGTGCTGTTTTTCTATATGCTGACCGCCGAGCAGAGGAAGCATTTTTTCAGTCCGTTATCGCTGCCTGGAATAATTCTGTTTTTCGCCGTCAGCGTGCCGTGGTTCTATCTCGTCTGCAGAGACAACCCTGATTTCTTCCGCTTTTTCTTCATCCAGGAGCACTTTATGCGCTACCTTACAAATTTGCACGGACGGTATATGCCGTTCTGGTTTTTCTTCGCCATTATCCCCGCCGCTATGATGCCGTGGACCGCGTTCCTGTTCGCGCTCTGCGGCAAAGAGAGCGTGCTGCGCGCGCCGGAAAGCGGAGAGGAACGAAGCGCCGCAAAGTATTTGTTCATATGGTTCGCAGTCATTCTGCTGTTTTTCTCTTTTTCGCATTCGAAGCTTATTCCCTATATAGTTCCCTGTATCCCTCCCGCGGCTGTGCTGATAGGCGCGGATATATCGCGTATGGCGGAGGGCGAAAAATGGCACGGCTTTGCGCCGCAGCTGCTTGCGGCTCTTAACTGCTTCCTTGCCGCGGCGCTTTTTTACTATGCGTATACAGGTGAGGAGGTCACGTCTTCCGATGCCCTGCCGGTAGCGGTGAAGACCGGCGCCGCGCTTATTGCGATGCCGTTGTCGGTTTTCTGCTTTACCGGCGGAGGAAGGAAACGTTTCAAAGAAGCGGCGGCTGCGCTTTGCATATTCTCCGTTGTTTTCGCCTGGGGGATGCAGAGCGCTTACGGCGTCGTCGCCCCGCGGCGCTCGATGAAGGAAGTGTCGGAAATAATACTGAAAGAATCTGACGGTAAGGAGACTATTGCCGCGTTTGACGAAGTCCTGCACGGCCTTTCCTTTTATACAAAACGCCGCGTACTTATGGTCGGAAGCCCCGGCGAGCTTGAATACGGATCGAAACAGCCCGAAGGCAGGGGTTGGTTTTTGTCCCGGAAAGAATTTCAGCGGCAGTGGTACGGCGGAAAGAAAAGCTTTATACTGGTGGCAAAGAACGACGGCAGGCTGGACAGCCTTTTACCCAAAGGCGCTTCACGTACCGCAAAGCGTTTTGACGCGGGGGATTATGTTGTCCTGTTCAGCGGAAAGAGGCGAAGCGGCAGATGAGAAAAGATTTTCTTCCGTTTGCAAGGCCCAGCATAGGCGAGGACGCGATATCCGACGTGGCCGACTGCATTCGCAGCGGCTGGCTCGTCATGGGGGCCAGAACGGCCCGTTTTGAAGAAAGCTTTTCACATTACACCGGCGCGCGCTATGCGCTTGCGGTAAATTCCGCTACGGCCGGTCTGCACTGCGCGATGATGGCGCTCGGAATAGGCGCGGGCGATGAAGTCATTACGACGCCGATGACATTTGCCGCCACCGTAAACGCAGTAATACTCACCGGAGCAAAACCGGTATTTGCAGATATAGACAGGGACACCCTCTGTATCACGCCCGAGAATATCGAACGTGCGGTAACAAAAAAGACAAAGGCGGTCATCCCGGTCCACTTTGCAGGAATGCCGTGCGATATGGACAGGATAGAGGCGATCGCCGACGCACACGGCCTTGCCGTCGTTGAGGACGCCGCGCACGCGCTCGGAGCCGAATACAGAGGACGCCGCATCGGGGCCGGCCGCGGTCCGCGCAGGCTTGCGGTATTCAGCTTCCATCCGACCAAAAACATCACTACGGGCGAGGGCGGCATGGTCTGCACACAGGACGAAGAGCTCGCCGAAAAGATAATGATGCTCCGCCAGAACGGGATGTCAAAGGGAGCCTGGAACCGGTACGCGGCAAAGGGCAGGGCTGATTACGACATATTCTTCCCGGGGCTGAAATATACGATGACCGACATGCAGGCTGCGATAGGCAATTCGCAGATGCGCCTCCTCGAAAGCTTCAACAGACGGCGGGATGAGATCGTTTCGTTCTATATGAGCGAACTGTCGGGACTTCCCGGGATAATACTGCCGAAACCGGCGCCCTGGCCGCATAAGCATTCATGGCATATTTTCACTCCGCTGATCGACAGGGATGCTGCCGGCTTCAGCCGGGACGAGTTCATGCTGCGCATGAGGGAGCGCAATATAGGCACGGCGCTGCATTACAGAGCGCTGCATCTCTATTCGTGTTACAGAGAGATAACAGGCGCTTCCCGCGGATCCCTGCCGGAGGCCGAATATGTCTCGGACAGGATAGTATCGCTGCCGCTTTTCCCGGCGATGACGGACGAAGACGCGGAAGACGTGGTAAGCGCCGTTAAGGAGATATGTTCATTATGAGCGCCGCGGAAAAAGTCTCTGTTTCGATCGTTATCCCGGTATACAACGAGGAGGAGGTCCTCCCCCGGCTTTTTGAGGAACTGTGGAAGACCGTCTCCTGCCTTGACCGCAGCTTTGAAGTCATATTCGTGAACGACGGCAGCCGCGACGCGTCGCTTGCGCTGCTGCTTGCCTTCCGCCGGGAGCACGGCGAGGTCCGCGTCATAGACCTGGCGGCAAATTTCGGTCAGCATATGGCGATAATGGCAGGCTTCGACTATGCGCGCGGAGAGAAGATAATTACACTGGACGCCGATCTGCAGAACCCGCCGGAGGAGATTCCCCGGCTGCTTAAAGAGATGGACGACGGACACGACGTAGTAGGCACGTACCGCGTCGGGCGCAGGGATCCGCTTTTCCGCAGAGCCGCTTCGAAGTGCGTCAATAAGATCACAAACAGAATAGCGAAACTGCACATACAGGATTACGGCTGTATGCTGCGCGGCTACGACAGACGCATAATAGACATCATAAACGAAAGCAGAGAATCCACCACCTTCATACCGGCGCTTGCACAGAAGTTCGCGGTAGACCCTGTCGAGATTCCGGTGGCGCACCGCGAGCGCGAATTGGGAAGATCGAAATACGGACTCTTTCAGCTTATAAGGCTGAACTTCGATCTTATGACGAGCTTCTCGCTCGTTCCGCTGCAGCTTGTCACGATGGCCGGGATGCTTCTTTCCGCCCTTTCGTTCCTGCTGCTGTTTTATATGTTCGTCAGACGTCTGGTGCTGGGCGTCGGCACGTGGCAGTCTTTTATCGAACAGGCTTTTGAGGCCGCCCAGTTCATCGTGAGCGGCATAACGCTCTTCTCTCTCGGGATAATAGGCGAATATATCGGCCGCATCTACCGCGAGGTAAGCAGGAGGCCGCGCTATGCGGTGCGCCGCGCTTACGGATGCGAAGAAGAGGACAGGCAATGAGTCCGCACCGGCCGCGCATTCTTATTTTCGCATACAGCGAGGTTGGGTGCGTCTGCCTTGAGGAGCTGATAAAGCAGCGCGCGGAGATAGCATGCGTATTCACGCACGAGGATGACCCCGAAGAAGAGATCTGGTTCCGCTCCGTTAAGGAGATCGCGCAAAAGAACGGCATACCGGTCCGCACTTCTTCAAAGCTCGGCGAAGAAGATATAGAATTCTGCAGGGCCGCCGCCCCTGAACTTATTTTTTCATTCTACTACCGTGCGCTGGTACCCAAAGAGATACTGCTGCTCCCGCGCCTCGGCGCATACAATATGCACGGAGCGCTGCTGCCCAGATACCGCGGACGCGCATGCGTGAACTGGGCGGTGCTCAACGGCGAGACGCGCACCGGAGCCACGCTGCATGTTATGACTGAAAAGCCCGACGGGGGCGATATCGTCGACAGCGAAGCCGTCGATATAAAATTCACCGACACCGCGTTTGACGTCTTTCTCAAGGTCGCCGAAGCCGCCCGCGTCATAACGGAACGGAGCCTGCCTGCGCTTGAGGCGGGCACGGCGCCGCGAGTTCCCCAGAATGAAGCGGAAGCGACTTATTTCGGACGCCGCCGGCCGGAGGACGGACGCATCGACTGGAACAAAAGCGCACGCGATATCTACAACCTGATAAGAGCCGTGACTCATCCGTTTCCCGGAGCGTTTGCGGATATCGGCGGGAAAAAGTATTATATATGGAAAGCGCGCCCGATCGGGGGGACAGCCGCCCCGGGCGAAGTGGTCTCCCGCAGCCCTCTTGTCATAGGCACCGGGAGCGGGCTCCTTGAAGTACTGAGAATCCAGCCTGAAGGCGGAAAAGAAGGAGATGGCATACTGTGAAATTATTCATTACCGGAGTAAACGGCTTTATAGGAACTCATCTTCTGGACAGCATTCTGACAAAGACCGACTGGAAGGTAAGCGGTTTTGACATATCAGAAAGCAACCTCCTGCCCTATGAATGCCGCAGTCACTTTACGTTCCACAAGGGCGATATATTCAATGCCGACAAAGAGCTTGAGGAAGAAGTAATAAAGGCTGACGTCGTCATCCCTCTTGCCGGGATTGCAAAACCCGCGTTTTATGTCAAAAAGCCGGTCTGGACCTTCGAGCTGGATTTCGAACAGAATCTCAAGATGGTCCGTCTCTGCGCCAAATACGGCAAGAGAATAATATTCCCGTCAACTTCGGAAGTATACGGAATGAGCGGGGACGCCGAACTGAAAGAGGACGAAAGCCCGCTCATCGTCGGGCCGGTGGTGAAGATGCGCTGGATATACAGCTGCGCGAAGCAGATGATCGACCGCATGATAGTCGCATACGGACAGGAACAGGATCTCCAGTATACGCTCTTCCGTCCGTTCAACTGGATCGGACCGGGGCTCGATACCTTCAGGGACGCCGAAAACCACCAGGCGCGCTCCGTGACCCAGATACTGTACGACATGATACACCGCCGCAAGATCTCCCTTGTCAACGGGGGCAGCCAGCGCCGCAGCTTCACATGGATAGGCGACGGGATAGACGGGCTGATGAAGATAATCGAAAACAAGAACGGCAGGGCCGACGACGAGATATTCAACATAGGCAACCCTGCGAACAATTACTCTGTAAAAGAACTCGCTGAGCTTGTCATCGAAGAGGCGAAGAAATTCCCCAAATTCCGCGAAGCGGCAGATGCGACCGTTCTTGAAGTGATTCCTTCCGCCCTCTATTACGGCAAGAGTTATGACGATATGCAGAACAGGATCCCCTCTGTCAGAAAAATGGAACAGAAGCTTGGCTGGAAGCCTGTGACGGGGATGAGCGAACTCCTCAGCAGGACGATAGCCTGGTACGCCGAACACGAGGCTCTGTAATGCCGCGGCTTGCCGTTAAGGTGGACGTGGATACTAAGCGCGGCTATCTATGCGGCGTTCCGCGTCTCCTTGACCTCTTTGCCAGGCAGCATATACGCGCGAGCATTTTCTTTTCATTCGGTCCGGACAATTCCGGCCGTGCCGTCAGGAGGATATTCCGCCCCGGCTTCATCAATAAAATGACGCGCACGAAAGCGGTTTCGACGTACGGGCTGAAGACCATGCTGTACGGCACGCTTCTGCCGGCGCCGCTGATCGTCCCGTCCGACCCCGGCATTCTGCGCCGCGCAGCCGAAGAAGGGCATGAGACAGGCATACATGCGTGGGACCACGTTTATGTGCAGGACTGCCTGAGCCGGATATCAAAAGACGAATACAAGGCTCTGTACGAAAAGGCAGCGGCGCTGTATACAGATATCTGCGGCACGGCGCCGAAGATTCTGGCAGCTCCCGGATGGCAGCTGTCTTGCGCTGTCCTTGCCGCGGAGGAAGAACTCGGCATCGAATGGGCCAGCGATACGCGCGGACGCGCGCCTTTTCTGCCTGATCTTGAAGGGCGCAGCTACAGCGTGCCGCAGATACCCACGACGCTTCCTACAATGGATGAGATATGGGGCCTGCCGGGCATAAACGACGTTACGCTGCCAAAAGCATGGCTCGACGGCATGGATAAAGAGTGGAACGTGCTCACTGTCCACGCTGAAATGGAAGGTATCTCGAAGCTTTCGGTATTTGAGAACTTCCTGAATATGGCAAGAGCTCTCGGCACGGAGTTCCATACGCTGGGAGAGTATGCGGCGTCCGCGCCTCTGCCGCGATGCGCCGTCGTTTCGGGAAAGATAGAAGGGCGCGCCGGCACGCTTGCGCTCCAGAAGAACGCTGATATCTGAAGGGCAGCCTCAATGATCGAAAAAACAGCTTTTTTCCTTATTTTTGCATCGGCCGTATCAAACGCTCTCGGCAGCATAGTGATGAAGCATGCCTACGGCGGAAGCGGCGATATGCTGTCTGCCGGAGTGATCGCTGCGATACTCAGGATAGCGCTGAACCCGTGGATAGTAGCCGGTTTTTCCCTCTTCGGCATATCCTTCTTTTTTATGGCGGCCGCGCTCTCACGAACGGAGCTTACGCTCGCCTATCCGATGATGTCCGCGCTTGTATATATCCTTCTTACCGCCGCTGGATTTTTGGTATTTCATGAAAATATCACGCTGATGCGGGCCGGAGGCATGGCGCTTATCGTCGCCGGCATAGTCATGCTGACTGCGTGAGATATCGGGAAGAAAAGGGATCAAATGAAGATCTGTGTTGTGGGAACAGGCTACGTCGGACTTGTTACGGGGACATGCTTTGCCGAGAAGGGCAATTCTGTCTGCTGTGTGGATATCGACGAAGATCGCATAGGAAAGCTGAAAAGCGGTCTGTGCCCGATATATGAGCCGGGGCTCGGCGGGCTTATAGAAAAAAACGTGCGGGAAGGACGTCTTTCTTTCTCGACGGATATAAAGGACGGGCTTGAGGGCACAAAGCTCTTTTTTATCGCGGTAGGAACGCCGCCGGCAGACGACGGCAGGGCTGACCTTGCACAGGTGCTGGCGGCTGTCGACAGCATAGCTTCGTCACTTTCCCATTCCTGCTATATTGTCGTAAAATCGACGGTCCCGGTAGGGACCGGCACTCTTTTGTGCCGCCGCATAAACAACCACCTGCGGGAACGCGGCGTGGAGGGCATAGACCTTGAAGTCCTCTCCAATCCGGAGTTCCTTAAAGAGGGCATGGCTGTAGAGGACTGCCTGCATCCGGACCGCATCGTGATAGGCGCGTCAAGCGAAAAAGCGCGTGCCGTGATGCGTGAGCTTTATCTTCCCTTCGCGGCTGAAGACAGGATAATCTTTATGGATCCGGTGTCGGCCGAGATAACAAAATATGCCGCAAATACCATGCTTGCCGCCCGCATCAGCTTCATGAACGAGATAGCGCAGCTCTGCGACCGTGTCGGAGGCGACGTAACGGCGGTAAAGGAAGGCGTCGCGTCAGACCGCAGGATAGGCCCTTCCTTCCTGAACGCGGGCTGCGGCTACGGAGGGTCATGCTTCCCTAAGGATGTGCAGGCGCTCTGCCGCATAGGCGAGAGACAGGGGCTTGATATGACGATGGCGTCCGCGGTCGACAAGGTAAACCGCAGACAGAAGCAGACGCTGCATATAATGATTCGGGACCGTTTCGGCGCAGATATGGATGGCGTCACGGCTGCGGTCATGGGACTCTCATTCAAGCCCGGCACCGATGATATGAGGGAAGCGCCGTCGATCACGCTGATTCAGGGGCTGCTCGGCTGCGGCGCTTCCGTGCGAGCCTATGACCCGATCGCGATGAACGAAGCTAAGAAGCTGCTGCCTTCCGCTGTGGAATATGCGCCCGATATGAAGACGCTGCTTTCCGGAGCCGACTGCGCGGTGATTGCGACTGAATGGCCCGAGTTCATTGAAGCCGACTGGGATGAGTTCGGCCGGCTTATGAAAAGGAAGATCATCTTTGACGGGCGCAACATATACAGCCCCGGCAAACTGAAGGCGCTCGGCTTCGAATACTACTGCATCGGCAGGAATATGACGCCTAAAGCCATGCTCTGACCCCGGGCGCTTATCCCTCCTGTGCATTAACGCGCGGTATGAGCAGCGATAACAGTGCTTCCGCCGCCTTTTTGCCGAATTGTCTGTACATATTCAGGAATAATTATCCTGATGCTTTTTATTTCGCTCATAATTCAAGGTATAATAATCCCAAAACAGCGACCATGAAAGGAAGGAAGGGCATGGCTAACAGAATCGTAACGATAAGCAGACAGTTCGGAAGCGGCGGGCACGAGATCGGGATGAGGCTTGCACAGAAGCTCGGTATAAAGTTCTACGACAAAGAGCTCGTTGATATGCTGGCCAAGGACGGAAAATACAATGCTGACTTCATAGAAGCCAACGAAGAAAAGTGTTCTCCTCCGATATGTCCGGTCATGCCCGGGTTTTCCATGCCGGTATTCTATCAGGATCTGCCCTCCGATCTAATATATAAAGGACAGTCCAGGCTGATAAGAAGCCTTGCCGAGCATGGGCCGTGCGTTGTCGTAGGGCGCTGCGCAGACTATATACTGCGCCATATGAACCCTGTCAACTGTTTTATATACGCAAGCCTTGACTCGCGCGTAAACAGGAAGATGTCAATGGTCCCGGAAGGCCTTGACTTCACGCGGGAAGAGATCAAAAAGCGCGTTATAGACGTGGATAAGAAACGCGCCAAGTATCACGAATTTTACACCGATAAAAAATGGGGACGCATGGAAGACTACGATGTATGCATAAATACCGACAAAGTCGGAATCGACGGTGCCGTCGCTACTATAGAGGCATATCTGGAGAACTGCTTATAAATATGCACGGCGGAAGAAAAGATTCCGCAGCAGGCCGCATATGCCGGAAAGACCTGATGGATATGACAGAAAAAAAATACGCGCTTGACCTTGATTACAGCGAATGGGAAGAATATATGACCGGAGCTTTCGCAGAGCCGAATTTCAGAGCCGGGCAGATATGCGAGTGGCTGTGGCAGAAGTATGTCTGTGAACCGTCCGAAATGACAAATCTGTCGAAAGACTTAAGAACGGCTCTTGCCGAACGGCTGGATTTTGCCTACCCCGCCCTCCAGAGGGAGCAGCGTTCCCAGGACGGCACAAGAAAGTTTCTCTGGCGGCTTCGCGACGGGGAAATGGTGGAATCGGTCCTGCTTAAGGAAGGCAGCCGCCTTACTCTCTGCATGTCTACTCAGGTAGGCTGCCCGCTGCAGTGTTCATTCTGCGCCACGGGACAGTCCGGATTCGTTCGCAGTCTGAGCCCCGGCGAGATAGCAGGGCAGCTGCTTGCGGCCGAGAAGCATATGGGGCGGCAGGTGAACAGCGTGGTCTACATGGGCATGGGCGAGCCTTTCCTCAATACCGCGTCGGTCCTTAAGTCCGTGCGCATGCTGAACAGCCCGAAAATGCGCAGGCTCGGCATACGGCACATTACGATCTCGACGTCCGGCATCATCCCGGGAATCGAGGAATTTGCGGCTTCAGGTCTCGGAGCAAGGCTTGCCGTGTCGCTCCACGCCGCGGACAGCGAGCTGAGGAGCGCGCTGATGCCCGTCAACAGGACATATCCGCTGGAAGAACTTCGTTCGGCGATGCAGAGATATCAGGCTGTTACCGGAGACCGCATAACGATAGAATATGCCCTTTTCGGGGGTGTGAACGACAGCGTTGAAGCAGCCCGCGATCTGCTGCGCTATCTGAAGGGGCTTCATGTATTCGTCAACCTCATTCCGGCAAACGAGGTCAGCGGGCGCTTCGAAAAACCGCGTACCGAAGCGGTGCTGCGCTTCCGCAGCGTTTTGGAGAGCGCAGGCTTTGAGTGTGAGATCCGCGCCGAACGCGGCGCCGATATAGACGCTGCCTGCGGGCAGCTGCGGCGCAAGACGCAAAGCGGCGAGGCGGCCTTTAAGGATAAGACAGCATCCGATTCGGGAAACGCCCCAGCAGGTCCGGACGCCGCCCTAAGACGGCGCGGCATGAAAAAAGAAGTCGGCGCAAAAACGGGGCATGAAGAAGATAAAGAAATTAAAGCAGGATCGGTAAGAACGGAGAGAAAACAATTCCGCCCGTCAGGAGGTTTTATATCAGAACCCGCAGGCCGGGGACGCAAAAAGGATGCACGTCCTGCTTCAGGCAGAAACGGCGGTAAAAGCGGACAAAAGCGGCAGGATACATACGGCCGCGGCGGGAGTATGAAAAAAACGCGCGGCGGCGAAGGATATTTTGACGCCGAAAAAGGAACATCTCCGGGGCGCGCTTCTTCAGTCCGGACTCCCGGCAGGCAGAAGCCCGCCTCCAGCGGGAACGGTCCGCGCAGGCAGAAGCGCGGGGAGCACCATGAGATGACCGCTCAGTTCCGCGGCGGAAAAACAAAGCGCACCGGGGGCAGCGCTTCTTTCGGCGCCGGCGGCAAACAGGGAACGTCCGGACGCGGGATGAAAAGAAACGTACGCGATAAAAACAGCAGAGCGAGGAAAAGTAAATGACCTGGTTTATACTGATTTTGATCATCGGCACACTCATATTCGGCATAGCTTTTCCGGTGACGATACTTTTTGCTGCCTTTGCCGGAGTGTTTCTGATTGTTTTTTTGACTTACAAAATCATTAAAGGCGGAACGCCCTATATCTGCACGAACCGAAGGCCGACCGGCGATGCGGATGACGGCGAAGAGGCCGGAGCCGGGCGGCGCCGGATATATACCGAAGAAGGACCTGCGGACGGCTTTTCAGCGGAGCGCACGCAGAGCGACGCCGTAAACGTCGCGGCCAGTGAAAAAGATATGGAAGAAGCGGAAGAAGTGATCGAACTGCCCCCCTCTGCCCTGAGAAAAGAAGAGGATCCGGCAGAGTGATTTGATTCGGACGCTGTAATTATTTCGATTTGCGGCCTGCAGCGCCGCACGAAAAGGCCGCGCGCCGGCTTCAGTGTACGGCTCTTGATTTATTGCGTATCGGTGCGGCCGTCATCAAACCGTATTCGATCGGGAAGTATCCTTAGCCGTCGGCTTCTCTTTCCCATATATGCCTGAGTAAATTTAGCTTAAAATGTGGATATTTATGTGATTTTGAAAAACTTTATATTGATTTTAAAAAATTTTATATTTTCTTTATAAATTATTGACAGACAAATATTATCAGTGCTAAATTACAGAACATCAATAGCATTTAAACACATCATCAAGAGTTTCTGAGGGGGAGAGAATATGCCTTTTTATAAGATCAAATCAAAATCAAGATCCTGGGATGGAGAGCCTATCGGAATACTCATACTCGACGCAGCCTACCCCTGTGTTCCGGGGAATGTCGGGAATGCTACGACATACCCATTTCCTGTGCGCTACCACGAGGTGCGCGGCGCATCGATCGACCGCCTTCTCAATCAGCGTGACCCGGCCCTGCTGGCTCCGTTCATAGAGGGCGCGCAGAAGTTAGAGGCCGAGGGTGTGCGCGCGATAACGGGAGCCTGCGGCTTCATGGCGCTTTTTCAGCAGGAGATAGCCGATTCCGTCAATGTCCCGGTATTTATGTCGAGCATGCTTCAGGTCCCCTTCATCGTGCGCACATTGAAGCGCGGCAAAAAGGTCGGGATAATCTCGGCAAACGCCTCTGTGATGACCGAACGTCATCTGCGCAACGTCGGCATAACTCCCGATATGCCCGTTGTCCTTTACGGAATGGAGGAAAAGTATGAATTCCGCTCCTCCGTACTCGAAGAAAAGGGTACGATGGACACAGACGTTATAGAACGCGAAATACTTGAGGTCTGCGATAAAATGCTCGCCGAAAACCCCGAGGTGGCCGCGATTCAGCTTGAATGCAGCGACCTGCCGCCTTTTGCAGCGGCGGTCCACCGCCATACGGGGCTTCCCGTTTTTGACTTTATAACGATGATAAGGCATTACGAAAGCGCGCTGAACCCCACGGAATACGTAGGGCCGCAGTACTCGATGTAAGATTCGGTTAAAATGTACGAAAAAAGCCGGCGCGCCATTCGTGCGCGCCGGCTTTTCTATTCTATATTTTTCTTTCTAATCGGACCTCTTGAGCACGAAGCGCGGCTTTGCCGCGGAGAGCGGGACAGCGATTTTTTCTTTTTTCTCGATGCGCGCGTTTTCCTCGGCGCTCTTTTCAAGGGCTTTTCCTTCGTCCTCCTTTGTGTAGAGGACCTGGCTCTGCTTTGAGCCGTCGCGATACACTGTTATCCCCTTGCAGCCTTCCTTCCATGCCAGCATGTACGCGTCCAGCACATCTTTTACGCTGCATTCGTGGCGCAGGTTTATCGTCTTGGATACCGCAAGATCCGTGTACTTCTGGAAGCTTCCCTGCATGCGCACGTGAGCGGAGGGAGATATGTCGTGAGACGTGACGAAGACTTTTTTCATGATATCTTCGCTCAGCCCTTCCTTCTGCGCCTCTTCGTACCAACGGTTGACCTGCTTCATGACGACCTTTTTGCCGTCGAGCTGCGTGCGCACCCGGGTATGCTCGAGCGCGAAGAGAGGCTCTATGCCGGAGGAACAGCCTGCCAGCAGTGCGATGGTCCCCGTAGGAGCTATGCACGTCAGAGTGGCGTTCCTGCGTCCGAGGTGCGCAAGAGATGCGGGTATTCCTTTTTCTTTGCCCAACTCTGCCGACGTTTCATGCGCGGCGTCGCGTATCGTCTTCATTATGCTTTCGGCAAGCGTAAGCGCCTCCTCGCTGTCATAAGGCACGCGGAGACGGAAGAGCAGGTCTGCCCAGCCCATAACGCCGAGCCCGATCTTCCGCGTCAGTCTGACGGCTTCTGCGATCTCCGGCAGAGGATAATCGTTTATCTCTATGACGTCGTCAAGAAAACGCGTCGCAACGGCGGTGACGGAGCGCAGCAGATCGTAATCGAAACGCCCGTCCTTAACCATCAGCGAAAGATTTATTGAGCCTAAATTGCAGGCCTCGTTTGGATAGAGCGGAGATTCGCCGCAGGGATTTGTCGCGGAGAGTTCCCCAAGGGCCGGGGTCGTGTTGCCGCGGTTTATCGCGTCAAAAAAAATCACGCCAGGGTCTCCGGTGCGCCATGCCGAGTCCGCTATCTCCGCAAGGAGCGCCGCCTCGCTGCTTTCAGGGGATTCCTGCGCTTTTCCCATAAAGCTGTCAGATATTCCGACTGAGATATTGAAATTCGTTATCGTGCCGTCTTTATCCTTGCAGTGGATAAATTTTCTGATGTCGGGATGATCGGCGCTCAGTATCCCCATATTCGCGCCGCGCCTCATGCCGCCCTGCTGCACCGTTTCCGTGGCTTTGTCGAAGAGTCCCATGAAGGATACCGGCCCCGATGCGCGCCCGTTTGTGCTGTTTACCTTTGCGCCTTCGCTGCGCAGCTTTGAGAAGTTGAAACCGGTGCCGCCGCCGCTCTTGTGTATAAGCATCTGTTTGCGAAGCGCTTCGCAGATGCTCTCCATCGTATCTTCTATGCCTATCACGAAACAGGCCGCAAGCTGTCCGTGCGGAGACGGGCGCCCCGCGTTCATAAGCGTGGGGCTGTTCGGCATAAAGAGAAGGCGGGCCATGATCTCGTAGAATTCGTCCGCCCATTTGCAGCGCAGGGGAAGAGTGCGTTCCGCACCCGCTACGTGTCCGGCGACGCGCTGCAGCATCTCTTCCGGTTTCTCTACGGGGTTCCTGTTTTCATCGCGCCAAAGGTAACGGTCGCGCAGAATATCCCTTGCGGATTGACTGAAAGCGGGTTTAATGATCATGACAGTAAAACAAACCTCCGGATAAAAGCCGTTTAAGTGTGAAACCGCACCTGGCTCATGATAGCAGTTATCCGGGGTTTTGAAAAGTGAAAAACACTATATATATTGACAAGTTATACACTAAACGCTATGGGTAGTGTGTTAATAAGTGTGTATAAACAGGACGGAAGTCTTACCTTTTCCACATATCCTTACTGAAAAGGACAAGTATCGTATAGAGCTCAAGCCTTCCGCAGAGCATGTCAAAGATGTATATCCATTTGGCAAAGCTGTTCTGCCATGCAAAGTTGCAGACAGGTCCAACGTCGGCAAGGCCGGGGCCGATGTTGCCGAGCGTCGCGGATACGGAACTGACCGCCGTTACGATATCGCAGCCGGAGATGCTGACAGCCAGGGATGACAGGGCCCATATGATCACATAGGTGGCTATGAAGCATGCGGAAGACGCCACCATCGATGGGCTGACCGTGCCGCCGCTCTGGAATATCGCCACAACAGCGTTCGGATGAATCATCTTTTTCAGCTCTGCTATCGATTCCTTTATCACGACCTGGAAACGGACGCATTTAATGGCTCCGGCCGTGGATCCGGCGCAGCCTCCGATGAACATCAGCGCCAGGAGCATGAACTGCGTAAAGACCGGCCACAGCGCAAAGTCCGCGGTAGCGAAACCGGTCGTGGTTATTATGCTCACCACCTGGAAGAGAGAATAGCGCAGCGCGCGGAAGAAGCCGTTAAAAGTGCCGCTGTGCAGAAGGACCGCGCATACCATGAACGACGCGCCCAGCACGACGGCGGTATAAAAGCGGAACTCGGAATCCCTGTACGGACTGAAAGTTTTTCCCCTGATCGCGGCAAGGTGCAGATTGAAGTTGGCGCCTGAAATAAACATCACCAAAGTAAGCACGACGTCTATATAAGCGGAATCGTAAAATGCGACGCTTGCGTTGTGCGTGGAAAAGCCTCCGGTGGATACCGCGGCGAAGGTGTGCGCTATAGCGTTGTATAAAGTCATGCCTCCCGCCGCAAGCAGAAGAGTGCTTGCGACGGTAACGCCCATATATACGCGCCACAGCATCATTGCCATCTCCGCGATGCGGGGGGAAGTTTTTTCAAGGCTTGGGCCTGGGCTTTCCGCCTTGAAGAGCTGAGTCATGTTTACGCCGAGCAGAGGCAGCATAGCTATCACAAGGACGACTATTCCCATCCCTCCGAGCCACTGCGTCTGGGCTCTCCACATCAGTATGCCGCGCGGTATCGGCTCTATATCGCGCAGCACGGTAGCTCCGGTCGTGGTAAAGCCGGACATCGCCTCAAAGTAAGCGTCCGTGAATGAAGTGATGCAGCCGTAGAACAGGTAGGGAAGGCAGCCTATCAGCGAAGCTATGACCCAGGAAAATGCGACTCCCGCTATCGCTTCGCGCGTCCCCAGGTCTTCCTTTTTCGCTCCGCGTCCCACAGCGAAAAGCAGCAGGGAGATCGCCGCTCCAACAGCCGCAGAGAGCAGAATGGCGCGTACGTCGTCCGTACCGTCCGCCACCGCCCAGAAAAGCGGGAAAAGGAAGGACGTGGTGATGGTGAACGACAGTCCCGACAGGAAATGAGCGACTATTTTATAATTCAAAGTTTTCCATCTCCGAACGGACGCATGGCATCATTTATGACGGAGGCCGCACCGAAGAGCACGACCTTGTCTCCGGCCCGCAGAACGGTGTGCCCTGTGGGGATGAACATCTCGTTGTCGCGCTCAAGCAGCCCTATCAACGTGCCTTCCGGCAGACGCAGCTCTATAAGATTCTTACCCGCGGCCTCGGAAGCTGCAGAGACCGTGGTTTCTACGGCCTCGGCGCTTATCTCTTCCATTACCGTAAGAGCCCTTGAAGAGCCCGGGTAGCGGACGCTGCGCGTTATCACCTCTGCAAGAGTCTGATTCCTGTTGACGATCGCGTCCACGGGGATATGGTTTGTCATCTCGAGATAAGTGGAGCGGCGTACGACGGCTATGCTTTTCGATGCTCCGAGAGTTTTCGCAAGCACCGAAAGCATCAGGTTGGTCTCGTCCTGGTCGGTGGCAGCTACATAACCGTCCGCGTCGGCAATCCCTTCCATGCGCAGAAATTCGGTATCGGAGCCGTCCGCGCACAGCAGCGTCGCGTTCGGAAGCTCTTCCGCAAGCTTTTCGCATTTTGTCCTGTCCGCATCGATTATGCGCAGATCCAGCCCCCGTATATGGGAAAGCAGGCGCAGCGCCGTCTGAAAGCCTATCTTTCCCGCCCCTACTATAAAGACCTTTTTCAGTTTTTTTGCCATTTTCGGCTGAAAGAGACGTTCTGCTTCCAGTACCGTGGAACGGTAGCATATCGTGTAGCAGACGTCTCCTGCCTGCAGTTTTTCGACAGCCCTCGGGACCATTGACGTCTCTCCGCGCTTTATGCATACTACCAGCATTATCAGCTGAGGGTTGTTTTTGCGCATCTCAAGCAGAGAGAGCCCGACGAGCGGCGATTCCTGGGCTACGCGGAAAACGTAAATGCCAGCTTTCCCGCCTGCTATCTCGTTTGCGTGAATCGCCGAGCGGACTTCCAGAAGCTCTTCGATTTCCTTTGCGACCGAGCGTTCCGGAGATACGAGCATATCTATGCCCAGGCTGCGCGCCCAGTCTTCGGTGTCGGTGAATTCAAGGCCGACGGCCCTTGCTATCACATGCGGGACTCCCATCTTCTTTGCCGCCCAGCAGGCCATAAGGTTCACTTCGTCCTTGTTCGTGCAGGCGATGAGCAGCGAGACTTCGCTGTTCTCCTGTGTTACGCCTGCTTTTGCCAGGACGCTCGGACGCACGCCGTTCCCGCGCACGACCATAACGTCGAGGGAACTCTCCGCATAATCGGCCCTTTCACTGTTGTCTTCGATTATCACTATATCGTGTCCGTCTGACGACAGGTTTTTTGCTACGCTGTAGCCGACCTCGCCGGCTCCTACGATGACGATCTTCAAGATATGCTCAAACTCCCTTCGGGCATATTCAGACAAAGCCATGTTAATATTACGATAGATTTGAGAAAATACAAGCCTTGTAAATTTTTTTGCCGCCGGTTTTGAGATGAAAAGGGCAGGGGAAGGCAAATTCTTCCTCCCCCTGCCGCAAAGTTATGTCCTTACTGTCTTTCAGGCTTATTGCTTCTTTTTGCCCTCAGTGGTCATCGTTTTCAGCATGGCCCAGCCGAAGCAGCCAAACGCTATCGCAATGCATACAACCATATTAAGCTTCCACATAATATTTCCCCCTTAGCTGCCTAATGGCCGTTAATCTATCTTGTTGCTGTAAACGAGCCGTTTCGCGAGGTAGCTGTTGAGCACGAGGCAGATCGCGAATAGGATCGCCCACTGGACTACCATCGATCCGGGAGTATACTCATACTTGACAGGCGGCCAGAATTTGAACCACTCGCCCGGATACCATGTCTTGGCATCCCACATCCACCAGCCCCAAACGAAAGCAAACTCGAACGGGAAGAGATAAATGGAACTCCACAGCCATTTGACATGTATGTCGGAGCAGGGAGATATGTCTTCGACCCAGAGCTTCTCAACGCCGTACTTCATGGCGCCGATAGCGTAGAGGAGGCCGACCATCAGCAGCGCGACGCCCCAGACCATATCCTGGTTGTTGAAGAAGCGGTTGTCAAGTGCGGAGTAGGAGCCGGCGACCACGAAGAAGAGAGACGTGCAGAGCGTACCCTGTGTGCGGGAGAAGCCCATGTCCATCAGGTTGCGCGTTCCGGTCTCTATCATTGCTATGACGGAGCTGACAGCGGCGGAAAGCAGCGCCAGGAAGAAGAGCACGCCCATTACATATCCGCCGGTGGTATGCGCGAAGAGGTTCGTCAGATGGATGAATGTAAGCCCGTTGGCGCCGGAGCCAAGCACTTCTTTAACCGCATCCATGTTCGGGGTGAGGGCGAAGACTGTCGGCAGAACGACCATACCGGCGAGCATTGCGGCAACCATATCGCCGAATGTCGCGGTGACGGCGTTGAGCTCGATGTCCTCATCCTTGGCTGAGTAGATAAAGTAGATGTGGAACATACCCCAGCCTGCGCCGGATGACCATGCCGCCTGAGTGAAGGCGTTGAGCCAGATACGCGGGTTGCCGAAGTCTTTCGGATCAACGTGATACATGTACTCGAGTCCTGCGACCGCTCCCGGCATCAGGAGCACCCTGACAAGAAGGAAGACCAGCAGTAAGAAGACCAGCGGGATCATTACCTTATTGGCCGCTTCGATGCCGCCCTGAACGCCGCGGAAGACCGCTATCGAGCATATCGCGATGCCTACGATGAACCAAATCCACGATTCGGTGCAGGGCGGAGTCAGCGCGAATTTGGTGAAATACGCCGTAGGCTCGACGGCGCCCGACTGAATCTGCGAAAGGAAGCCTGTAGCGATCATAACGAGGTATTTGAGGCACCAGCCGACGACGACCACGTAGTACGCTCCGAGAAGTGCGTTGGTTATAGCCGTAAAGGTCCCCATCCAGGTATATTTATCGCCGAGCATTGTTTTGAAGCCGCCGGCGTTGGCCATACGGGTCTTTTTACCGAAGACGGATTCCGCGCAGATAAGCGGAACTGCCCAGATAAACAGAGCAACGAAGCACATGAGTATAAAAGCGCCGCCGTTGTTTTTGGCAACTTCACGCGGGAATCTCCATATATTGCCTGTTCCCACTGCCATTCCAAGCATTGCGGCGATAAGTCCCAAACGGCTTCCAAACTGGTCGCCGCCTTTTTTGATTTCCGCCATATTAACTAACCTCCCTCTCGATAATCAAAACAATAAAGAAACTAATGAAACTAATGAAACTGATAAAACTAATTCTCTCCCTGTCATGCGCCGCTGCATTGAGCGTTAATGCGTTGCGCCTTCTCCTTTCCTCTCAGATTTAAAATCCTGTTAAAAAACCTGCTGAAAAATTTGCCTTTACCGCGCCTTTTAGCGCGGAAACTATAATTGCGTAAAACACACCGCCGTCAGGATGTAAATTCAGGAGCGTGGACCCTGCTCTTTCGTTTATTTATGCAGGCGGCGCCGCATCGAGAAATGCGCCTTCATTTTTTAAAAGGAAACGCGCTTCTCTTTTTCAAATTATTTTACCACTAATTTAAATTATTTTATTACTTTTTTTGAATTATTTTACTGTTATACTTCGCGCGGACGTTTTTTGCGCTCTCTTTCGATCTCCGCTTCCAGCCGCATCAACTCATTCATCGAGTCAAGGTTGATGTTTTTCAGCACTTCGTTGCGGTTCATGAGTCCGATGTCGTTGCGCGTTTTGCCCGGGAATTTGCTGAGGACCGTGAATGCCGATACCTTCTGGTCGTTGTAGTATACGTCGAAATCGGCGAAGCGCTGCCCGTTGTCGTTGTATTCCAGCCCCATGGCCAGCTTTTTTATCGTATGCACGTCGAAAGGCGTGTAGAGCTTCATCATGTAGACCGGCAGCGTCCGGTGCGACAGCGCCCGCTCCATCTCCCATTTTTCCTCAAGTACCATGCCCATCTGCAGTCCGTGTATGACCGTGAGCAGTCTCTGGCGGTGAAGCTCGAAGAGTTTGTCTGAGTCGCATATCTTTATTTCGACGTCGTTCCAGTCCGGTGTGCCGAGCGCCGTTCCGAGGTATTCGATACCGCGCAGCGACAGGTACTGAAGGATGGCGACTTTGGAGCGCGCGGAGACGAGCAGCGACTTATGGTATATGTCGTAATCCTGTACCGGCTTTGCCAGCGACTTGGGCGTAAAGTAGATGATGGAGGAGGTGCCTGGGATATCCGGGCGGTAGAAGGGGCGGGAATCGATTATCTCGCCGCCGAGGTCTTTTTGTATGGCGAGGATGCCGCGCTCGATATCTCCCATCAGCCTCATCATTATATAGCCGGGCATTACGCCGATGCTCTCCACGCCGTTTGCGACGCGGCTGTTTATCAGAGAAGCCAGCAGCATTTCAAGAGGAGTCTCGGAAACGTATGTTTCGTGGGTGCTTTCGCCTTCCGTATGTATCTGCAGAAAAACCAGCCTGCGCGCCGCCCCGTATTTTTTCAGCGAACTCTCCGGGTCGATCGATATGAGCGATCCCCAGGCGCTCAGTTTGTGACGGATCTCAGGAATCTGATCCGTTATCTTCATTGATATGGTTTCCGGTCCCGACCTTGTAAGAGATATCATTTTGTTCTGCCTCCTTTTTTTGCCTCTTTTTATCCGCTGTCCGCTAAAGCGAGACCCGCCTGCGCTCGAGCCGCGCGTCGTTCGTACCCCACGGATATGGTATAGAAGTCACTTCGCCGCTGTATATGTGAATAAGGTACATTGCCTGCAGTCCGTTCAGGTACATATTGCCTTTGGCGTCCGTGCCCGAGGGGTGCACCATGTTGTGCCCGTAGAGGTTATACTGCGCGGGTTCCGTCATGACGTCCTCATAGGTGTGTCCCGCGCGGAAGGTAAAATTTCCCAGCGAGAAGGAGCCCGGGGTGGTCCAGATCTGTACCGAGGGGTTGTGCCTGTACGAAAGGAGAGTGGGGACGTCGTCATGATTTCCGGTGACGACGATCGCGCCGTAGTTCTCTTCATCAAGAATCGCAAAAAATTCTTTGATTATTTTGCGGTAGAGGTCGATCATTCCGGGACGTCTTTCCAGCTTCACATTGTCGACGAAATCCCCGGTGTGGACTATCCACGCCGGCTTTAGTCTGCGCAGGACTCTGCGCAGATAATTGTACATAGTCTGAGGCGTGTCGGAGATGTGGAGGACCATCTCGCGCGCGTCGATGCACGGCGGATTGACGCCGAACCAGATCCCCAGGTCGTCGAACTGTTTTATGATTGGACATGCCCTCATCTCTTCAAGCGTCGCTTTAGGAAGATTGGGCGGGATACGCAGTGTCGTCATGCCGCTGCCCTCATTTCGGCATAAAATTCTGTAAAGAGCCGTTAACGCTCATTTTATTTCAGCGTTTATTGTACCACAAACGGTACTGTATAAAAACGACGCTCCGGGCTGCATAGGCCGGAGCGTGTGGCCTGCAGCTTTTCTGCCGGCATGTTCGCAGAGGGAAGCGCGGTGTCCCCGCCAGGGAAGGAGAACGGCCGCCCGGCTTATCGCAGGCAATTCTCGGTGCAAATGGGTGCGGTCCGTTTATTTATCAGGATGTTTTAGACACAACAACTCTCTGCTTCTGCGGGGGACGCCCCATCTGGCATGTTCAGCCTTGTTTCACGGACAATTCAGACAATTTAGTGATAATTCAAGATAATTCAGATAATTTGAGCGCGGTCTTTGGTGCTTGTCATTTTTTTTATTTTATTGTAGGATAACGGCAATATATGATAATGATTCTCCGAGCGGCTGGACCTAAAGGTTTTTAAACTATGGTCCTTCCGCCGACAGGGTCGCCGGGGAAACGCGGCGGCCTCCCTTTCGGAAAGGAGAACGGCGTGAAAATTTATTGGGCCGTGCTCTGCAAAAGGGGCTTCGGCCTCTTTATTTTGCAAAGGCTCAGAATCATTTCAACTCTCCACTGCGGCGGGATGTGCCCCCAACACTTCCCGCCCTTTTCTTTTCTCGTTTTAATATTGAATGAGTATTTATATTGAAGGAGACCGCGGCGTAGTGTACAATATGGCAAGCACAGTTTGCCTGGCTGTGCCGCAGTATGTCTGCATACTGCATGCGTCCCTGAAACCGCATTCCCTAAGGCATACAGCTATGGGGAGCGGTCGTTAGGGCGGTTCCGGGAAACCGGACCGTCTCCCGCGTTTGGAAAAGGGAACGGGAAAATGCCTGGTTTTCCTCTCTTTATTCATTCCGCGGGCTGCAATTTATTCACTGCGCTTTTGCAGCGCAATCATACGAGGAGGGGTCTTTACCCATGCGTTTCAGCAAAAAGTTTTCCGTTATTGCTGTGCTTCTTGCCGTCTGCCTGCTTGCCTTCGGTTCGCTTGCTGCGGCAAAAGCTCCCGTGCTCCGTATGGCCACAACTACGAGCACTGACAACACCGGCCTGCTTGATTATCTTGCGCCTATCCTTTTGAAGGATACCGGCATAGAGATCCAGTGGGTATCTGTAGGTACCGGAAAGGCGCTTGAATACGGGCGCAACGGCGACGTCGACGTCGTCCTGACGCATTCGCCGTCTCAGGAAGACAAGTTCATGGAAGAGGGAGCCGGCGCCAACCGCCGCAAGGTCATGTACAACGACTTTGTCCTTATAGGACCTGCGAGCGATCCGGCCGGAGTAAAAGGCAAGCCCGTAGTGCAGGCCTTTGCAACTATAGCCGCTAAGGGTGAAAAACTCGTGAGCCGCGCCGATAAATCCGGCACGCATACGGCAGAGCTTAAGTTGCTCGAGAAAGCGGGAGTCAAGGACTTCGATAAAGCCCCGTGGTATGTTCAGACAGGGCAGGGAATGCTTAAAACGATAAATATCGCAGACGAGCAGAACGGCTATGCCCTCACCGACCGCGGCACATTCATAAAGTATGACGCCGGCCTGAACGGCAGAAAAGGTCTTGTAATAATCTGTGAAGGAGACAACGAACTCCTTAACAAGTACAGCGTAATGGCTGTAAGTCCGCTCAAGCATCCCAACGTGAAATACGACCTCGCGCTCAAATACATAGACTGGATAACTTCTTCGAAGGTCCAGGAAGATATTGCGAACTTCAAGGTCGAAGGCAAACAGCTCTTCTTCCCGGAAGCCGAAAAGCGCTACGGGCATTAATACGCATTTTCCCGACGACGGGCGGGCGCCTTTATCCGCGCCCGTCCGTTTTTGACTGTACGGACTGACAGCGGAGACTCTCCCAATGGACTTTATTGCGAACGGATTCGTTCAGGCATTTCACCTTCTCTTTACGGCAGACGAAGAGACGATGGTGATTCTTGTCACAACGCTGCGCCTGACAGCTCTTTCTATGGCGCTGATTCTGGCGCTCGGGCTCCCGATGGGGTTTGCTCTCGGATATTTCACTTTCCCCGGCAAACGCGCGCTCTGCACTGTGACAGATACGCTTCTTGCCCTGCCTACCGTCGTGATAGGCCTTTTGGTATATGCGTTCATCTCGCGCCGCGGTCTGTTAGGGGACTGGGAGCTGCTTTTCACTGTCGAAGGGATGGCTATAGGCCAGGTGATACTGGGCACCCCGATCGTGGCCGCATACACTGCTTCGGCCGTGGAAGGTCTTGACAGCCGCCTGCGCCAGACGCTTCTCACGCTCGGCGCGTCGGGAGCGAAGCTTGCCGCTGTGAGTCTGTGGGAAGCCCGTTTTATGATTCTTACCGCAGCCCTAACGGCTCTGGGCCGTATCGTGGGCGAAGTGGGCTCCGCGATGATGCTGGGCGGCAATATCAAATGGCATACGCGGACGATAACCACCGCGATAACGCTTGAAACGGGCAAAGGAGATTTTGCGCTGGGGATCGCGCTCGGCGTGATCCTTATACTTATATCGCTTCTGCTAAACATATCATTGTCTTTCCTGCGCCGCAGGACACAAAATTAAATCAGGATGGTGCTTTGACATTATGAAAAATATAAAGAGATTTACAGCGGTTGTTCTCTTTCTCCTTATCTGCGCGCCTGCCTTTGCCGGCACGATCAGGCTCTCGAGTACGATCGGCCCGGTCGACGCAGGCATTATCCCGCTTCTTGCCGACACCTACAAAGCCAAGACGGGAACTGAATTCGTCATTGAAAAGGCCGGCACCGGCGCAACGCTGGAGAAAGCAAAAACAGGTAATTTCGATCTCGTCGTGGTTCACGCCCGTGCTCTCGAAGACCAGTTTATAGCTGACGGCTTCGGGCAGAACCGCAGGGATTTTATGTACAACGACTTTGTGATTCTCGGCCCGGAAAATGACCCTGCTGGAATCAAGGGGATGAAATCGGCGACCGACGCCTTTAAAAAGATAGCTGAAGCGAAAGTTCCGTTTATAAGCCGCGGAGACATGTCAGGCACTCATGTGGCGGAGATGAAGGTATGGACTGCCGCAGGCATTTCGCCCGACGGAGAGAAGGATGAGTGGTACACGGTATTCTCTCTCGGCAAGCTGGGCAACGGCCCCACGACGCTCTTTGCCGATAAGCGCGGCGCCTATACTCTGATGGACAGGGCCACCTACCTTACCAAGAAAAGCGGCTTGAAAATAGTCCCGCTCGTAGAGGGCGATCCGATACTTCTCAATCTTATCGCCGCGATAGAGGTCAGCCCGAAGAGATTCCCGAAGGTGAACAACGCCGACGTAGTAAAATTTGTAGACTGGCTCTGCGGCGACGAAGCCCAGACGATAATAAAGGACTTCAAGGTCAGCGAGTACGGGGAGCCGCTCTTTTTCCCGAACTCCGACGAATGGAATAAAAAGCACGGCAAATAGATTTCAGCCGGGCGAAAGAGGCGGAAGTGAGGGCATCGTATGAAATGCGTATTTAAAGCGGCAGCAGAGATCTTTGCAGCGAATGCGGTGCTCTCCGCGTCTGCCGGCGCGGTCCGCTGCAGCGGTATCCCCCGCTGCGGCGCTCATTATCCGGAGAAGAAAGAAGTAAACGCAGAAGGCGGCGCTCTGTCCGGGACGGAGGAACGCCGCCTTTACCGTGGTGATTTTTCATGACGCCGCTTTATGAGCTGCATGACCTGAAACAAAGCTACCGGAAAGAGACTCTGACTCTCGACATCTCGGAGCTCTCGATAAGATCCGATGGCATAACCGGACTCGTAGGGCCCAACGGAAGCGGAAAATCAACGCTGCTGAAGGTGCTCTCTTTCCTTATGCCTTATGACAGCGGCACGCTTCTCTACCGCGGAGAGCCGACTGCCGGACGGGAAAGCGCGATACGCCGTGAAGTGACATATCTGCTTCAGAATTCATTTCTGCTCAGCCGTTCTGTGTATGAGAACGTAGCCTTCGGCCTGAAGCTGCGCCGTACAGAGCCTTCGGAGGTAAAAGACAGGGTCTGCGAAAGTCTGGCGCGGGTTGGGCTTGATCCCGCCGAATTTGCCTCGCGCCAGTGGTATCAGCTCTCGGGAGGAGAGGTGCAGCGCGCCGCTCTGGCAGCGCGGCTTGCGCTGCGCCCCCGCGTGCTGCTGCTGGATGAGCCGACGGCCAACGTGGACGAGGCCAGCGCTCAGCTGATAATGGCGGCGGCAGTTACCGAGGCTGAGGAACACGGCACTGCGGTTATAGTGGCAACGCATGATATGCCGTGGCTTTATGAGATGTCGGCCGAGATCATCGGTCTCTACCGCGGACGGGTGACCGCGGGCGCGGAAAACATACTTCAGGGTGGATGGAAGCCTGAAGGCGGTCATATGATACGCAGCTTCCCAGGCGGACAGACCGTTTATGCCGAGCGCACAGAAGCAGATGCAGGACGCGCCGCCGCGCTTGACCCGTCTGACGTGCGCGTCGCGCTGTCAAGACCTCAGCAGACCGGCAGCGTCAATATCGCGGCGGGGCACGTAGTGCACCTGACGCTCGAACGCGGACGCAATTCCGTTCTTGTCACCGCCGACGTCGGCGGTTCATTCCTCAAAGCGCGCGTGCCGGAGGGCGACCCTCTTTGCAGGGAGCTTTACCCGCAGCGCGAAGTTTTTTTTATCTTCCCTTATTCATCTGTCCGCTGGCTGTGAGCTGTATCCTGCCTTATCCGGCAGAAAAAATCTTTTTGAGGGTCATTGGTTTTATATTTATCGTGAGAATGATATAAAATAAGAGATGTTTATCAGCCTTGAAAGGACGGTCTGTCGATATGTGCGGAATTATGGGATATATTGGTCACAGAGAAGCCACAAAAGTAATTCTTGACGGTCTTGCGAAACATGAATACCGGGGCTACGATTCTGCGGGCATAGCGATCGTAAAAGACAGCGAGATACTGGAGGTCCGCACTATCGGCAGGGTCTCGGTGCTTGCCGCAAAGGTGGCGGCGGCCGGGCTGACCGGTACGGCCGGCATCGGTCATACCCGCTGGGCGACGCACGGAGGCGTTTCTGAAACGAACGCCCATCCCCATATCTCGAGCGACAAGAGGGTCGTGCTGGTACACAACGGAATAATTGAAAACGCGCGCGAGATACGCAAAGATCTTGAACTGCGCGGCATAAAATTCCATACGGAGACCGATACGGAGTCCGCGGTGCAGTATCTGGGCTATGTTTACAACGGAGACCCGAAGGAAGCGATAGTCAAGCTGACAAAGCGCGTAAGAGGCGCTTTTGCGCTGGTCATAATGTTCTATGACAGGCCGGGAGAAATATGGACTGCACGCAAAGGCTCCCCCCTTGTGGTCGGGCATGCTGAAAAAGAGGGCTTCTGTGCGTCGGACCCGACAGCGCTTCTGGAATACACGCGCGACGTATGGTTCATGGACGACGATGAAATAGCGCGCATAACGAAAAATAAATGCGAGTTCTTCGATTTTTCCGGGACGCCTCACAGTAAAGTACCCATGCATCTTGACTGGGACGCCGCTATGACCAACCGCGGGGAATATCCTCACTATATGCTCAAAGAGATACACGAACAGCCGGACGTCGTTGCGCACACGCTGCTTGGAAGGATCGCAGGCGGCGGCGTAGACCTCTCCAGCGAGCTCTCATGGACGCCTGAAGACGCGAAAAAATGGCGGAAGATACACTTTGTCGCATGCGGAACGTCTCACTATGCCACTGCGGCGGCAGCGTATATCATGGAAAGCCTCGGCAAATTTGATATCCGCACAGAGGTGGCGTCCGAATACAGATACCGGAATATGACTATAGACAGCGAGACTCTTGCCGTATTCGTTTCCCAGTCCGGAGAGACCGCCGATACGCTTCATGCTGCCCGTCTTGCCAAGAGCCGCGGAGCAAAGTGCCTGGTCATAACGAACGTTCGCGGCTCCACTATCGACCGTGAGGTCGGAGAGTCGATAATCACGCCGGCAGGTCCCGAGATAGGGGTCGCCGCGACAAAGACATTTACTGCGCAGATAACGGCGCTCACGCTTCTTGGCATGTACCTGGCAAAGCTGCGCGGCGAGCTCCCGGAGGAATCGGAAAAACGCCTTATCTCCGCTCTGATGGATATTCCCGGAAAGCTGTCGCTGCTTCTTGCGAAGGAAAGAGAGATAGAAGAGCTTGCGCGTGATTTTGCAGACGCACGCGGTTTCTTCTTCATAGGCCGCGGGATAGCGTATCCTCCGGCGCTTGAGGGAGCTCTCAAGCTCAAGGAGATCTCCTATCTGCACGCCGAAGCCTATCCGGCCGGAGAGATGAAGCACGGCCCGATAGCGCTTCTTGACAAGGAGCTTCCCGTGGTCGCGCTTGTCCCGAAAAACAACCTCTGGGAAAAGACCGTTTCGAACATAGAGGAATCAATGGCGCGCCGTTCCCCGATAATAGCGCTTGCGACCGAAGGCGATAATGAGATAAAGCATTATACGGATCATGTGATCTTCACTCCGGCTACGGAACCTGAGCTTTATCCGTTCGTAGCGGTCGTTCCTCTTCAGCTTTTCGCGTACTATATAGCGCGTCAGCGCGGCTGCGACATAGATATGCCGCGCAACCTGGCAAAGAGCGTGACTGTGGAGTAGCTGGTGCTCTTTTGGGGTTTTCCCGGCCGAAATAAATGAAAAACAAAAAAACTCTGCTTACGGCCGTAATCGTTGCCGCCGCCCTCACCGGAGCGGCGGCAGGCCGTTTCGGCCGCGATCTCTCCGGGCGCGGACAGTTCGCCCCGTATAGCTGTATAACGTCAAAGCTTGTTGAGATGCCGGCGCATCTCTCCGCGTTTACCGGAATAACTTACTGGATATTTTCCGGCGTGTCCGGGCTCTTTACGGAAGTAAGAGACAGCGTCCTCTGGGATATCCTGCGTATCCTGCCGGATATGGAAATACCAAACGGCGGGCCTGAGCGGGAAACGCCGGGGATCTACACTTTATGACGGCATATGCCTATATACTGCGCTGCGCCGACGGCACGCTCTACACCGGCTGGACGAACGATCTGAAAAAGCGCGTCGCGGCGCATAACGCAGGGCATGGCGCAAAATACACAAGAGGAAGGCTCCCGGCGGAGCTTTTTTATTTTGAGAGCTTCGATACAAAGGAAGAAGCGATGTCGCGCGAGGCCGAGATAAAAAAAATGTCCCGCCGCGGGAAACTTTTGCTTAAAAACTCCCAAATACACGAATAACTATTGCTGGGCAGGCCTACAGGGGTTACAATAATATCGTTTTTAGAAAGATTGTCAATGAATTGACGATCGTCAAAAGAGGTGTTGTTTTATGAGAGGGCGCACGGATATAGTTGTTGGAGTGCAGTGGGGAGACGAAGGCAAGGGGCGCGTAGTCGACGTTCTTGCCGCGAAGGCCGGAGTGGTCGTCCGCTATCAGGGAGGAGCAAACGCCGGACACACCGTAGTTGCGGACGGCGAAAAATATGTCTTCCATCTTCTGCCCTCCGGTATCCTTTATCCGGATAAGTTATGCGTAATAGGCAACGGCGTCGTGATGGATCCCGAAGCGCTCTTTGATGAACTGGACGCCCTTGCCGCGCGCGGCAAAAAGACAGCGCGTCTCGTCGTAAGTCACGGCGCTCATATAGTGATGCCCTATCATAAACTGCTGGACAAACTTTCGGAGAACGCGCGCTCCGGCGATACTAAGATAGGCACGACAGGCCGCGGCATAGGTCCCTGTTACTCTGATAAATACGGACGAATCGGCATACGCGCGGAAGATCTTGTGAACGCGGATATACTCCGCGCAAAACTTTCGCTTACGCTTGCGCTGAAGAACGATATGCTTACGAAGATCTACGGCGAGAAACCCTTTTCGTTTGATGAAGTGTATGAAAAAGCGCTTGCGTGGGGGCGCCGCATAGAACCTCTGTTGGGAGACTCCTTCCTTGAGATAGACGAGGCCGCGGAGTCCGGGCAGAATATCCTCTTCGAAGGTGCTCAGGCCACGCTTCTTGACGTTGATTACGGCACATATCCTTTTGTTACAAGTTCGAGCCCCTGCGCCGGAGGCGCCTGCACAGGTGCGGGAATAGGTCCGTCGCGCATAGACCGCGTGATCGGCGTAGTCAAAGCTTACTGCACGAGGGTAGGCGAAGGCCCCTTCCCGACGGAAGAGCGGAGCGAGACAGGTGAATTCCTGCGCCGGAAGGGCGGAGAATTCGGCGCCACGACCGGACGTCCCCGCCGCTGCGGCTGGTGCGATCTTGTCGCGGTCGACTATGCGGTCAGGGTCAACGGGCTTGACGGCATAGCGCTGACTAAGCTCGACGTCCTTGACGATTTAGACGAGATAAAAATATGCACCTCCTATGATATCAACGGCAAAGTTCAGAAGCATTTCCCGAGCAGCTGCGCCGAGCTTTCGAGGGCAAAACCGCTGTACAGGACGTTTAAAGGCTGGAAGCGCAGCATAGCAGACTGCCGCAGATTTGAAGATCTGCCTGAAGCAGCGCGCGATTATGTGCGCTTCATAGAAGATACCTCGGGGGTCCCGGTGCTTCTTATAGGAGTGGGACCTGGGCGCGAGCAGACGATACTGCGCGGCATATAGTGCGCGGTCTGCGCAGGAGCTGATGTCCCGGTACTGCGCCGCAGACGCTGCGCAGCCGGGCAATTAAGACTGATAAATACAAAAAAGAAACGGCCGTGCGGCCGTTTCTTTTTGCTTATATAAGACTGGCTGTCCGTAAAATCAGACTACGTTCGGCTCGACTATTCTTTCGCCGCGCTCGAACCTTCTGTAATCCATGATCGTCGGATCGAACGGCGGCTTGTCGCCGTTCAGCAGCGCCGTCATGATCTGACCTGCTACCGGAGCGAGCATGAAGCCATGTCCGGAGAAGCCCGTCGCATGCCAGAAGTGTTTGACGTCGGTCTCTCCGAGAATCGGAGCCGAGTCGGGCGTCATATCGTAGTGACCGGCCCACTGGCGCACGACGCGGATATTCTTCGCGCGCGGCAGAAGTTTCAGCACTGTGCGGGCAATGCTCGCAATGGAGTTGACGTTCGACGTGTAGCCGAGCCTGATGTCGCTCGAGGGGCTTTCGCCGGCGATTATCGAGCCGTGCGGACGCTGCTGTATATAGTAGTTTCCGCTGAAGCTCATAAGCATCGGCGGGCAGACGCCGGGATCTACAGGTTCTGTGATCAGGATCTGATGGCGCTCGGCCCAGTTCGGCAGTTTCACGCCGGCCATCGCCGCTACGTCCTGAGCCCAGGATCCGGCGCAGTTTATGACTTCCTTGCAGTCTATGCTGCCGCGGTTCGTCTCTACCGTCATGCCGCCGTCCTTCGCTTTAAGGCCGATGACTTCTGTGAACTTGCAGAATTTCGCGCCGTAGCGTTTTGCCGCTTCCTGGAACGCGAAAGTGGTCAGGAAGGGATCCGCGTGACCGTCTCTCTGGTAGAATGTGAAGCCTATCGCGTCGTCGACCGCTACGCCCGGGCATATCTCCTGTGCGCGTTTGACGTCCGTGAATGCTTCAGACATAATGCCGAGGCTGTGCTGGAGCTCGACGTTCTTCTGGAACTGCGCCCATTCTTTTTCCTTATACGCTACAAGCAGGTAGCCTCCCTGATTGAGTCCGGTGGGCAGGCCGAGCTCTTCGTCCAGGTGCTCGAATGTGTCAAGGCATGCAAGAGCCATGCGGCAGTTGAGCTCAAGTCCCCACTGCGCACGGATGCCGGCGCCGCAGCGGCCGGTGGATCCGGAGCAGACAGTGTTTTTCTCAAGGAGAACAACGTTCTTTCTTCCTGATTTCGCAAGATAGTAAGCTGTAGCGGTCCCGACGCCGCCTCCGCCTATTATCACAATATCGGCAGTTTTCGGGAAATCTGTCATCTGTGTTCACCTTCCCTGAAGTCCTCTGCAAGGAGGCTGATCTTTATCGGTTTGACCGGAGGTCTCATCGTACCCGGAGCGATCTCGGCTACAGGCTGGCCGGTCGCTTTTGCTATCTCGCGCAGGATTATGTCGCGGCAGCCGCGTCCCTGGCACGGTCCCATGCCGACGCGAAGCTCTCTTTTCAGCTCGTCGAATGTGTCATAACCGCGCGCTATCCACTCGCGTATCTCGTCTATCTCTATTTCTTCACAGCGGCAAATTACATTTGCTTTCGGCATTCTCAGCACACCACCTTTACTTGACCCTGATAGCGCGGATCTCGTCGAATTTGTCCTTCGGGATCTCTACGCTTACCACGTAGGTGCGGTCTTTCGACGGCTCCGTTACCGCCAGGACCTTTCCATCCGCTACTTCTTCCCCGACTCTGTTCAGGCACTTTACCGTCTGTCCCTTTTCGGGAAGCGGAAGCATCTCGTACGGGAGTTTGATGACCGCCTTGCCGCCGCCTACCGAAAGGTCTATAACGAAGCACGCAAGTCCCGGGCAGCGCGATACGCAT
>JAFYJW010000026.1 GCA_017537925.1 Synergistes sp. | reverse complement strand
TGCGTATTGTTGATGGTGGTCGTTCCGGTTACGCCCGGCATATCCTTCGTCGACGCAAGCGCCGCAGTTATCTTCTCGGGATCCGTGCTCTTGCTTGTCTTGATCGCGTTGTAAATAATAAGGTAGGCGTCATAGCCGCAGCCGGTAAGCGCTGCGGGGTCTTTATCCGGATAAGCCTTGCGCCACTGGGCCGTGAACTGCTTCTGTATCGGGCTCATAAGCTTCTCGGGCATATTGGGCGAGTATGCGAATGTGGTATAGCTGAAGCCTTCCACCGACTGTCCGCCGATCTTGACCATCTCGGGGTTGTCCATCGCGTCTCCGCCAAGGATCTTGAAATCCGCCCCAAGCTCGCGTGCCTGACGCATAATGATCGCGCCTTCGGCAAAGTTCGCGGGTATGTAAAGAACGTCCGGCTTCTTGCTGATGATCTCTGTCAGCTGCGCTGTGAAATCCTGGTCACCCTTCTGGTAATTCATTACGGAAACGACCTTGCCGCCGTTCTTCGTGAAGTTCTGCTTGAAGAAGTTGCCGAGACCGACGCTGTAGTCTTCAGTGACTTCGATCAGCATCGCGGCTGTTTTGGCGTTGAGTTCCTTCAGCGCGTAATCCGCGGCTCCGGCGCCCTGGAAGGGGTCGATGAAGCAGACGCGGAATACATACTTTTTGCCCTGCGTGACGAGCGGGTTCGTGCAGGATGTGCCGACCATCGGGATGCCGGCCTTCTCGGCGACTTCTCCGCCGGCCATCGCGAGCGACGAACCGTAGGTTCCGACTATCGCGCATACCTTGTCTTTTTCGATAAGGCGTTTCACCGCGTTCGCAGCTTCGACCTTATCGCTCTTGTTGTCGACTACGACGAGCTCGATCTTCTTTCCGTCAACTGTCGGATACTGGCTGTGAGCAAG
The DNA here is from genome assembly GCA_017537925.1 of Synergistes sp. Classification (GTDB taxonomy): domain Bacteria; phylum Synergistota; class Synergistia; order Synergistales; family Synergistaceae; genus Synergistes. The sequence goes on along the minus strand of JAFYJW010000026.1, from coordinate 8,204 downwards.
CTTGACTCCGTCAAGCTCAAGCTGCCCGCCAACCGCGTTTCCGCCGGTTATCGGAAGATAGACGCCTATCTTTACGCTGTCCGCAGCTGCCGCTGCGCCGGCGCAAAGGGCTATCAACAATAAAGCTGCCGACAATTTTCTGCAAAAACTCATTCTGCTGCACCTCTTACCTTTCGTTGTAAAGTAAAATGCTTAACTGATTATATCGTAAGTTCTGTCAAATAACAGCAAAATATAACACTTTTGATAAAAAAACAGATTCCGCACAGGGATGCTGAATCCGAAAAACGGCAGATCATTGTATAGAATTGTCCTTCAGACATGAATTGCGCCTTACGGCGCATGGATTGACGCTGCGAGTCGGTACAGCTACATATTTTCTATGATATGCCCGATGGAGGGACTCCTGAAAATGAATTCGGAGCTCTCATCCCGGCTCCAGCCGAATGTGGAGGATATCTCCATGCAGTATTCCGGGATGCGCTCTTTCAGTCCCTGTACGATATTATCTGTAAATCTCGCGCTCGGCCCGGTAACGGCTATCGTGCAGAGGATGTTGTCTCCTCTTTCCACTACAGGCCCTGCGATAGAGGAGAAGCCTTCCTGGTACTCGTTTATGCAGTAGCTGTACCCGTTTTTGCAGAGATCGTAAAGCGAGCCCATCAGACTTTGCCTGTTGGTCGTTGTAAAAGCCGTCAGACTGCGCGCGTCATTGATAATGGCATCCTGTTCCTCAGGCGAAGCGTAGGCAAGAAACCCTCTGCCGCCCGCGCCGCCCCACAGCACATAGCGGGAGCCGACCGTCGGCGAGAATTTGAAGCTGTGAAATGCCGTGACTTTTTCAAAGCAAATGCGGTAATTGTCGTCACGCACGTAGATCAGCGCAGTCTCTCCGAACTCGTCCCTCAGCTTTACGAGGTACGGATAAATGACCTTCCGCAGAAAATCGCTTTGTTTAGCGCAGTAGCCGAGTCCGTAAACGCGTCTGCCAAGGCTGTAGCGCTTCGTGTGCTTATCCCTTATCAGAAAGGATTCCTGCTCAAGGATACCCGCTATTCTCGACGCTGTGGAATATGGAATCTGAACTGTCTTTGATATCTCTGTAAGCGAAAGATCGTCTATGCCTCTCGTAAAACAGTTCAAAACATCAAGAGCCCGCTGAATTGCCTGGGTGCCGCTTTCCGCATGTTTATCATTCATAATGGGGCAAACTCCCTCCGATCATCAAAACTGACAACGTTATATATGCGTAAAATATTCGTACTTGAAAAACAGGCTTCTGTTCATAAATATTAACAAAAAAACCTTCCGCCGGACAGCTTTTCTTCGGCTCTTTTATCCGCTTTATCCGCTGCTTGTATATTTTGCACTTGACAGCCGCGTTGCTTTTCAGTATGATGGCATCACCACATATAAGATATTATATCCATATTATGGATATTTGGCAATAACAAATGAGGTGGTGCAGTAATGGCGGTAATAAAGATTCAGATGCCGGTCGACGACGAGACTATAAAAAAACTGCGCGTTTACGACATGGTCGAAATTTACGGACCGATTTTCACCGGACGCGACGCTGTTTTGCCGAAGGTCGTGAAATGCATCGAAGAAGGCACGTGCGAAGAGAAGGGCATCTTCCTTAAAGGATCCGCGGTATTCCACACCGCTGTCAGCCCAGCCGGCATAGGGCCGACGTCGAGCAACAAGCTCGATATAGAGGGCAGTATCCCCGCTCTCTCGGCGGCAGGCGTGAAGATGCATATAGGAAAGGGCAGCCTGAAAAAAGAAACGGTGGAAGCGCTGAAGGAAAATAACTCGATCTTCCTGGTCACTCCTCCGAGCACAGCGCTGCTCACATCGACGATGAAGAAGAAGCGCGTAGTCGCATTCCCGGAAGAGGGAATGGAAGCGCTTTATGAAGTGGAAGTAGAAAAATTTCCCGCGATAGTCGCCATTGCGGGCGGCGTGTCTATCTACGACAAGCAGGACTGAGCGTGAGAGGTAAATGCGATGACTGACCGCAAAGAAATAATCGAAAAAACTGCTCAAACGCTGGTCAAAGCCAGCACGGTATTCCGTCCGGACCAGATCGAGGCTTATAAGCGCGCTGCCGAAAGAGAAGAGAGCCCCCACGCGAAATGGGTGCTGAACAATATACTTGAAAACGCCGAAATAGCCGAAAAGACCTCTTTCCCGCTCTGCGACGACACCGGCATCCCGCATCTTTTCCTTGAAGTGGGCGACGAGTGCGCGGTGCCGGCAGGTTTTTACGGCGCGCTTGAAGAGGGCGTCGCCAGGGGGCTCAGGATGCTGCCCGGACGCCCGATGGCCGTTAAGGGCAACGATGAAGAGCGCATCAGCCAGTGCAGGGGACTTTATGAAAATTCCGACGCTCTGGCAATGGCTCCGGTACAGACAAGACATGTCCCGGGAAAGGATATACGTCTTACTCTGATGATGTACGGCGGCGGCCCGGAGATTCGCGGGAAAACGCTGCGCGTATTCCACAAGCATTCGCTTGACACCGTTATAAACGAAATGATCGCATGGGGCACCGAAGGGGCAAAACTTCTCGGCTGTCTGCCGTGCGTGCTCGCTTTCGGCATAGGACGTTCGAATTATGAGGCCGCCTCGCTGGGAATGGAAGCGATGGCGAAAGGCAATTTCCTCGTCCAGTCCGACATCGAAAAGAGGATTACCGACGCGGTGAACGAAGCCGGCTTCGGCGCGCTCGGCCTTGGCGGCAAAACGACCGTTTTAGGAACGTTCGTTAAAGTCGGACCGCAGAGGGCGAGCGGTATCAGGGTTGTTTCGATGAGACTTGGCTGCTGCTTTGACCCGCGCCGCGCCGAGTGTCTCTTTGAAGGATAAAAGACAATTTACATCAGGAGGCTGTGAAATGAAGATATTCAAAAACGCTACCGTCGTTACCGGAGACGGCAAGACAGTACTGGAAAAGGCAAACGTTATCGAGGCAAACGGACTCGTAGCCGACGTGAACCTTTACTACGACGAGAACCTCGAAAACTATGCCGAAGAAGTGATCGACTGCACCGGCAAGTGCGTAATGCCTGGCATGATCAACCACCACCAGCACGGTGTGACCTTCGGAACGATGTTCGCAAGCGGATGCGAAAACTACGGACGCGACTTCATACTTGACCATCTCGACAGAAGCCTGCTTCAGGGACATACCACTGTCCTTAACGTCGACGGCTTTGCGACTATGGACGAAGTGGAAGAAACGCAGAAAAACCATCCGATTCGCATCAAGACGGCAACGACGCACGCCCCGATCAACTATCACGCCGGAGAGCTTTGCGACGGCAAGGGCTTCAAGCCGAAGCACAAGGCGATGACGATCGAAAAAATGCTTGCCGACGGCGCGGTCTGCATAGGAGAGGTCGGCGGCGGACATACGCTCGGCGGCGGCGGACAGGATTATCTGTATATCCCGCGCGCTGTAAAGGAAGCCAAAGGCAGGGATATCGATTACCTCCAGGCCCGCGCGATGAAGCTTTCAGTCCTCGGACGCTACATCGAAGAGTCGTACTACGACCGCGACCGCGTTGCCGCAGCGCTGAAAGAAGCGAAGCTCGACAGCTTCCTCACCCCCGAAGAGACGAGAGACATCGTATACAAGACGACGCTCGCTTCCGTAAAGGTCGCTCTTGACGGCTACCGCGAAGCGGCCGCGCTTGCTAAGAGATACAATGTTCCCCTTATGATCCACAACGCTCCGACGTCAAAGTACATCGTGCATGAAATCGCCAAGCTCGGGCTCTCAACGCTGATCTGCTGCCATTCCAACTACCTCTTCACGACGGAAGAGTGCGTGGAGAACGGCCGTTACCTCAAACAGTTCCCCGGCGTCATCCTTGACGCGGCAGTCCACGATCCGTGGGGCGCGAAGCACCTCGTGGCCGGCCCTGAGAACCTCTACGCCTTCTATGAGAACGATCTCATCGACATCATCTCCACAGACTTCGCGGCCGGACACAGCGATTCGATGCTCGAAGCGATTCAGCACGCGGCGGTCGAAAAGAAGATCGTCGGCCTTGCAAAGGCAGTGCGTCAGGGCACGTCCCGCGTCGCGGAAGTCCTCCCGCTGCTTGCGCCGAACCTCGGTCTGCTGAAGAAGGGATATACCGCGGATATCGTAGTCACCGAATATCCTCAGCTGAAGAATGTCGAAAGAGTCTACATCGGCGGCAAGCTCGTTGCCAAAGACGGAAAAGTTTTCCGTTAATGAATATATTCCACCAAAAATTCTGAAAGGAACGAATTAACTATGAAAGTCAAAAAGGTACTCTGCTCCAAAGCTCTGACAGGTTTCTACATGGATGACAAAGAGGCCATCAAGGCCGGCGCCAAATCGGACGGTTTCGTATACAAAGGCGAACCGATGACCCCCGGCTTCAAGTCGATCAGACAGCCCGGCGTCGCCGTTTCGGTAATGTTCATTCTCGAAGACGGACATATGGTCTACGGTGACTGCGCAGTGGCGCAGTACGCGGCCAACGGCGGAAGAGAGATCCCCAACACCGCCGAATCCCTGATGCAGCTCATTGATAAGTACGTAGCACCCTACTTTGAAGGCATGGACATCAAGGAATTCAAATCGACAGCCGAAAAGTTCGACCGTTACGAATTCGACGGCAAGCGCCTCCCCGCTTCCGTCCGCTACGGCGTGACCCAGGCGATACTCGAAGCCGTTGCCTATGACCAGAAGATCACGATGTGCGAAGTCGTGCTCAACGAGTATCATCTGCCGCTCGACCTTACACCGGTCCGCATCAACGCACAGTCCGGCGACGAGCGCTACACGAACGTAGATAAGATGATCCTCAAAAAGGTCGGCATGATGCCGCACGGGCTCATCAACAACGTTGAAGAGAAGCTCGGTACCGACGGGCAGATATTCCTTGACTGGGTCAAATGGGTCACGAAGCGTATCTCCGAGATAGGCGAGCCCGACTACAAGCCCGTTATGCGCTACGACGTCTACGGCTGCATCGGCAAGGCTTTCAACAACGATCTCGACAAGGTCGGAGAGTACCTCATCAAGGTCGCCGAAGCCTGCGAGCCCTACGAAGTATTCGTTGAGATGCCCGTCGACATGAAGTCCAACGAAAAGCAGCTCGAAGCGATGAAGTATCTGCGCAAATACCTTGACAAAGCCGGCTGCCGCCTCAAGCTCATCATCGACGAATATGCGAACACCTACGAAGAGATAGTGCAGTGGGTCGACGCCAAGGGCGCCGATATGGTCCAGGTCAAGACGATAGACCTGGGCGGCATCAACAACATAATCGAAGCCGACCTCTACTGCAAGGCTCACGGAGTCCTCGCCTACCAGGGCGGTACCTGCAACCAGACAGACAAAGCCGGCATAGTCTGCGCCAACATCGCGGTCGCCACGAAGCCGTTCGCAATGGCGGGCACCCCGGGTATGGGCGTCGACGAAGGCGTAATGATCGTCAGCAACGAGCAGGACAGACTGCTTGCCTACCTTAAGGCGAAACAGGAAGGTAAATTTTAACACTGCATCCGGTCTGTTATTGAATAATAATTGCCCCCGAGACGGAGGAATATCAGGATGATTATGGTCAACAAAGAAAAGTGTGTCGGCTGCGGCATATGCGAGCAGGTCTGCCCCTCCTCGGCGATAAAAGTTGCCGATAAGAAGGCAGCGGTGAACGATAACTGCGTCCACTGCATGACCTGCGTCAAGTACTGCAAGATCGGCGCGCTTTCGGAAGATGCGGTAGCAGAGGATACACTTCACTGCCGCAACTGCGGCGTAGGCTGCCGGATACCGAAGGGCAAACTTGGCGCATGCAAGCGCTTCCGCAACGATAACGGAACGCTTACGCTTGTCAGGCCTCTTCAGATTCCGACAAATACCGAAGTCCCGGCAGAGAAAATAGCGACGATGAGGCCGATAGTTTCGGCTGTAGGCGCCGGAGCGGCATATCCGGACTATAAGCCGGCGCCGTATATCGTGACGGAAAAACGCGGTGACTTCGACGTCGTGACTGTCGTAACGGAAGCTCCGGTCTCTTACAGCTCGATGATGGTCAAGATCGACACCAACGCGCATATCGGCGACGAGGGCGCGCTCGTCCGCAGGAGCGGAAGAGTCGTAGGCATCGTAACTACCGAACAGTATGGCTCTCACATCCTCATTCTGGGCGGCGTGAATAAAGTAAAGGGCCCTGACGGTATGTTCGTCGTAAAGACTATGGCCGAGCTCGGCAACAGGCAGAAGGTAACTCTCACAGTAGACGGCGGATGCACGCTTGATCTGCAGGTCGGAGAGCATCCTGTGATCAACGGCGCGGTCGACGACAAGATGCGCGTCGGCTGCGGCGGAGCCTGCTGCGGCCTTTTCGCTCGCTCGCTTGCGCCGCTGATAGATGAAGCTATCATTCTCGACCACCATATCACGGGACTCTTCACAAAGCATCCCGCAGGCGCGGAGCTGAAGCCTTACAGCGGAGTGACACCTGTCGGCCGCCTCGCAACGAACGGACGTTACTTCTTCGAACACGGCGACGGCTGGGGCGGAACGAACATAAAGGATCCGATCGACGCGATAAAGGATATCGATATGAACGTCGCAAGACCCGGAATGAAGATTCTTGTCGCAGAAACCACATGGCGCAAGATAGCGCTCTTTGAAGTTTCCAAAGAGGGCAAACCGGTTCCGGTCGGGATTCCCGCCGAGCTTGAGGAATTCCGCAAGATGGCGGCAGGCTGCTGCGAAGACAGCCGTGTATCGGCTATGTATTACGCCGGCGTCGGCGGAAGCGCAAGGGCCGGAGTCACGGTGGATCCGATACAGATCACAAAGGCGGTGCACAGAGGGGACGCGACGCTCTCTATCGCGGGAGCTCCGACGTATATCATGCCCGGCGGCGGCATAACGTTCCTCGCCGACGTTGAGAAAATGATAGATCACCCCTTCAACTACACTGCATCTCCTGCGGTCCTGGCTCCTATCGAATATACGATGACCGTAGAGAATTACAGGAAGATCAAGGGACATGTACACGCGATGCGTACGAAGGAAGACGTCCTTAAAGAGGGCAGATTCGAGTACACAGAGCTGAAGGATTAACGCTTGATTAACTATCTCTGCGAAGCAGGGGTAATTAATAAAAAAACTCAAGGGGGAGAAAACTGAAATGAAAAAGTGGTTTATTACACTGGCACTGGCAGCTGTGGTATTTTCAGCGTTCGGCTTTACCGCACCGGCGCAGGCGGCTCAGAAGCTTGACCTGGCTATTTGCGGCGGTTCCATCGGCGGCGCATGGGCGGCTATAGGAGAAGGCGTCGGCGAAGTTATCAGACGCAGCTATCCCGGATCGAACACAGCTTACGAAGTCGGACAGGAAGCGGCGAACCTGGCCCTCGTGTCGCGCGGCAAGATACAGCTCGGCATCGCTCACGCCCAGCTCATCAAAATGGCTGCCGACGGCAAGAAGCCTTTCAACAGCAAGCTCGACAACCTTCGCGCGCTCTGCGTGCTTTATAAAGGCGCAGTCGAACATTTCATCATCAAAACAGATACCGGCATCAACTCCTTTGCGGATCTGAAGAATAAGAAATACCCGCTCAAAGCTTACTTCAACACGAAGGATTCCTTCATGGACCTCGTCGGAAAGAGCGTTATAGCTGCTGAAGGAATCACGGTCGAAGATATCGAAAAATGGGGCGGCTTTGCGAAGAACAGCTCGATGGGCGCGGCTCTCGACCTTATGAGAGACGGCAAGATCGACGCCTACAGCAACGTCATTCAGGTCCCGTCAAGCCACGTCGTCGACGCCGGCACGACACTCAAGCTGAACCTGCTCCCCGTTTCACCGGAAGCGGCCAAGAAGGTAAACGAAGAACTCGGCACCTACTCGACAGTGATCCCGAAATCCGCCTACAACTTCCTTAAGGAAGATGTACCGACAGTCGGAGCTACCGTTGTTCTCTTCACGAACACCGATCTCTCCGATGACGAAGCATACGCGGTCCTCAAGTCGATAAAGGACAACTTCACCTACTTCTGCAACATCCATGGCTCGCTCAAGGGACTTCAGCTGGCTGAGCTCAAAGAGACAGCTCCTGTACCGCTTCATCCCGGCGCAGTCAAGTTCTTCAACGAAAACAAGTAACATAGGCTGACAGACGCGGCGGCGCGCATGCGCGCC
>JAFYJW010000025.1 GCA_017537925.1 Synergistes sp. | reverse complement strand
TCCGCCGCCGCCTCAGACGGAAGCATAATGTCTGCTGAAGAAAAGCATGCTCTCATTACCGTTCACTCCTGTCCTGCAACTTTTCAGTGCAATGCGGATTTTAACATAACCGGACAAATTATAAAACAGTGCGCACCGAAGGGACATATCGCAGGTGCAAAATGCATGAATTGCCATGCGGGCATGAATTGCGACTGCGCCGCATGAATTGACGCTATGCGTCATGAATTGCCCTGCGGGTATGAATTGCGCTTATGCGCATGGAAAAGCAATTCAATTCATGGAGCGCAGCGAGTGATCATGGCGCAGCCAATTCACGCCGCAAAGCGGCAAATCATTGTGTTTTAGCTTTGTAAACGCGATATACGCTCACTCTGTTCACATTAGACAACAACACAAGGCTTTTTGCAGCGACCAAAGTCGGTATTAACGTAAAAGCTGTCGTACATAAATATGACGACCCCCTCACGACTGAAGAAAAAACTCGATTCACAACAAAAAAAGGAGTACCGGACACATGGGGTGAGGCAGTAAAATTGAGAATACAAAAACAGGCTTCAAGTTGGCGGGAAACACATCCTTATGGTGCGTATCATATGAAAAAAGCAAAGTAAAAAACATGGAGGAATTATCATGGAGTTATTCAATATTAACAGCATTTACCCTGACTTCAATTATCCGTACCAGCTGAAAAAGGTAGCCGAACTGGATTTATTGGATTTCGACTATTGGTTTATCATGGATCCTAAACTTGCTGAGAGCTATACACACGGCATCAAGAATCGGTTTCCTGCAAGGAATCTGATTCCTTTTGCAAAGCGTGCGGACTGTGATGACGTGGCCTGTTTTGAACTCGAAAAACCGGGGAAAATCGAAATCATTCATGATTTCTGCAATCCAGGCTGGGAACAGCGCGGTGAGTATGATTCATTCTGGGATTGGTTCATGGAGGCAATCGAAGAAATGATTCACGAAACTGACATCGCAGAAAACAATGAGTCCAATGAAACTGGAAAATAATCTTACGGCCTGTTAAAAGCAATACCCCGTAATTTTCGCTGGCGAATTATGCAAATCGCCAGCGTTCAGCTTTCGCTTACCTGAACATCCAAAAAACCTCAGCGTGTCCTTAATCAATTGCTCTTTGTCAGACTGGCACTGTGGAGCACAGCAGTACTCTTAGTTGAACACTCCTCGAGAAATGGTTCCAACCGGATTACCACACAAGGCATGAATTGCGACTGCGCCGCATGAATTGACGCTATGCGTCATGAATTGCCCTGCGGGCATGAATTGCGCTGACGCGCATGGAAAAGCGATTCAATTCATGGAGCGCAGTTCCGCCTGCAGCAACAGATGAAACGTTTTAGTTTATGATACGTTTTTCTACGCAGGGACACTCGGTTGAGAAGAGCATCGCCTGATATCTGAGGGTAAATGAAACTATATCACCCAGCTTATAGCTGCACTTGCTGTCATGAATGTCGATTATCATGTGATCGCTGCTTGCGCCCAGGACCTTTATACCCGGATCGTCAGGTATCAGCTTGCCCGGGTCGGCAACGTCGAACGCCCCCAGAGCCAGCAGCGCGCGGCGCCGCACTCCGCGGTCCTCATAATGGGGGATGTCTCCGAAACAGTTTATTCCGAGCTTTCCTATAGGATGGGTCGGTTTTTCTCCTATCTCGATTATTTCCGCCTTGAGCACGAACGATCTGTTTGAGAGGCCCTCGATCGGGCACTGCCAGTATCCGGCCAGGTCGCAGGAAAGCGCATTGGCCTCGCCTATGCGAAGGTTGTTTATCTTCTTAGGCATTTCTCCGCTCATCATAAGAGGTATGGATGAAGTGCCGCCGCCGGAGACCACTTCAAGCCTTCTGCCGATCGCTTCTTCTATCTTTACCGTATCCTCTGCAAGCATGGAGAGGTTTTCGTTCGTCGGGATAACGGAACCGTAACAGGTAAGATTTGTGCCGGTTCCGTATAGATGCAGATTTCTGAGCTCCCGCTCTATATAGACAGCCGTCTTTATAAATTCGCCGCTGTCAAAGATACCTTCCCGGAGATCTCCGAGATCTTTCATAAGAATCACGTTATGTACTCTGCCTGCTGCCTCCGACGCGCGGTCAAGGGCGCGAAGGGTCTCAGCCTGTGAATTCAGGCTTATATCACAGATCCTGACTACATCATCAACCTCTGACAGCATTGGAATGCGCAGCCCCAGTGTTTTTACCGGCAGGCCCGCATCTTTTGCTGCTGCCAGATGCTGCAGCCTTGAGCTTGCCAGTGTCTTGTATCCTGCGTCCGCCATAGCGGCCATTACCTCAGGAATGGCGTTGAACCCCTTCACAACGGCAAAAGGTTCAATGCCTCTCTTCCGGCATTCGCGCAGGATCGCTGCTGCGTTGCGCCGTATCACGTTTATGTCTATCTCAAGCAGAGGATATCTGTCCATCAGTCATCACCTCTTATAAGATTTTTATAAATATGGCTTTTATGATACTATCTGCCGCAGCTGCTTATGTCAAGCATGCAGCGCCGGAGCTGCCGCAATGCGGCACTGAAAGAAAAAAGCTGCATCACGGCCGTAAAATGCTGTAATGCAGCTTTTTTGCATGTCAGGGAAGCAGCTTTATAGACTAACCTCCGCTTATGTTGTGTATCACCTGGACAACCGCGCCGTCGGGAATCTTCGCCTCGGAGTACAGCCTTTTAAGCACGACCTCGTCGTTGACCCACACCGCGATCATTCTGAAGTTATACTTTTTTTGTTCAAGAAGGCGCTGAACAGTAAGGCCTTCCTCCCATTCCATCTGTTCCCCGTTGACGGTTATCATCCGCGGTTCACACTCCCTTTGTCTTAGTCGACAAACTCATCCTCCGGCTTCAGGTTCTTCTTCAGGAGTTCGACTACGTCAGGATAATCTATCCCAAGCCGTTTCACGGTCGCAAGTGTCGGAATGCCGTTCTTGTTCCATCCGCGGCGCTTGTAGACGGCGAGCTTCAGCTCTTCCCACTGCTTCCTGCGGTGCTTCTGCAGCAGAGCGATCTTTTCCTTGACGGAAAGTCCTTCGATGTTCTCGCCGAATTCCTTCAGTTTGCCGTCGAAGTAATCCGGACGCGCCAACCACTCGTCCTCCCACACCGGCCCGAGGCCGCGGTCCGGCGCGTCATGGTACTTCGCCGTGCCTCTGCCCATGCGCAGATTGAAGATTCTCTCGAAATTATAGACCTTCTCGGACTGCTCGATCATTCCTTCGCGCGTCAGATGTTTGCCGGTTATTGCTTCGAATATGTCAAGGTAGTTCTGCAGATGCTCCGGTACGCGCGCAGCTTCGAGTCCCTTGTACCTGACGCCGTTGTCGGCCGGTTCGATATCGTTCCACGGCAGTTTGCAAAGTCCCTGCAGCGAGAACCACAGACGGAAGTTCGGGAAGAAGAAGAGCGCTTCTGCTTTATCAGCATAGGTCGGCAGCTGTTTGTTGACCATATCCATGAATATCAGCCACGCTTCGTCGTGCTGCGGTCCCTTGAGCGTAAGGAAGTAGCCTCCCCACTGAGCTATAGACTCCTGGCAGCGGTATTCTGAAGCTTCGAGTCCCTGGCAGACCATGCCTATCTTCTTCATTGTGGCAAGATCCGCGCCGTAATGCTCCGAGAAGTATACGCGGGCTTCTTCCACGCCGTGTCCGCAGGCTATCGCGAATTCGTCGGTGCCGTGGGCTATGCGGTGCAGCAGCTCCATTATGTCGTCCTTGTTGCCGAAGTTCAGGTCAAGTCCGTGAGTGTTTTCTTTGTTAATCAGCCCGAGCTCGTAGCATTCGCAGACAAACGCCATGCCTGTGCCGAGAGATATCGTATCAAGTCCGTAATGGTCGGCGTAGAAGTTCGCTTCTATCGTCCAGAGCGGGTCGAAGATGCCGAGGTTGGAGCCGAGCCCGGCCGCCGTCTCGTACTCGGGACCGTCGACCGTGACTTCTCTGCCCTTCCACGGACCGGTCGCGAGGCGGAAGTGGTCGACGCCCTTAGCGCAGGCCAGCGAACAGCCGTACCAGCAGCCGTCTGCCATACCCTGCGTAAAGAGCTTGATATAGGAGCGGGAACTGATATTTTCGATATCCTTATGGCAGCCGAACTTGTAGTTGTGCACAGGCAGCAGCTTATAAGCGTCCATTATCTCGGTGAGGTGTGCCGTGCCGGCTGAACGCATCAGGCACTGTTTGTCGTCGAGATCGTGGATGCGCTTATGCAGACTTGTGCCGCAGCGCTGAATCGTCTTGATATCGGCCGGATCGTTCTCAAGTCCTGTGAAATGCGTGCGCTTCACAACTATCGCAACGACTCCCTTGTCGTAAAGCACCGTACCGCCGCCTCCGCGTCCGGCCTGTTTCAGGCGCACGACCTTGCGGCGGACGTCATAGAAGCTGAAATTCATGCCTGCCCAGTAGCTCGTGCGTGCGCCGATGCCGGTCGATACTACGGATATCGTGCGCTTATCGGCTTCGTCCTTCGCGAAATATTCGTGAAGATCTTCGGAGACCGCATACGCGTTGATGTCGGGAAGGTTAGATTCGAATATCTGTACCTTATAGTTGTCGCCGTCGATAAAAATGACTACAGGTCTGTCGGCCTTGCCCTGCAGCTCCATCGCATCGAATCCCGAGAACTTCAGGAAAGGAGCGAAATAGCCGCCCGCGTTGCTGTTATATGTCTGCTTCGTAGCCGGAGAAAGGAATACCGAATAGCATTTGCCGGCTCCCGGATACTGCGTGATGCCGCAGAAAGGGCCTCCCGCGATAACTATCTCGTTCTCCGGATCGTTCCATTTCGTTTTTTCAGTCACCGCGTTCCAGAGCAGCCTGAGTCCGAAGCCGCGTCCTCCGGTAAACTTTTCTATCATGTCATCGGAGACGGGGCGCTTTTCGAATTTGTAATTGCCGTCTTTGTTGCCCAGACCGACATAAAGGGTCTCGCGGGAATATCCGCGGTGTATCTTGGCCGGTTCATACGTCCATTCGGCAAGAAGTTTCATCGGTGTTTTCGACATATCGGCCCCTCCTCTACGCCTTTGCAGGCACATTGATCAGTTCGAGCGCGCCGGTCGGACATTTGCGCGCGCAGATACCGCAGGCGATGCACTTGAAAGGCTCCGTCTGCTTATCCCCGTTGAAGAACATCGACGCGGCCGGGCAGTATCCGACGCACATCAGGCATGAAGTGCACTTATCTTTGCGCACCTGTACCACGCCGTTTGCGTCGCGTTCAAGCGCCTGAGTCGGGCAGACAGCCATGCAGGCTCCGCACTGCGAGCATACGTTCGCACTCACAAAGCCGGTATTGTTGAGTATCCTGATCCGCGAAAGCTCCGGCGAATTCTCTTTGAAATACGCCGCGGAACACGCCTCCATACATGCGCCGCATTCGACGCACTTCTCGGCGTTGTAATGAATGATCTTCACAAAAATCCCTCCACTGTTTTTTCTTTTTTATATGCGCGGACGCAGTTGAACCGCCGCGCATATCCCCAATAGAAGAATTTTAACACAGAGAGTGCATACCCGCCATGATTCATTTGAATTTTATAAAAAAACATTTGTATTTATAAAAAATAAGCACGGATTTTTGTGACAACGTTCCGGCAGCAAAAGCCGCGCACAGGAAAAACAGGCTGCCGAAGCACGGCGCCGTAAAGATTCGCGGGGCTATTATGCCGGAGAGAAGGTTCTTTTCAGCATTATTCCGGTGCGTATTTCGGCGCAGACACCGGATGATGCAGGCAATTCTGCTTTTTGTGCTAAACTGTGAACGACATTATTTTGCTCAGGCATTTAATGTCCGTCCTGACGTGCCGCTGCTGTAAGCTGGCAGGCTTATCCCGCGGTCCTGCACGTCAGGATTTTATCGCTTATGTTTCAGCCTGACCACACGCTGCCGCGTTGTTTTCTTATGCAGACAAAAGCTGCCGCAAAGCTGAAAACAGCTCTGCGGCAGTCCTTTCCCGTAATTTTCTGTAATAATCCGCGCGTGAGAGGCGGTTTTTAATACCTCTTGTCTATAACGCGCTGCGTCTTTTTCTCACTGCGCGGCAGTTCGCCCAGTTTCATCACTTCCGGCACTACGCGTATGCCGAGCCCCGACTTGCAGCCGCGAAGCAGTGCTTCGGCAAGAGCGTCCGCGTCATAGCCTTCCTTCATTTCGGCCTGGACTATCATGCGGTCGCGCAGATCCTTGTTCTCAAGTATGATGCGGTATTCGCTGGAGAAGCCCTCGATATTCTTAAGTATCTCCTCTACCTGCGACGGATAGATGTTCGTTCCCTTGACCTTTATCATATCGTCGCTGCGGCCGACTATCCGATCCAGACGCGGGAAACGCGAACCGCAGGGGCATTCGCCGGGTACGATGCGCGATATATCTCTTGTGCGGTAGCGGATCAGAGGCGCAGCTTCCTTGCGGAATGTCGTGATGACTATTTCTCCCTGTTCGCCGTCCGGCAGCACCTTGCCGGTCTCAGGATCGATGATCTCGCAGTAGAGATAGTCGTTGAAGTAGTGCATGCCGGTATGGTAGCTGCAGTCGATCGCGATGCCGGGGCCGTATATTTCCGTAAGGCCGTAGATATCGAAGAATTCAATGCCCAGCGTCTCATATATCCTCTCGCGAATCTTGTCGCCCCAGCGTTCCGAACCGAATATGCCGCGCTTCAGGCATATCTGGTCTTTCATGCCGCGCTTGTCTACCTCTTCCGCTATGACGAGAGCGTACGATGACGTGCTGGTAAGGACCGTAGCCTTCAGATCGCGCATCAGCTGAAGCTGTCTGTCTGTGTTGCCTGCTCCGGTCGGTATGACCATCGCGCCAAGACGCTCCGCCCCGGCCTGGAAGCCGAGTCCCGCTGTCCACAGCCCAAAGCCGGGCGTTATCTGGACGCGGTCGTCAGGCGTTACTCCGGCAAACTGGTAGCAGCGCTCAAACATGACGGCCCAGTCTTCAAGATCCTGCGCGCTGTAGGGTATTATGACAGGAGTCCCGGTCGTTCCGGACGATGAGTGCACGCGAACTATCTTGTCGTTCGGCACGCACTGCATTCCCATCGGATATGCGTCGCGCAGATCCTGCTTCGTCGTAAAGGGCAGAGTCTCAAAATCTTCCTTCGTCATCATCGTTTCGACCGGAATGCCTGCAAACTTTTTCTGATACATCGGGCTCAGCTTGGCAACGCGGCGCACCTGGTCAAAACAGCGGCTCATTATCGTAAGTTCGTTCATGATCTATTTTCTCTCCTTATTCAGTATTCTTATTCTTTAACATTTATTTATCCCCAACGGCCGGAAGCGGCCGGAACCTGCAGACAACTGCGTCAGTTCACCATCGGACCCCCGGAGCGGCAAGGCCGAGCTCAAATGCCTTTTCGTTCATAGCAAGCAGCTTCGGCTTCACGCATGTCTTCATCGCAGACAATATCTCTTCCGCTGAAAATGGCAGGATGCCGGCGCCGGACGCGGCTCCGAGTATAACGACATTGAGCGTCCTGATATCGCCGGCGGCAAGCGCGGTACGCGCGCCTTCGATGAAGACCGCGGCAGGGAATCTGTTCCTGAGCAGATCGAGATAGTCTTTCTTCAGATATACACCTTTCCCCAGCGCGACATTTGTAGGTATGACGGAGTCGGTATTGACCACACACCCTGCGGACGCTTTCATCTTAGGCAGCATGCGCACAGCTTCCGCCGGCTCGAATGCAAGCAGGATATCCGCGTGATGCTCCGGTATTATAGGGGAAAGTTCTTTCGCATCTATGCGCAGGTGACTTGATACGCAGCCTCCGCGCTGCGCCATCCCTATCGTTTCGGATGTGCGGACGAACAGCCCCCTGGCGCCGGCCGCCGCGGCCAGTATCTTCGACGCAAGCAGCGTTCCCTGTCCGCCTACTCCCGCTATGACTATGCTATTTGACATTTCTTTCCCCTCTTTCGATCGCTGATACCGGACATACATATGAGCAGAGGCCGCAGTCCGTGCAGAGCGGCGCATCGATCACGGCGCGCCCGGTGCTGTCAGGCGTTATCGCGGGACAGCCTATTTCGGCCACACATCTGCCGCACTTGATGCATCCGTCATTCACAAAGCGCACGGCTGCCGGTTTCTTTATCTGGGCTATGCATGGCGCTTTTGCTATCACAGCAGACGCCCCGGGAAATTCCGCAGCTTCGCGTATCGCTTTGACGGTTTCCGGAAAATCGAACGGATCTACAGTGGAAACATGTTTTACGCCGCATGCCTTAAGCAGCGTCTCTATATCAAGCGCGGGCGCTTCGGAGCCGTCGGCGTGCTTTCCCGTCCCCGGGTGCGGCTGATGCCCTGTCATCGCAGTCGTATGGTTGTCAAGCACGATCACAGTTATATCTGTTCCCTGGTATACCGCGTTTATGACTCCCGGTATCCCCGTATGGAAAAATGTCGAATCACCGATAAACGCAAGGCACTTGGCGTCCCTGTCCGCAAGAGCAATGCCCTGGGCAAGTGTAATGCCTGCGCCCATGCAGAGACAAGTGTCTACCATGTTGAGCGGAGCGGCGTTGCCGAGCGTGTAGCAGCCGATATCGCCGCAGTACACAGCCTTTTTGAAGCCTTTTGCAGCGACCTTTGCGGCGTAGAAAGAAGCGCGGTGCGGGCAGCCAGCGCAGAGGACCGGGGGACGCACCGGCAGCTGCGGCAGCGCATCGGCTTCTTTTTCAGGCTGCGGCAGCCCCAGATATTTTATAAGAGCGTCTTTTACGATCTCAAAAGAGTATTCGCCGTTTTTCGGCATATCCCCGCTGCGCTTGCCCAGCACAGGCACTTTTCCCGAAGCTTCTATCAAAAGCTGCTCCTCGACGACCGGATCAAGTTCTTCTATCACAAGTACGGAATCCACGGAAGCAAGGAAATCCTTCGTCGTCTTTTCCGGCAGCGGGTACGGCGTGCCGACTTTATAGAGCAGGACGTCAGCGCCCAGCTCTGAGACGGCTTCCTTCGCGTAAAGATAGGAAACGCCTGAGACAGCAACGCCTTTGCGTCCCTTTCCTTCTATTCTGTTGTACGGCATGCTGTCAAAGTCGCGCGCCATTTCGTACTGTTTGACTTCAAGCTCTCCGTGACGCCTGTAGGAAAGAGCCGGGAAGATGCACCACTCGGGGCGCCTTTCAAATCCGTCGGCAGCTTTTATTTCCGCAGGCTCGGCAAGATCTACGTCGGCGCTTGCGTGACACACGCGCGTCGTCGGGCGCATGAAGACCGGAAGCGAATATTTCTCTGAGAATTCATAGGCAGTCTGAACCATCAGATATGCCTCTTCGGGAGAGGACGGATCAAATACCGGCAGATTGGCATGCTTTGCAAAGCCGCGGGTATCCTGTTCTGTCTGGGAGGACCACGGCCCGGGATCGTCAGCTACGGCTATTACCATCCCGCCCTTGACTCCTATATAGGAAAGACTCATGAGAGGATCCGACGCAACGTTCAGGCCGACCTGCTTCATCGTGCACAGCGAACGGGCCCCCGCATAGGCGGCTCCTGCCGCAACTTCAAGTGCAGCTTTCTCATTGACAGACCACTGAACGCTGACGCCTGGCCTGTGAACATGCGCGAGCGTTTCGATTATCTCTGTCGAGGGCGTGCCGGGATACCCCGCCGCTACAGAAACTCCCGCGGCAAGCGCGCCGAGCGCTATCGCCTCGTTGCCCATGCAGACCTTTACAGTCATAACTACGACCCCCATTTTTCATAAATAACGCATAAATAACAAAAAAAGCTTTGCCGCATCGACAAAGCTTCGAATATACAATAATATTCTTCGACCTGTCTTCGCTCGTCTTATCTGTATCTTATCTGCTCTTTTCAATGTCCGCAGGGGGCTGCCCCTCCGCGCAACGTATGTATTTATACCCCACGCGCGGGAAAATGTCAAGTTTTCGCAAAAATTTCCGCAATTTCCGCAATTCTCCGTTATATAACTGAAAATATCGGCAGATGCAGACTGCCAAACCCGCAGCGGCGCCGGCGCGCATCCTGCAGGACAAAAGGCTTCTTATAAAGTATAATGTGACCCGGCAGCCGGTTTTGCCGGATACTTTAGTATTTTTTCGCTTTTTGCCGCAGAGGGCGACCGGACAGGGCTAAAAACTTTTATAATAAACTGATCATATGACTGAGCATGATATGCGGCACGACCGCGGTCAGCACACAATAACGGGGGATAAAGCAATGCTTAAAAGGTTTTTCACTTTCATTTTCATTACAGCCGCGGCACTGATGATCACGGTCCCGGCCTTTGCACTGAGAGCCGGAGATACTGTCAGGGATATAACGCTGACGGACCTGCAGGGGAAATCAGTCTCTCTCTCCCATCTGCGAGGGCAGAAGGTAGTGCTTAATTTCTGGGCTACATGGTGCCCACCCTGCCGCAGCGAGATGCCGGAATTCGTAAGAATAAACGACGCCCTCTGCGAAAAAGGGGAAGCAGTACTGCTTATGGTAAACCTGACCGACGGCAGACGCGACACGAAAGAAAGAGTAAGAGAATTCATCAGCAAAAAAGGATACTCCTCTCTCAGGGTGCTGCTTGATCAGGACGGCAGAGCCGCCGATTATTTCGGAATCCGCTATATTCCTACGACCTTCGTTATAGGCAGCGACGGGAAAATATCAGGAGCGATACAGGGCGCAACTACTGAAGATGCCGTGATGAAGCTGCTTAAAAATACAAAATAAACTATGGCGCGCGAACTGCCGCTGCTCTTTTTGGAAGGCTTCCTCGCCTTTATCTCTCCCTGCATGCTGCCGATGCTCCCGGTATATCTTATGTATCTGGCGGCTGAAACTGAAAACGGGCGCCGGGCGAGCGTTGTGAATACTATCGGCTTTGTGGCCGGTTTTTCAGTCGTCTTCATGGCTATGGGCGCTACAGCGACATTTATCGGCGCGTTCCTGTCGGATCACCCCGTTCTGCTGCGCCGCGCAAGCGGCGCGGTGATAGCGCTGTTCGGTCTGCACTTCCTCGGGGTCGTTAAGATACCTTTCTTAGACGCCGAAAAAAGGCTGAACAGCGGTGCAAAACGCGGCGGCGTCATAGGCGCGCTTCTCTTCGGAGGAGCCTTCTCCCTCGGCTGGACGCCCTGCCTCGGGCCGTTCCTCGCGTCTGCACTGCTGATGGCCGGCAGCGGCAAAACGCTTTGGCAGGGGGTCTTCTCTCTCTTTGTTTTTTCGATGGGGCTCGGCATACCATATATAATCGCAGCGCTGCTGTTTACTCGGATAAAGACGCTCTTTCAGTGGCTGCGCAGAAACGGCGCCGCAATAAAAAAGATCTCAGGCGCACTGCTCGTTGCCGCCGGTATTGCGATAGCTACGGATTATTTCGCTTACTGGGCCGCTCTCTTTGGTTAAAAGTCTGCTTTTCCCGCCTTTGCTGCGTCCTGCTTTTCGCGGATGATGCCCTCAATTTCGGTCAAAAGCATTCCTGCTATTATCAGCACGCCGCCGACCGCTCCCTGCAGGTGAAACGGGTCCTGTCCGCTTGCTACCGCCAGGATATAGCCGAACAGACCTTCAAGAGAAAAAATAACGGCAGCGTGCGTCTCGCTGGTCTTTTTCTGCGCCCTGAACTGAAGTATGAAGCAAAGTATCGTGTTGCCGAGCGAAAGCAAAAGAAGCGACGCCCATACCTTAACGCTGAATGACGCGGGGTCGGGAAAAGGCTCAAACACCGCGGCAAGCACTGTCATTATCAGCGCGAGTATTATTATGTGAAGTGCAACCAGGCGCACGGCTTCGACGCGGCGGGAACAGTAGCCGGCTCCGATCACCTGGACCGCGTAAAAGATCGCCATTATGAATGAAAGCAGATCTCCGAAGTTGAATTCCATGCCCGGCGTGAAACCCATCACAAGGAGCCCCAGCGTCGTGATGCCGGCAGCGGCGAAGAGCCACGCGGACGGACGGACGCGGTATATAAGCCATGAAAGCAGCGGCGTCATTATGACGTTCAGACCGCCTATGAACGCCTGTTTGCTGGCGGTGCTGTAGGTCAGGCCGAATGTCATGGATACGAATACGCAGACAAGTATCGCGGCAAGCAGAAAAGAGAGCTTCCAGTCATATTTTTTCGCAGTTATTATTTTTTTCGGGAAAAATATGATAAGGAAAAACGCCGACAAAAGCATGCGCAGCGCCACAGCCCACAGCGGCGTGATCGAGCGCGCGAGCAGCGCCGATATCGGGATGCCAGCGCCCCATAAGAAAGAGACGAAAACAAGCGTCATATCGGCCCTGAAGGCTTCGCGGCGGCTTATTGCTTCTTCGCTCACATGTTTCTCTCCTTTTTAATGCGTACTTTAACTTTAGTACGATGCTTTCGGTATGACGGGCGATGCTACAGGCCGACTATGACCGAGCCTGCTATTATCATCACGATGCCGCACCACTGCGGCTTAGCAAGACTCTCCTTCAGTACAAAGCGTCCGTATAGCGCGGCGAGGAACGGGCTTGTCGCAGTGATGGCGGTGACGACTGCAACAGGCATCACCGCGATGCATTTTGCGTAGATAACAGATCCGAGGCAGAGCCCTATTACCGCGGCAGAGAGGAAGTATGCGGCTGCGCTGTGCGGGACGCTTAAAAGCGGCACGGTCGCGGAGCGCCGGAATTTTACTGTGAGGAAGCGCACTGCGATCGTTACGATCATAAACACAACGGCGCGGTAAAGCGTTATCTCAGCCGCTCCCAGACGCGAAATGTTCATCGCTATCTTCGTCACCGGCGATGATACCGCCCAGCAAAGGCCCCCGCCTATGGCAAAGGAGAAGCCCCTCATCAGCTGCGCAGCGCTGTGCCGGGTTTTTTCGCCGGGTTCTGCTTTTTCACCGCCGAAACGCAGCAGAAGCAGCCCCGCCACTACCAGCGCGACGCCCCATATCAGATTGGCCGTAACAGCTTCGCCCAGCATCAGCCACGACGTGAAGATAACGAGTATCGGGTATGAGTTCGCGACAGGGATGGCGAGGCTTACGCCCATTTCGCGTATCGACAGGAAGAAAAAGAGGTCGCCGAGAGTGTAGCTCGTTATCACACTGAAGAAAAAACATGCCCATGCCAGCGGAGACGTCACAACTGGGATACTTCCGCCGCTGCTTATCAGCGCTATGACAGCCGAAGCCGCCAGGAAGGAAACGGCGCGGAAGGGGTTGACTTCATGTATGGAACAGCCGGCGCGCGCAAGTCCGCAGTTTACCATGATGGGCGAAGCGGCCCACATTGCGGCGGCAAGGAAACTCAGCAGAAAACCCCACAGCGGCATCAAAAAACACCCCCATAATTTGTTTATTTTACACGATTTCCACTATCTCAGTAACTAAAGGCTCATTTCATCTTTTTTTGTGATATAGTGAAGGAGTTCTACAAGGAAAGAGAGGAACGTGAACTGCAGATGGATATCTTTATCCGCACTGCCGAAGCGGTCACATGGCAGAACATAGTAATGATACTGATCGGCGCGGCGCTCATATACCTTGCAGTAAAGAAGGGATTTGAACCGAACCTGCTGCTGCCTATGGGATTCGGCACTATCCTCGTCAATCTGCCGCTCTCGTCCGCTATCGACCAGCTGGCAGGGGAAAAAGTCGTAGAGGGCGCTTTGACGATGCTCTTCAAATTAGGCATATCCACGGAACTCTTCCCTCTCCTGATACTTATAGCCGTGGGGGCCATGTGTGATTTTACCCCGCTGCTTGCGAACCCCAAGATGTTTTTATTCGGTCTGACCGCCCAGGCGGGCATATTCCTTACCATGGGGCTTGCGCTGCTCTGCGGATACAACGTCTTTGAAGCTGCGTCCATAGGCATTATAGGCGCCGCGGACGGTCCCACGTCGATATACGTTTCGTCGCGTTTTGCGCCAAATCTGCTGGGGCCGATATCAGTCGCCGCCTATACCTATATGGCGCTGGTGCCGCTTATACAGCCGCCTGTGATAATGGCCCTCACGACGAAAAATGAAAGGCGCATCAGAATGCCCTACGCGGAGCGCCCGGTATCCCGCCGTATGCTTATTGCTTTCCCGATCGTGATCACCGTCATCGGAGGGATAATAGCCCCTGCTTCGGTATCTCTGCTCGGCTTCGTGATGTTCGGCAATCTGCTGCGCGTAAGCGGCGTCACCGACCGCCTTTCCAACGCCGCCCAGAATGAGTTCGCGAATATCGTGACGATACTGCTCGGTTTCTCGATCGCGGCAACGATGACAGGGGAAAAATTCGTCAACGCCGGTACACTTGTAATAATAGCGATGGGACTCGTCGCTTTTGTGCTCGACACCGCAAGCGGCATAATAACGGCAAAGATCCTTAACCTCTTCCTTCCGCGGGGAAAACGGATAAACCCCATGGTCGGAGCCGCCGGAATATCCGCATTCCCGATGTCCGCCAGGACGATACAGCAGCTCGGGCAGAAAGCGGATCCCGGCAACTATTTGCTTATGCACGCGGTCGGCGCAAACGTTGCCGGACAGATCGGCTCGGTCCTTGCCGGAGGGGTGCTGCTTGCGTTTCTGGGATAACGCCCTGGCGGGGATATCAGATATTCCGCACCGCTGCGGAGAAGTTTTATTAAGAGCAGGCGCTGCCAATGAGTAAAAATAAAGCTGCAAATATCTATCTCTGGTTCGGAAGAAGAAACAGACGTCTTTTGGCGCTGGATTTTCTTCTGCTTTCCTTTTCGGCGTTCATCGGCTACTCCATGCGTCTTTCCTACTATATGGGGCCCGATTTCTCCTACCTTTACGACTTTTTCCGCGCAGCGATTCTCTTTCCTGTAATAATAATTATCTCGCTTTACTTAGGCGGAGCGTACAGCGTATTCTGGCCGCGCGCCGGGATAGACGAATATGTCAGGCTGGCGCGTACTTATGCTGCCGGGGCCGTGCTGTTTGTAGCTTTAGTGATGCTTACCGGCATATTCACACTGCCCCGTTCCTCGCTAATGATAATGGTGATGGCGGCGTTTATAATGCTGGTGTCAGAGCGCGCCGCGCTCAGGCTTGCGCTGATAAACTCTCAGGAGCTGCCGGAAGGAAGGGAAAGAGCGCTGATCGTAGGAGCGGGCAACGCCGGCAGCATGCTGGCTCGCGACCTGCTCAGCAACTCCGACCGGATACGCCCCGCAGGTTTTATCGACGACAACGAAAACCTCAGGGGTATGACGGTAGTATCCCTGCCCGTACTCGGGAATACGAAAGAGATAAAAGAGATAATAGCGGCTCAGGCGATAGACACGGTGCTCATAGCCATGCCGTCGGCACCGGGCGCAAAGATAAAAGAACTTTTCGGCGTTCTTTCTCCGCTCTGCGTAAAGGTCAGAGTGCTTCCGAGCCTGGCCGAGATAGCTGACGGACAGGTCTCCGTCAGCCGGCTGCGCTCGGTAAATCTGGAAGACCTGCTGCGGCGCGAGCCGATTCGCATCGACGACGGCAACATAACCTCGCTGATAAAGGGAAAGACCGTGATGGTGACAGGAGCAGGAGGCTCTATCGGCTCGGAGATATGCCGTCAGGTTCTCAGGCGCGGGCCGGAACGGCTGATAGCGCTGGGACATGGAGAGCAGTCCGTATATATGCTTCTTGAATCCCTTAACGATGCGGGAAACAGCATACCCGTAGTTCCGGTAATAGCGGACGTCGCGGACCGGTGCGCGGCAGAACGCGTCTTCAGAGAGCATTCGCCTCATCTTGTATTCCACGCCGCCGCACACAAACATGTGCCGCTGATGGAAGAAAACCCGGCCGAAGCGCTGCGCGTAAACGCGCTGGGCACGTGGAACATGGCGGAGCTCGCAGGCATATACGGTACGGAACGTTTTGTAATGATATCTACAGACAAGGCTGTGCACCCGTCAAGCGTCATGGGGGCCACAAAGCGCACTGCGGAACGTCTGCTGTTCGGCGTTCAGAAGGATCACCCCCGGACAAAATACATGGCGGTGCGCTTCGGCAACGTGCTCGGCAGCCGTGGCAGCGTCGTACCAAAATTTGAAAGGCAGATAGCGGCAGGCGGCCCCGTTACTGTCACTCACCCTGAAATGAAGCGTTATTTCATGCTGATTCCCGAAGCTGTCAGCCTGGTGCTGCAGGCGGGAGCAATGGGAAAGGGCGGAGAGCTCTTTGCTCTGGATATGGGAGAGCCGGTAAGCATAGCGGAGATGGCAGAGACTCTGATAAGACTGCACGGGCATGAACCGGGACGCGACATTCAGATAAAATATACCGGCATCCGCAAGGGGGAAAAGCTCTATGAGGAACTCTTTTATGACCCGCAGCAGGCAGAAAGGACAGATCATCCGAAGATATTCAAGACCCGGCTTACCCCGGAAGCCGAGAACATTTTGCCGCTTGCAGCTGACATTCTGAAAGGGTACGCCGAAGGAAGCCTTTCCGCGAACGGCCTCAAAGACGGAATATTCGCTCTCGCAAACGGTATGAAAACCGAAATTACAGGCAATAACAACGACCTGAGGATGATGAACGATGAAAAGACCGGATAAAAGGATACTTCTTTCATATCCGCATATGAGCGGAGACGAGATCGAATACGTCAGGGACGCTTTCGCGTCGAACTGGATAGCTCCGCTCGGGCCTCATGTAGACGCTTTTGAAAAGGAGACGGCCGAATTCGCAGGCGTAAGATCCGCGCTTGCCCTTTCAAGCGGGAGCGCAGCGATTCACCTTGCTCTGATATTGCTCGGAGTCGGCGCCGGAGATACGGTCTTCTGCTCTGCGCTGACATTCATAGCTTCGGCCGCGCCTGCGGTGTATCAAAACGCCGTCCCTGTATTCATCGACTCCGACGAAGATACATGGAATATGTCGCCGCGCGCTCTGAGACGCGCATTCAAAGCGGCCGAGGCAAAAGGCGTCATGCCGAAGTGCGTTATCGTTGCGGAGCTCTACGGACAGCCGCCGAAACTCGACGAAATAACAGAGATATGCGAAGAGTACGGCGTCCCTGTTCTGGAAGACGCGGCGGAAGCTGTCGGCGCCGAATACCGCGGGAAAAAGTGCGGCTCTTTCGGCAGCATCGGGGTATATTCCTACAACGGCAACAAGATAATAACTTCGTCAGGCGGCGGCATGCTGCTCTCCGACAATGAAGAATACACGGCAAGAGCGCGCTTCCTGGCGACGCAGGCAAGAGACGCGGCTCCGTGGTACGAACACACAGAGATAGGCTACAATTACAGGATGAGCAATATACTTGCGGCGCTGGGGCGGGCGCAAATGCTGCATCTTGAAGAGCGCGTAGCAAGAAGACGGGCTGTATTTGAGAGATACAGAGAAGAACTCTCGTGCGTCCCGGGGCTTTCGTTCATGCCTGAGTACGAAAAGTGCAGGGCCACGCGCTGGCTGACGGCCGTGCTTATATCGCCGCAGACAGGCAAAAGCTTCATGGACGTGCTCCGTTATATGGACAGGCAGAACGTCGAATGCCGTCCGGTATGGAAGCCGCTGCACCGTCAGCCCGTCTTTAAGGGATGCGGATATTTTGCAGACGGTGAAAAGAGCGTTTCCGACAGTCTATTCGAGAGAGGACTGTGCCTGCCGTCTGCGTCCGCCATGACGGATGAAGAGCAGGAATGGGTAATAAGATCGATTAAGGAGTGCCTGTCGTAGCGGATGCGCAAAGATCTGCGCCTGCAGCGTCTGATAAAGAGGGCCTTCGACGTATGCGCCGCGCTTATCGGCCTGATATTGCTTTCTCCGCTGATGCTTATCGCGGCGTGCAGAATATACGGCGAGGCAGGGCGGCCTCTCTTCTTCAACTCTGTCAGAGCCGGTATGGGCGGCAGGCCATTTAAATTATATAAATTCAGAACGATGACAAACGAAAGGGACGAAAACGGGGATCTTCTGCCGGACGCGGAACGCCTTACCCCGCTCGGCAAAAAGCTCCGCAGTACGAGCATCGACGAGCTGCCGCAGCTGCTGAACGTTCTCAAAGGAGATATGAGCATCGTGGGACCGCGCCCCCTGCCGCTTGAATATGTACCCCGCTACAGCGCCGAGCAGAAAAAAAGACTCGACGTCCCTCAGGGGATAACCGGCTGGGCGCAGATCCACGGAAGAAACGCGATATCATGGGAGCAAAAGTTCGCTTTCGACATATGGTATGTTGAAAACCGGTCCATTGCTCTTGATATTAAAATTATTGCGGCAACGGTGAAAAAAGTACTTGCCCGCGAAGGCATAAGCGCCGAAGGAGAGGCTACGATGCCGGAGTTCAAAGGAGGCGGGAATGATGGCTGAAAAAGAGATATGCCTGATAGGGGCCGGAGGTCACGCAAAGGTCATTCTTGCGCTGATAGAGGAGCTGGGCATGAGATGCACGGCAATATACGACGACGCCGAAAAACTGCACGGAACGCTGCTTTGCGGCATTCCGGTAACAGGCCCGGTATCGGCGCTGCCTGACAGAGAAGATATCTCAGCCGTAATCGCCATAGGAGTCAATGATACCCGCCGCCGCATAAGCGGGGCCTTCAAAAACATTTCATGGTGCACTCTCGTGCATCCTCACAGCTGGGTGCACCGTTCGGTATCCATCGGGGAGGGCTCCGTCGTATTCGCCGGTTCTGTGATCCAGCCTGACAGCATCATAGGAGCGCATACAATAGTCAATACATCAGTATCGATAGACCACGACTGCCGCATAGGCGATTTCTGCCACATAGCGCCCGGCTGCCATATAGCAGGAGGCGTGAATATCGGAAGCAGCGTATTCTGCGGCATCGGTTCAAGCATAACGCAGTACCTTTCCGTCTGCGGCGGCGTCACGATAGGCGCCGGCGCGGCCGTAACGAGGGATATTACCGAGCCCGGGATCTACACAGGACTTCCGGCAAAGCGCCATGCCTAAACTGCTGATGGCCGCGACAACGGCTCTTACGCTTAGAAGCTTCCTGCTGCCGCACGCACGGCGCATGAAAACAGACGGCTGGACAGTAGACGGAGCGGCAAGCGGCATACTTGAAGACGAAGCGTGCAGGGAGACCTTTTCTTCCTGTTTCGATGTGGAATGGGTCAGGGATCCGCGCTGTGCGTCTGCTTTACTGCGCTCATACCGCCGGATACGGCAGATCGTCCGCGCCGGGCGCTATGACATAGTACACGTGCACACTCCCGTCGCCGCCGCGGTGACGCGCTTTGCGCTGAAGGGGCTCAGCCCCGCCGAACGCCCGAAGATCGTGTACACAGCCCACGGTTTTCATTTTTACAGAGGCGCTCCGCTGAAAAACCGGCTGCTCTTCTATCCCGTGGAAAAATATCTGTCGCGCTTCACGGATCTGCTTATAACGATCAATTCGGAAGATCATGCCCGCGCGCGCGGCTTTGCGGCAAAGCGCGTCGAATATATGCCTGGCGTCGGGATCGACACAGCGCGCTTCCGGGACTGCCGTGCCGCGGCAGACCGCGGAGCCCTCGGCGTACCGGAGGACGCGTACATGCTGCTGTCCGCCGGCGAGCTGAACGCAAATAAAAACCATGCCGAAGTGCTGCGCGCTTTAGCGAAAGCAGACGACAGCGGGATACATTATGTGATCGCGGGGGAAGGTCCGCTGCGCGAAGAGCTTAGAAATCTTGCAGAGAGGCTGGGCATAGGCGCGCGGCTGCATCTGGCCGGCTACAGGCATGATATGCCTGAGCTTTACAGGGCGGCCGACTGCTTCGTATTCCCGTCAAAGCGCGAAGGACTGCCTGTGGCGCTTATGGAAGCCGCGGCGTCCGGGCTGCCGCTTATCTGCTCGCGCATCCGCGGAAATACGGATATAGCCGCCGCCTATCCCGACTGCCGTCTGTATGAGTCCGGAGACACAGAGGTTCTTGCAGGGCTGCTGCGCGAACGCCCGAAACGCAGCGAAAAGGGAGCCTGCGGCCTGCCGGAAGAGATATTCGGCATACGCGCGGCGACAGAATCGTCCGCTCGGCTTTATAAAGAGCTGCTGGACAGCGGGAGCTCCGGCAGCCTGACGGAGAGCTCAATATGACGCAGAGGATACCAAAGACGATACACTATGTGTGGCTCGGAGGGGGCGCGCTCGACGAACTGTCGCTGCGCTGCCTTGAAAGCTGGAGTAAAGTGCTGCCGGAATACCGCGTTATACGCTGGGACGAAGAGAACGCAATGGAGACGATACTCTCAAACGAATTCGCCCGCGAGGCCTATGAGGCGCGGAAATATGCCTTCGTCAGCGATTATCTGCGGCTGCTCGTGCTTTACCGCGAGGGCGGCGTCTATATGGATACTGATGTGGAGGTAATAAAGCCGCTTGATGAATTCCTCGGCTTCGGCGCATTCACATCATTCGAGGGCGGCTCCTGCATCCCCACGGCACTGATGGCGGCGGAAAAGGGCAATGGCTGGATAAAACTGCTGCTCGACTACTACGACGGCCGTCATTTCCTGCTGCCGGGAGGGAAGCAGGATACAACGACCAACGTTTCGATCATCACGCGTCTTTCCGGACCGCTCGGCTTCATTCCGAACGGCAGATATCAGATCCTTGAGCACGACGTGCATATCTACCCCATGGAATATTTCTGTCCGCTCGATCTCTCGGTGCGGAAGCTGCGCATTACCGAAAACACGCATGCGATACATCACTACAACGCCTCATGGGTGCCGAAGTGGCGCAGGCTGCTGAGCCGCGCCTTTGCGCTCGTCCCGATACGCGACAAAAGAGCCAAGCTGCGCCGCATAGCGCGTTTTTTCGCTCCGCGCAGCGGGAGAAAGTGACATGAAGTTCCGCCGTATGCTGCGCTGCCTCTCTTTCCGAGCCGCGCCGATAATAAAGGGGTGCGCATATTTTTCGAGCTTCACAGGCATGTATAACGATAATCCGCGCCACATCTCCGAAAAGCTGCACGAGATCGCGCCGGATATCGGCATATACTGGGCGATCTCCGACGACTGCCGCGAGACCCTGCCCGATTATATAAGACGCGTGAGGTGGGGTTCGGCGGCCGCGGATCGGCTGCGTTTTTCCTGTGAGGCGGTTATAGACAACTACCTCGGCGTCAGCGTTCCCTGCGGAGCGGGACTCTTCAGGCTGGCGCGCCCGCTTGTCAAGCGCAGCGGACAGCTTACGATATCTACATGGCACGGCACCCCGCTCAAAAAAATAGGACTGGACGATATAGGTTCAAATTCAAAATTTTATAAAGAAAGACAGCTCTGCTCGGACTTCATAATAGCCGGCTGCCGCCATACGGCCGACATACTTGCCGGAGCCTCGCAGCGCACGCCCTATCCCATATATCTCACAGGAACGCCGAGAAATGACATTTTAGTAAACGCAGTGAGATCGGATATCGAAGGGCTGAAAAATAAATTAGGGCTGCCTTCAGGTAAAAAGACCGTTCTGTTTGCGCCGACGTTCCGTGACGATGCGGAACTGAGCGGGGCTGCGCAGATGAGAGAACTTGACATAAAGAGCCTTCTTGCGCTCTTTGCAAAGCGTTTCGGCGGCGATTGGGTCTTCGTTTTCAGGACGCACAATCTTGCCGCGGATGCGGCCGGGATCGGGAAATGCGGTTCCTGCGGCGTCATAGACGGCAACAGCCATGAAGACATGGCCGATTACCTCGCCTGCGCCGACGCTCTGATAACGGACTACTCCAGCGCGATGTTCGACTTTGCGCTGACGGGGCGCCCATGCTTCCTCTTCGCACCGGACCGCGAACATTATGAAAATCAGGAGCGCGGCTTCTATTTTGATTACGATTCTCTGCCTTTTCCGCACGCCGGGACGAACGCCGGGCTCCTCGACAAGATATCTTCGTTCGACGCGCAGGAATATGCGCGCGGCATAAAAGAATTCATGCGCATGACAGGAAATGTCGAAGACGGCAGGGCCTCAGAGCGAATCGCGCGCTGTATCGAACGATTCCTGCGCACCGGCGAAAAAACGCTGGAAACGCTTACGGTGCCTGCCCCATGAAGATAACCGGAAGGATAAGGAACATCCCGGCTCCGATAATGGCCTCGCTTGCTTTCATGCTGATGAGCGTGGTGGAAAAAGGGCTTGTCCTCATAACGAGTCCTATATACACGCGCCTGCTGACTCAGAGCGAATTCGGCGTCGTATCGGTCTTCCTGTCATGGAGGGCACTGCTTGGGATACTTGCCACATTTGCGCTCTCCGCAGGCGTTTTCAACATCGGCATGCTGGACTACAGGGATGACCGTGACGGCTATTCTTTTTCGATGCTCGTGCTTTCAAACATAATAACCCTCATTTGCCTGGCTGTTCTTGCGGCGCTGTGGTCAAAGATCGGTAAAGTTTTTGATATCGGACTTCCTCTTGTCTTTTTAATGTTTCTGGACTTTCTGCTGCAGCCGGCCTTCGGCTTCTGGATGGCACGCCAGCGCTTCGAGTACAGGTATATTAAGCTTACCGCCGTGGTAACGGCCTATGCGGTGCTGTCGTCGGCCGCCGCCGTAGCGTGCATCCTGCTCTTCCCCGGACACCGCGTCTACGGCAGGCTGTTCGGCGGAGAGAGCGTACTTCTGTGCGTTTATTTTGTATTCTATATATACCTCGGCGTCAAAGCCGGCTGGAAATTCAAAACATCATATTGGAAAGCGGCGATTATGTTCAATCTGCCTATCATTCCGCACTACCTTTCCGGATACGTGCTGAACAGCGCCGACAGGATAATGATAGCCAACATGGCAGGCAACGCTGCGGCCGCCAGATACAGCGTGGCATATACGGCGGCCCTTGCGGTAACTATCGTCTGGAACGCCGTAAACGGATCGCTGATACCTTACACATACGAAAAATGCCGCAGCGGGGATCACGGCGCGATAGGACGCGTCGCGGCGCCCATTACAGGAGCATATGCTTTCCTCTGCTGCGTTCTGATACTGCTTGCTCCTGAACTCTTAAGAATAATGGCCCCGGCAGGCTATCACGAAGCTGTATATATAATACCGCCGATAGTGGGCGGCGTCTTCTTCATGTCGCTGTACTTTCTCTTCGGCAACGTGGTCTATTACTACAAAAAACCGGCTTATGTCATGTTCGCAAGCGTGACTGCAGCAACGCTCAACGTAGCCCTCAACTGGATATTCATCCCGCGTTACGGCTATGCCGCCGCCGCTTACACAACGCTGTTCTGCTATATCGTACAGGCTGCGCTCGACTGGACCGCCATGAGGGCGGTGACGGACGCAAAAATATACGATATGCGGCTCATCCTGCTTACAGGCGCCGGCATGACTGCCGTCTCTCTTTTATCCGGCGCGCTGTACCGGCATAATATGCTAAGATATTGTGCGGCAGCGGCTCTTTTCCTGCTGCTTTTCAGACAGCGCCGCCGGATATTCGACGTCCTGGCGGGAGTAAAAGAAAAAAACGCCGCGCTGCATACAGATATCTGATACATTCCGTGCACTGCCGGGCAAAAAACCGCAAGAAACATGATTCCGCCGCTGCATTTCGGTTTCTGCAGCGGCACTTCTTTACAATGGACTATTATTTGTCAATGAATTATAATAACAGCAGAATACAAAAAATTAACTAATTTAGACAGTCTCTTTTGCAGAGGAGGTAATATGGATGATACACGGGAAATACGGGCGCGTGCTCGGCATGGTCCTCGCCGGCGGAAAAGGAGAGCGGCTCATGCCTCTGACAAGATACCGCGCCAAGCCGGCGGTGCCCTTTGCAGCAAAGTACCGCATAATCGACTTTGCTCTGTCAAACATGGTCAACAGCGGGCTTTTCTCAATATACTGCATGATACAGTTTAAAAGCCAGTCGCTTCATGAGCATATCGGCAAGGGCTGGCAGTTCGGCGGCGCTCTGCGTGGCCGTGATTTCTTCATAAACGTAGTGCCGGCTCAGATGTGGGACGGAGAACGCTGGTATGAAGGCACCGCGGACGCTGTATTCCAGAATATGCATCTGGTGACGCTCTTCAACGCGGACCGCGTCTGCATATTCGCGGCGGATCATGTCTATAAGATGGATGTCGAGCAGATGCTCGCCTACCATATGGACAACGGCGCGGACGTCACAGTCGCGGCATACGTCGTTCCATCATCAGAGGCCAGCCAGTTCGGCTGCATAGCGACAGACGCAGACGGCCGCATAACCGACTTCGTGGAAAAACCTGCTGTCCCGCCGGAGATTCCGGGGCGCCCCGGCTACAGCTTCGTTTCGATGGGCAACTACATATTCGAGCGCGAGATATTAGAGGAATCGGTCCTCTCGGATAACCAGCTCAAAGAAAGCAGCCATGATTTCGGGAAAGATATCATACCCAAGCTCTTCAAAAGCTGCAAAATGATGGCTTATGACTTCTCCACAAACGTACTGCCCGGCGGCGATAAGCCCTACTGGAAAGACGTCGGAAGCATAAAGGCGTACTGGGAAGCCCACATGGACCTTCTGCAGCACAACTCCGCGCTTTCCCTGTACAATCAGCAGTGGCCTATAAGGACAGTATCCTATTCTGATCCGCCGAGCTTCACATATCCGGCCAACGATCATTCATGCTCCGTCGACGCCTGCATGTGCGCCGAATCGAGCCGCGTGATCGGCGCCTACGTCAGAAAGAGCGTCCTGTCGCGCAACTGCGTGATACATTCAGGCTCTATCGTTGAAGAAGCCATAATAGGGCAGAATGTGACGATAGGCTCCAACTGCCGCCTGCGCCGCGTCATCTTAGACGCGCACAACATCATTCCAGACGGCACCTCGATAGGATATGACCCCGTCGCCGACGCGGAGCGCTACCATGTAGACCCTGCGTCAGGGATAGTCGTGGTCGGCATGCCCAACATCCAGCTCAGGAAGAAGCTGCAGCTGCCGGGATCCTACGAGAGCCTGTATTCTGCCGACGGTTCGGCGTTCTGAGCGCATCAGCGCAGGATAACAGAACAGGGTTCCGTTAAGGATACCCCTGTTAAGACAGTTTTGGAGGGATGGCATGATCTTCTGGTCATGCCATTTTTTGTTCAGGCAGTCCGCCCGGCAGGATGGACCCTGTCAGCACACAGCAATAGTCAAACACCCGCGGCACGCCACCTCATTATTTGTGCATATTTAAAAATCGCTCTAAGCAATACATCAGCCATTTCTGATTTCCCGTATATGCATTCATATTAATGTCATTTCTAAACTCAATTCTTTTGGGGCCATCCCAATTTCTAAAATAAGCATCGACTGGACGTGGCATTGGCAGTTTTTGAGGAATTGGTATATCAGGATATTTCAATCTAAATAATGCACGAATGAGATATTTTGAATCGCCGTTTCGGATACGAGATACATCTAATGGATCTGCCATTTTTAATTCTTCATACGGATCTAAATAATCCATATTTCCTGATTTGAATGCGTTTTCATACGAAGCATAGCTTTCAATGTCAGTATATTCGTGCATTAGTTCAATATAATCTATATAGTCTCCTTGACGATACTTTTCAAAAGCCGGCATCATACTGACAGGTTCATTTAGAATCTCAAATGGATTCAAATAGCTATATCTATCTACAAATTCATCGAAAAGCCAGTCCTTTGAATACAATCCGTCCATGCCTCCAAATACATAATCAGCCGCATCTCCAATTATCATCATTTCTATACCGTCTGATTTAGCCTTTTTCACAGCGGCAAGGATCTGAGGCTCTATTGAATGGACTGGCGCGCCCTTTGTCAGCATCACTGTTTCAAGATTTTCCTGAACTGTATCCCAAGATATATCCACATAGTGCAACTTTAAATTATATTTATTTGCATAGTACTCTGCTCTATCCAATTCATCTCTTTGATAATTGCCGCCCAGAAACCTAAATGTATAGGCATCACAACCTGGCATATATGAAGCAAGGCAAGCAGAATCCATCCCACCAGATAAAAGAATACCTAATCGTTTGTTTTTCACTTTCGAAATCTGTGTGTTTATTGCTTTATCAATATCAAATTCATTTCTCACGAGCACCTTATTTTTTTCTGGTATCAGGTTATATATTTGATGATGCATATCATCAAAGAAGTCTTTCGAATCATCAACGATATAACGAAAAACAAGATAGGAGCTCATACAATATGCTTTATCAATCATTATTATTTCTCCCAGCAAGTATGTATTCCCTGGGACTCAAATTGTCTGCATTCTTATCCCATCCTCTAACTTGCTTTAAGGCTTCTGTTATCTTTGTGGATGAAATGCCTTTTGTATAAGGGAAATATATTATTTTAATTCCCTCTCTGGAAAACTCTTCCTCATACTTTTTCCATTTTTCTGTCCCATACCAATCATCTCCAACAAACAGCAATGTAGCACCTAATTCCTTACACGCTTTCAATTTGTCCATATCATACTGAGGCACAGCCGCATCAACATATTTGCACGATCTAATTATTTCTATTCGATCTTCAAACGGAATCATAGCGTTCTTGCCTTTATATTGGACTAATTCATCAACAGTAACTCCTACTATTAACTTATCACACATTCCTTTGGCATTTTTTAGAAGGTTAAGATGCCCAATATGAAACAGATCATATACTCCGGTTGTGTAGCCTATAATCATATTAATTCCTCCGATTAGATTTGTTCTGCATAGTATTTGTCACTCATCATTTTTTCACGATACTCTTCCGGCGCGAACTTCATATAATCACCATATACTGAAGTGAGATATTCAGAGTATTCTTTCGGTACAATTATTCTGAAACCCGAATACGGAAGCTCTATTCCATCTTGATAATACTTATTATTTGTTTCCCAAATAATTAATTTGATTTTAGCGTATTTCATCCGCAAAATAAATCCCGTCAGAAAGTTCCGTCAGGTACCGCCCCGAATATCCGGCCGGTACGCCTGAAAAAGAGAACGGTCAAACTGAAAAGGGCTGAGCGGCGGCAGATTGTCTGCCGGATGCTCAGCCCTTTTTTGTCTTGTTTTGCGGCCGTTCAGACGACGCCTGTTAAAGCTTTATTACCTGCGCGTCAGCCTGAACGGGGCTTTTTTATAACGTCTTGCGGTCGATATCTTTGCCGGGAATTAGAAGCACTCCTGAGCGTTCCTGGCTATGATCTCTTCCTGCTGATAGTTGTCGAGGTCGACGAAGTAGTCGCTGTAGCCTGCGACACGGACCAGCAGTCCGCGGTAATTCTCCGGATGAGCCTGTGCTTCGCGCAGCGTCTGCTCGTCTACGACATTGAACTGGATATGGTGCCCGCCAAGCTTGAAGTATGAGCGAATGAGGTTCTTGACTCCCTCAATACCCTCTTCTCCGGCCAGGACAGACGGCAGGAAGCGCTGGTTGAGAAGCGTGCCGCCGGACTTCACCTGGTCCATCTTCGCAAGCGACTTGACGACTGCCGTCGGACCGTTGCGGTCGGCGCCGTGGCTCGGCGAGGTTCCGTCGGATTCCGGCATGCCGCTGAAGCGGCCGTTCGGCGAAGCCGCCAGTTTCTGACCGAAGTAGTTATGGCATGTCGTCGAAAGCATATTCAGGTGATATGTGGGGCCGAGTATGCTGTGCTTGCCGTCGATGGTCTTGAAGAGGCTTGAGAAGACTCTCTTCATTATATCGTCCGCGTAATCGTCGTCGTTGCCGAAAAAGGGCGTCTTGTTCCATATCGTGAGGCGCATCTCTTCTTTGCCCTCCCAGTTGGCTTTCAGAGCGTCAACGAGTTCGACGAGCGTGTAGCGCTTATCTTCATAAACATGCTTCTTTATCGCGGAAAGGCTGTCCGTGATGGTTCCTATGCCGCAGCACTGGATGTAGTCGCTGTTGTAGCGCGGGCCGCCGTTGTAGTAGTCCTTGCCTTTTTTGATGCAGTCGCGGATCACGCAGGAGAGGTATGTGGCTGCCATGTTCGTCGCGTACTGATGGCGGAGATAGTTGTCGACTCCGATCTTCGTTTCGACTGCATAGGCCATCTGTTTTTCGAAAGCGGCATAGAGGTCGTCGAAGGTCTTGAATTCGGAAAGCTCGCCGGTCTTGATGCTGACCTGCTTGCCGGTAAGGAGGTCGACGCCGTTGGAGAGAGCATATTCAAGCAGCTTCGGAACGTTGAGGTAGCCATGCAGCAGGTATGCTTCTTTGCCGGCGCAGCCGGTCTCGATGCAGCCGCTCGTGCCGCCCTCGCGCGCGTCTTCAAGACATTTGCCTACGCGCATCTGCTCCTGTATGACCATGTCGCAGTTGAACATCGAGGGGTAGCCCATCCCGTTGCGGAATACGCGGGCAGCCGCGCGGATGACGTTGTCCGGCGTGCGCTCGCTGACCTGGATGTTCCCCTGCGGCTGGAGAAGGCGCAGCTCGTCGAATATCTCAAGACAGATATAGGTGACTTCGCTTGAGCCGTCGGAGCCGTCGCTCTTAAGACCGCCGAGGTTGATATTCGTGAAGTCGTTGTACGTGCCGCTCTCTTTGGCGGTAACTCCGACCTTCGGAGGAGCAGGCGTATTGTTTACTTTGATCCAGAGGCAGGAGAGAAGTTCCTTGGCCTTGTCGCGGGTCAGAGTGCCGTCAGCCAGTCCCTTCTCATAGAAGGGGGCAAGATGCTGGTCAAGATGCCCGGGGCTCATGGCATCCCAGCCGTTGAGTTCGGTTATCGTGCCAAGGTGTACGAACCAGTACATCTGAACGGCTTCCCAGAAATTGCGCGGCGCGTGTGCCGGGACATGGCGGCAGACTTCCGCTATCTTAAGCAGCTCTGCCTTGCGCTGTTCGTCCTTCTCTTCGGCCGCCATCTTTTCGGCGAGGTCGGCGTGGCGCTCCGCGAAGATTATGACTGCGTCGCAGGAGATATCCATTCCCTGCAGCTCTTCATCCTTGGCGGTTGCCTCCGGGTCGTTTATGAAATCAAGCTTCGCGCGCGATTCGGCGATCTCTTTCTTAAGATCAAGCGCGCCGTGCTGATAGATGTAGCCATCCAGAGCGGTATGTCCGAGCGCGCGCTGCTCGCCGAATTCGGTGAATGTACCGGCCTGATAAAGAAGGTTCCACGCCTCGGGCATGCGCTCGAAGAGGCGGTCTCTCATGCAGCGTCCGCGCCAGTAGGGCTCGACGACCTTCTCGTATACGTCCATGTCTTTCGGGTCGACCGTGTAGTTCTGCTGCTCGCGGGTGGTAAGTATCTCAAAGTCATGTCTGGAATGGCAGGTGAGTTCGGGGAAGGTCGAGACCGCCTTCGGCTTCGGTCCTCTTTCACCTACGATAAGTTCGTCCTCTCCGATATAGATCGTTTTCTTCTCACAGAGGTTTTTGAAATTGGATGCGCGCAGGACAGGCATCGGCATCTTGCCTTCATGTTCGCGGTAGAACTCTGTTTCGAGCACGCCTCTTTCGATGCTGATCGATGCGTGTGTGTTGAAACTTGCGTCACGGAGCCGTTTGATTCTTTCGTTCATGGATATTCCCTCCTGTTTATAATGCTGTGAGCCAACAGCTGTATATTTATGTTTCTGCCGTGCGGCATAAGCCCGCGGCTATCCTCCTATGTGTACCTTAAGACCGAAGTCCTCGAGTATCCCGGCCGCATGATGGACCATACTGTCCGACGGCGGCAGCATATCGTTCAGTTTATAAGCCATGTGCCAGCGGTCATGCTTGCCCTTCGCAACTGTGTGGTACGGAAGTATGTTTACCCCCGTGATTCCCTTCAGGCGGGATACGAACTTTCCGACGGCGTTCATATTCTCATCGTCGCTGTTCAGCCCCGGCATAAAAGGAAGGCGGATGTTTATACTGGCGCCCGCCTCCGAGAGCGCGGCAAGGTTCTCCAGTATGACCGTGTTGTCGACGCCGGTATATTCCTTATGTCTGACGGGATCCATATGCTTTATGTCATAAAGATAAAGATTCGTGCGTTTTGCCGTCTCAAGGATTATGCTTTTTCCGGCAAAGCCGCTCGTATCGATTGTGCGGTGATATCCGACCCTGGCGCAGGCGTCGAGCGCCTCGATGAGGAACTCCGGCTGCATCAGGGGCTCTCCCCCCGAGAAAGTGACGCCGCCGCCGTCACGGAAGAAAATCTCATCCTTGGCGAGCCGCGCCATAAGCTCTTCTACCGTGTACGGCCTTCCGCAGAGCTCACGCGCGTCAGCGGGACAGACGTCACAGCAAACGCCGCAGCCGGTGCAGAGCCCCTCGTCGGTGACAAGCGCGCCCTCCGATACCGAGAGGGCCTGCTGCGGGCAGCTTTTTATGCATGAACCGCAGGCTATGCACTTCTCTCCGCGGAAAAGCACGGCAGGAGCGACAGACTGGCTCTCGGGGTTATGGCACCACCAGCAGGCAAGCGGGCAGCCCTTGAAATGGACCGTCGTACGCGTCCCTGGGCCGTCATGTATCGAATATTTCTTAATGTCAAAGATAATTCCCCGTTTACTCACTTTTTTCCGTACCTTCTTCCGATATGTCAAGTTCGCTGTGACTGGAAAAATAATATTTGCGTATGAAGCGTTCCTGTACAGAGAAAGACCAGTGTACATCGCGGATATAATCCGCTGCTCCGTTGAAATCATGGTTTTTGAGGAGATCCGTCATCGCCCGGTGTTCTTCAAGAGAGTGAACTTCCCACTCTTTGACGAAGGCTTTGTTCCTCGGGAAATCATAAAGACGTTCCTTGCGTATCTTTATCGCGTGCAGCATCTCCGAATTGTCAGAGAGGTCAAGATAGGTATTATGAAACTTCAGGTTATTCTCATAAAAGAGAGAGAAATTGTTCTGAGCAAGGGCTTTTGCCATTTTCTGATTCAGTTTTTCCATGGCTTCCGCGTCGCTGTCCCTGAAACGCACCGCTACCAGCACGAGGACCGCCGATTCAAGCGCCCCGAGCATCTCGTATATATTGCGTATTTTTTCAAGAGTAAGGGCGTTAACCACGACTCCGCGCCGCGGAAAGATAGTGACGAAGCCTTCCGCTTCCATCTGAAAAAGCGCGTCGCGCAGCGGCGTGCGGCTCATGCCGAGTTCTTTGCTTATCTCGTTCAGGTTAAGAAAAGAGTTCGGCCGTATTCTGCCTTCGTTCATCTGCACACGAAGGTATTCATAGACCTGTTCTCTCATCGATTTAAGTCTAAACTCCGATTCATATGACATTAAAAAATGCCCCTCTCTGCAGTTTAAATTGTACCACAGATATATCAGACTGCAATATCCGGGCAAAAAAATTTTTAAGGTTTTTTACAGATATACGGATTATATTGCAATAACAACATGTTTTTTGATCTTGCTCTGATCGATCTAATATTTTTCCGCATTATTTTTCGGATATATTACAGATCGGGACCGTTTTCGTACACAAAATACGGGAAATTATATGAAAATGAATATGAAATAATCTGCCCAAAAACTGTCACAGCATTTAAAAAAAAGGTTATACTGTACTGATGCAACAGTACATCTTTGGCCTGATTAAGACAAACGAAAGGAGCTGCTTTTATGAGGATAAAAACATTCAAGCTTGAAAGACTCTTTGCACGTTACGCGGAAAGGGCTAAATACATGCTGAGCCAGGTCGCATGTGAGAGCTGCTCTATGCAGGAGATCTTAGACATGGCGGATCCGGAGTGCAAGCGCCTCTGGGACAACCTGAGCCTCGGCTACACGAATTCCGAGGGTTTTCTTCCGCTGCGCGAGGCTATAACCGCGCGCTACAAGTCAGTCCGTCCTTCCGATATACTTGAGCTTGCGCCCGAGGAAGGCATTTTTATCTTCATGAACAACATACTGGAAGAGGGAGACGAGGTCATCGTAATGCACCCGACCCTGCCGTCGCTCTACGAACTGCCGCGCGCGCTCGGCTGCCGCGTTATCAAATGGCCTCTTGAGATAACGAGCTGGGGCTGGCGCCTCGACGTCAACTTCCTTGCTGAGAATATCACGCCGAAGACGAAGCTACTTGTCTTAAACATCCCCAACAACCCCACGGGATATATACCGGTCAGGACAGAACTTGACAGGATCCTGAACCTGGCGGACCGGAACGGCACATGGGTATTCAACGAAGAGACATACCGGGGACTGGAGCATGACCCCGGCGCGGCCTTGCCATCGATAGCGGATATCTACCACAGAGGCGCCGCCGTCGGCGGACTCAACAAATACGGGCTGCCCGGGACACGCATAGGCTGGCTTGTGTCAAAGAACCGTCAGCTGCTCGAAGAGTGCGCGGCGTATAAAGACTACACGACACTGTGCAACAATGCTCCCGGAGAGATACTTGCGACGATCGCGATGAGGAACGCAGCCGACCTGCTGGCGCGCAACCACAAAATAGTACTTGAGAATCTCAGCATGGCGGAGGCTTTCTTCAGAAAGAACAACGATCTCTTCCAGTGGGTGCAGCCCAACGGAGGCGCAACGGCATTCCCGCGTCTTATGCCGCCCTACGGGGTCACGGAAATGTGCGAAAGGGCAATGGAAGAAAAAGAGCTCCTTATAATAGGGGAACGCGCCTACGGCCTCAATACGAACCACTTCCGCGTAGGACTCGGACGTCTGGACTTTGCTCAGGCGCTTGCGGTATTCTCCGACATAGTCGACGAGGTGCGGGCCGCCGAGGCGGAACAAAAAAAGCAAAGCTGAGCCGTCTGCAAAACGGTTTTTCAGCGCTTTGACAATACATTTAAAAAGAGGATATAAAGGAGAGTGTTGCACCATGCGCTATTCAAACAGGATCTTAGCCACGCCGTCATCGTTTATCCGCGATATACTGAAAGTTACCGAAGATCCGACGGTAACATCTTTCGCAGGCGGCCTGCCCAATCCCATATCATTCCCGCAGGAAGCGCTGAAAGAATCAGCGTGCCGCATAATAGACGAATTCGGCGCCAAGGTCTTTCAATACTCCACGACGGAAGGATATCTGCCTCTTCGCCAGTTCGTCGCAGACAAATACAACAAGAACTTCGGGCTCAGCATCACGCCCGCGGATATCCTGATCACCACCGGGTCGCAGCAGGCGCTCGATCTTATTGCGAAGGTCCTGCTCAATAACGGAGATAAAGTCATAGTTGAGGAGCCCGGTTATCTCGGAGCCATCCAGGCGTTCTGCATGTTCGAACCGACATTCATGCCGGTAACGCTCGAGCAGGAGGGGCTTGACCTGGAAAAGCTGGAAAACGCGCTGAAGACAGGCGTAAAGTTCGCCTATCTCGTCCCCAACTTCCAGAATCCTTCCGGCCTCACATACACACAGGAACGCCGCGAAGCGATCTGCAGGCTCTTCGACAAATACGACACTGTGCTCGTGGAAGACGATCCGTACGGAGAGCTGCGCTTCAAGGGGGAAAAGCTGCCCTACATCGGCGCCGGCAAGCTCGCTCACAGCGTGCTGCTCGGAACATTCTCAAAGACGGTGACGCCGGGCAT
Organism: Synergistes sp.; assembly: GCA_017537925.1. Taxonomy (GTDB): domain Bacteria; phylum Synergistota; class Synergistia; order Synergistales; family Synergistaceae; genus Synergistes. The sequence continues at coordinate 1,777 of JAFYJW010000025.1, read as the reverse complement.
GCGTCTGGGCTTTATAATCACGCAGGACAAAGAGCTGATGACGCATCTTGTAACGGCAAAACAGTCAAGCGACCTGCATACAAACGTATTCTCGCAGTATCTGATAGCAGACTATCTTGCGCATAACGAATATCAGAAGCACGTCGACAAGATAACGGCGCTGTACAGAAAGCAGTCGGAAGCAATGCTTTCCGCAATGAAAAAGTACTTCCCGTCCTACGTGAAATACACGGAGCCGGAAGGCGGCATGTTCATCTGGGTAACGCTTCCCGAAGGGCAGTCCGCGCTCAAGCTCTTCTATAAGGCAATGGAAAAGAAAGTCGCGTTCGTTCCCGGAGACCCGTTCTATGTCGACAAGCACGACGTCAACACATTCAGGCTCAACTATACGAACTCTACCGACGAAATGATCAGCGACGGCATCAAAAGGCTCGCGTCGGTACTCTGACAGCTTTCAGTTCATAAAACTCGGCAGGAGGCCGCGGGGCGCTGTAAGTTCCGCGGCCTCTCTTTTGGCACGGATTATAAAACCATACTGCCCGGATCACTTTCTGCTTTTCTGTTAAGCCCCGTAAAATCTGGCTTCCGGATATGCATTCATAAGCTCTATGGACAAATTTCCCCGCGGCAGTATCTATAGATCGAGTAAATTTCTATCAGGATCAGGTAAATTTTTATCAATTTTTTTGTTTATTAGTATTGCAATTTTAGTATAAAATATTCTAAGTTGGAGGTGATCATATGGCGTACTTATCTCAAATGAATCCGAAGTTAAGAATGCTTATTCCTGTAGTCAAAGGCCTCGCAAAAACGCTCGGAAAGGATTACGAGGTGAACCTCCATGACGTTTCGATGCTGGAGCACTCTCTCGTGCTCTGCGAAAACGGCTACGTGACAGGCCGCAGCGAAGGCAGCCCCATGACTGACTTCGGGCTGTTTATGCTTCAGTCGGAAAAGTACAGGGACAAAGAAGGCATCTTCAATTACCTGGCTAAAAACAACAGAGGCGAGTTGATCAGATGCACCTGTATATTTATAAGAGACGAAGAAGGCGAGATAATCGCGTTCCTGTGCATCAACTATGATCTGAAAAAAGCGATGGCCGCGCGGGAACTGTTGGAAAGCCTTGTAAGGATAGACATCGGAGACGCCGAACAGTATCAGGAACGGTCAGACGCCGCAGCGTCAGGCGGCGTTTTCCCGGAACCCGTAAACGAATCGTTCGCCCAGAACTTAGAGGAAGTCATAGTGGACTCTGTCGAAGCCGTAAAAAAACGTATCGGCAAGCCCTTGAATTATCTTACAAAAACCGAAAAGGAACAGATTATCGGGGAACTTTCCGCAAAAGGTTTCTTCCGGCTGAAGGGTTCCGTTGAGGCGCTCGCCGCCGAGATGGGCATCACGAAATTCACCGTATACGCATACATAAGGGAGATACAGAAACAGAATGTCCGGCATAACGGCACGGAATAGTTTTCGTTATCCCGTACATTTGTACTGTTAAGTGTAAATTATCTTTTTTTCCTTGACAAAACTTCATTATGGGATAACAATATTCTTTGGCAGCATCAAAAAATTGATTTACCATAAATTTTTTAATGCTTATGCAACTTATCTTTTTTAACGCTGTTTTTAATATTTTATTTCGCCGTGCGCACAGCCGGCGTAAGGCCAGGGAGGTAGAGAGGGAATGTCTCTGATCGAAAAACACCCGATTCTGGATTACAAACACGGACGGGAAGTAGCATTCACCTTCGACGGGAAAGAGCTCAAGGGC
>JAFYJW010000024.1 GCA_017537925.1 Synergistes sp. | reverse complement strand
GCGGCCGCATGGTATCGCGTTCAAAGCATTGCCCGCAGGCCGTTCTGTCTCTATACCCGGCTGCGGCGGCTTTTATCCTAATTCTTCAGCGCTGTGACCGGCACGACACAGACGCCGTCCGCCCGCCTGCAGGCATATGGAGAGACAGCGGTGAGGACCATCAGGAACGAGGGGGCCTTCATTTTCACCGTGTCGATCATGTCGGCAGCGGCTTTCAATGTGCGCGCGCCTTCTTCAATCAGCTTATCGCCGCCTAACTTGACCTCCACGAGGCCGTAGCTTCCGTTGCGCAGGTGGATAACAGCGTCGCACTCCAGCCCTTCCCCGGTGCGGAAATGATATACGCTGCCGCCCAGCGATTCGGCGTATACGCGCAGATCTCGGATACAGAGCGTTTCAAATAAGAAGCCGAAAGTCTTCAGATCGTTCATAAGGTCGCCGGGACCCGTGCCAAGCGCGGCGGCAGCGATGGAGGGATCGACAAAATATCTGGTGTCCGATGTGCGAATCGCCGTTTTGGAGCGAAGATTTGGACTCCATGCGGGGCAGTCTTCGATGACGAATATCTTTTTCAGCGCGTTGATGTAGGAAACTACGGTATCCCTGCTCAGCTCCGTATCGCCGCTGCTGTTTATATCCCTGCTGATGGCGGCGTTGGAAGCCTGCGTGCCCTGATGACGCGCAAGAGAACGCATCAGAAGCCGTGCCCGGTTCTCATTGCGGGAAACGCCGTCCGCGCGGCTGATATCGGATCTGACAACGGCGTCCAGATAGTCGAAGGCCTGCACCAGAGCATCCTCGCCCTCTAAGAAGGTCGCCTGCGGCCATCCGCCGCGGCAAACGAGAAAAGCGATATCTTCAAGTGACGCCTTATTCTCTGCAAATATCTGCTTATCATCCGCAGAAAAGAGATTCCTGAGACTGACCTCGCCGGATGACTCCCCTGATTCATACAGGCTCATAGGGCGCATCCTGATCCACGCAAATCTGCCTGTGCCGGTATGATGTACCTGATCCATCTCTGCAGGGACTGCCGACCCGGTCAACAGGAAATGACCGAAGCCGTCTCTGTGGTCAGCCTCAAAGCGCACTGCATCCCAAAGCTTAGGCGCCATCTGCCATTCGTCTATCAGACGCGGCGTTTCGCCCTGCAGCAGGGAACGCGGGCTGATATCCGCCAGCCGGAGGTTCTGCCACGCACGGTCCGGATCGCTCATATACAGGATGCTGGCGGCATGCTGCTCACAGGTAGTGGTCTTGCCGCACCATTTTGCGCCTTCCACCAGAATCGCGCCTTTATTTTTCAGACGATCGGCAATTGCTTCGTCGACCACTCTTGGTTTATAGCTTGCCATTCTGCTTCCTCCGTCCTGCAGGATAACTACATTATAAGATATATCTGCGAATAATCGAAGATGATTCCGCAATTTGTCGGAAATTTATCCTGCAATTTATTGTAATTTTGTTCTGCGATTTATTGGAATTTTATTCCGCGATTTAGCGAAGCGGCCTCCGCGTCCGGAATTGAAGCACGTCCGCGTCCTTCGCCGCCCGATAAGAGATCGCCGTATACAGAACGGGCGTCTGCCTTCCAAAAAAGCAGACGCCGGTTTTTGCGTTACTGCGCGGTTTATGGCGCTTTTAACGATCTTTCCCGAATATATCCGGCAGCCCTTCGTCTATCCTGTAATTTCTGTAATAGAGGACTATATCGCACGCAACGAGCGTCGCGTTCACAGAATATGGTATCAGCATATAGGCGGCGCTTCCGCTTATCAGGACTTTTATTATCCCCGCGGCGTAGCCCGTCAGGATTATCAGCATGAAGGAGAGGCTTTTGCCTTTTCTCGTGCGGCTTTTCCATGATCTGTATATCGACGCCGGCCACGCCGCCGCAAAGCAGACAAGCATTATTGTCTCGAATATATTTCCCCAGTGCATCTTTTACTTCCCTTTTCCCTTTTTCCTCTGGATGAGTACGTACAGCGCTATCAGCAGCACGCATCCGGCGGCAAGACAGATGCTGACTTTTCTCATCTCGCGGTGTATCATCTCTCCGCTGCTTCCGAAAAAGTATCCGACTAAAGCGAGTATCGTCACCCATATGCCCGAGCCGAGCGCGGTGTAGAGGAAAAACTGCGGCATAGGCATCCTTGCAAGGCCTGCGGGCAGCGATATATACTGGCGTATCACAGGAAGCAGCCTCCCTGTGAATGTGCTGATGTGTCCGTGGCGGGCGAAGAACTTTTCGGCCTTTTTAAGCGATTCCTCGCTGACGAAGAAATATTTCCCGTATTTTTCAAAGAGCGGGCGACCCCATTTTGCGGCTATCCAGTAGTTGAATACGCCGCCAAGGACGCTTCCCGCTATCCCGCTTATTATCACCGCGGGCAGGCTCATATCGCCTTTCCATGCCAGATATCCGGCAGGAGGCACTACGACTTCGCTCGGGAATGGGAAAAAAGAGGATTCGAGGAACATCAGCCCGACGATGCCGGCGTAGCCCATGCGCCCTATCGTCTCGGCAAGGTAGTACGCGAAGCCCGACAGCATATCCGCTGCCTGAGCGAAAAGATAAGCACCGGAACCCAACGGCGACGCCCCTTTCGAAATGATTCTGCGTCAATAATATATACGCAGAAGCGGCAAAAGTCCATAAGCTGTACGGGCTTGATATCCTGCGGTTTGAAACATATGCGGCTTTGCGTTACAATGCGTTGTGACGGTAAGCGTTTGCATGTTTGTAAGTTATGGGGGAATATAGATTTGGTTTCGCAGACAAAATTGGCGCTTGTTATTGCAGGCAATTCATTTTCAGAAGAGGACAACGCTGATCCCCAGCTTCTGCTCGGCTACCTTCCGGACGGGCTTGCTGGCGTCTGTGACATAAAAGAATGGAGCACTCAGCCGAGCTCGCACTACTCTATGTCGATGACGCTTGCGATGGAGGAGATGTTCGAGTCGCTGGCCGATGAAGGCTATTCCGGCATCATCGTGGTCTCCGGCAACGGAGTCATGGAAGAGATGGCTTATATGGCAAACCTTCTCTGGCGGCGCGAAGAGCCGGTGATATTCGCAAGCCTTATGCTGCGCGGGCGCACCGGGGCGAAAGAAGTGCTGATGAATCTGCGCTGCTCGGTGCTTGCCGCACTCTCCGACGGCGCCAGGGGAAAGGGAGTTCTCGTATGCTCCGGCGGAGAGATCTTCTCCGCTGACGACGTAACGTTCGCTGATCCCGCGTCTTCTTTCAATACATTCCAGTCTCCTTCCCGCGGATCTGTCGGCAATATGCAGAACGACGCGGTAAAGTTTTTCGGTGATGTGCGGCGCCCCTCTTTTCTTGCGCGCCGGCCGGGCGAACTGCCCTGCGTCGAGATAGTGCAGGCCTGTCTGGGCGGCGGGGAAGCGCTGCTTTCGTCTCTTGCCAATGCGCGCGACCTCGGGGGCCTCGTTCTTTCAGGCTTCGGCGCGGGAAACGTCCCGCCGTCTTGGGTGCCTACCGTGCGCAATATACTGCGCCGCCGCATACCTGTCGTGATAACATCGCGCTGCCTTATCCCGGATGTGCATAAAACGGGAGATTTTGAAGGTTCTTTTGAAAAGCTTATCGAGATGGGGGTCATGTCGGGAGGGAACCTCAATCCGTATAAAGCGCGCATACGCCTTGCCGTCGGCATCGCGGCCGGCCTTACCGACAGCGGGCTTTCTCTCTATCTGCTGAATATGCCGGTCGATACGGATAATGAAGCGGACGCGCTTTATAAATAATGAAGATATACTGCCTGACTCTCGGATGCGCTAAAAACAGAGTAGACAGCGAATGCCTCGCGGGAGCGCTTTCGGCGGCCGGGCATACGGCAGTATCCTCCGTTGAAGAGGCGGAGTGCGCGATCGTCAACACATGCGGCTTCATCCGTCCCGCCGTCGAGGAGAGCATTGCCGCGATACTCGATCTTGAAGAGCTGAAAAAAAAGAGAAAACTGAAAAAAATCGGAGTTGTGGGCTGTCTTGTCAACAGATACGGGGATGATCTTCGCCGCGAGCTCGGCTCAGTCGACATATGGGCAAAGAGCGAAGAGTGGCAGGAAGTGCTTGATGCGCTCGGCACCCCTGTGCCATGCAAAAGGATACGCGGCATGCTGCCCTCTTCTTCGCTCTTTACGCGCTATCTGAAGATAAGCGAGGGCTGCGGCAACAGATGCTCGTACTGCGCGATACCTTCGATACGCGGCGCGCTGCGTTCGCTGCCGCTCGATACCGTGGTGCGCGAAGCCTGCCAGCTTGCCGGAGAGGGCGCCAGGGAACTGTGCGTGGTAGGGCAGGATCTTACGGTGTACGGCGTCGACTTCGACGGGCGTTCCCACCTTGCGGAGCTGCTTGACGCGCTCGAAAGCTCTCTGCCGCGCAGTCTGTGGATAAGGCTTCTCTATCTGCACCCTTCGCGCGTGGACGCAAAGCTTATAGAGCGCGTCGTTTCGGGGGTGCAGCTTCTGCACTACCTTGATATACCGATACAGCACGCGGATCCGGATATGCTTGCTGCAATGAACCGCGGCATGGATCCGGGCGCGCTTCGCTCGATATTTGAAACGGCACGCGCAGCTGACCCGGATTTCGCTCTCAGGACCACCTGCATGGTCGGTTTCCCGGGAGAAGAGAAGAAACATTTTGACAACCTGAAGGCCTTTATCAGCGACGTTCGGTTCGACAGGATGGGGGCTTTTACATTCTTCCCCGAGGAAGGGACACAGGCTGCGGAAATGCGGCATCAGGTGCCGCCCCGCACGGCGAAAAAGCGTCTTGACGAGCTTATGAGCCTGCAGGAGGAGATATCTCTGTCGCGGCAGATGCGCTTTGCCGGCAGAAAGCTCGACGTGCTGGTCGAGAGCGTAAACAGGGAGGGTAATTACGCCGAGGGACGCTCCTTCCGCGAAGCGCCCGAGGTGGACGGCACGATAGAAATAAGAAATATAAGAGAGAGCCTTAAAGAAGGAGACGTCGTTAAGGTGCTTATAACAGATGTGATGCCGCACGATATGGCGGGGGAAGAGACAGTATGATACTTACAGACGAAATGAAAACATGGTACGGCATGGTGGCGACCTTTGGGACCCTCGGGCGCTTTTCTAAGATGCCCGGGACGCTCGGTTCCATCGCGGGTACGGTGATATGGCTTGCGGCAGGCGGTCTGCCGCTTTGGGTTATAGCGGCGGTCGCGGCTGTCGGGTGCGTCGCCGCGGACAAATACGAGAAAGCGGCCGGGCGCACGGATCCGGGCGAAGTCGTGATCGACGAAGTGGTGGGCGTCTGGGTATCCTCATGGGGACTCGGGCTCTCATATGCGATCGTGGCTCTTTTTCTCTTCCGGCTGGTCGACATCACAAAACCCTTCCCCGTGAAGAATTTTGAAAAGATTCCCGGCGGCGCCGGCATCATGGCGGACGATATAGCTGGCGGAGTGATAGTGAACCTGCTTCTGCGCGCTCTTACGTGGCTCTTCTTTGCCGGCGGGCTTGTCCTGCTCCTGAAGATGGTCGGCAGATGACGGAACGTAAAACGGAAGCTCTTGCGGCGGAGCTTATCGACGCGCTGCGCGCCAGGGGGCTGCGTCTTTCTTTTGCCGAGTCCTGCACGGGCGGCATGATAGCGTCTGCCGTGACGGATATAGCCGGGGCCTCGAATATTTTTTCTGGTTCCGCCGTCACATACGACAACGCGGCAAAGGAGAATATCCTTGGCGTATCGCATGAGACGCTGGCGGAGCACGGGGCGGTAAGCGAAGAGTGCGCAAGAGAAATGGCCGAGGGCTCAAAAAGGATATTCTCTTCGGACGTCGCTCTTTCCGTGACCGGCATAGCGGGTCCCGGCGGGGCGGTCCCCGGCAAACCGACGGGCACGGTATGGTTCGGCTGCGCGTCATGGAAGGGAACGGAAGCCTTCAAATGCCTCTTTAGAGGAAACAGGGAAGAAGTGCGGGCGGCCACGGTCGAGCGCGCGCTGCTGCATCTGCTGTCGCTCTGCGGCAGTAGCTGCGCCGGAAGATAATGGTCAGATCTGCTTTCGGCCGCGGCGCCTCAAAACCGATGCGTGTTTTTGTGTGCGCGAAGCTGCCTTCATCGTCGGTATGCGCGCTTTCTCGGTGGATAGCGCTGAGACGCGCCGAATGTCCCGGCGTAAGATGGGTATCTGCCGATACCATCCATATAACGCTCAAATTCTGCGGAGAGATAGAGCAAAATACGGTCGGCGCGCTTTGCGCGCAGCTTGGAAAAGAGGACCTGGGAAACGCTTTCCGACTCTGCATATCGGGCATAGGCGGCTTCCCGTCGCTTTCCTCCCCGCGTGTGATATGGGCAGGAATAAAGGGGCAGACGGCGGAACTGAGAAGGCTCTGGTATGCCGTGGAAAGCTGTGCCCGCAGCTTCGGTATAGAAGAAGAAAGAAGATTTTCGCCGCATATAACACTCGGGCGCAGGAAAGATACGGCCCCGCTTGCGCCGGCTTTCGCAGCCGCGCTTCTGAAAGACGCGATAGAACTGCCGGAATGGACGGTAGAAGAGATAATTATGATGGAAAGCAAACTGACGCCGGGAGGGGCGATACATACCCCTCTGGAGCGCTTTCCTCTTAAAAAATAGCTGATATAATACTGTATGCGAGCATAAACAAAAAGTATAAGGAACGGAGGCATGCATATGGCGAAGAAGAACAGCGGACCGGTGACCAAAGAAGACATTCTGGCTCAGGCTCTCAACGATATAAAGGGGAGATTCGGCGAAGGCTCCATCATGCGTCTCGGCGACGAGGTGCAGAAAGCGGTCGAATTCATACCAACCGGCATACTGCCGCTTGACGTGGCGCTCGGCATCGGCGGCGTTCCCCGCGGCAGAGTGGTCGAGATATTCGGCCCCGAAGGCGGCGGAAAAACGACGATAGCGCTCCATATACTTGCGGAAGCGCAGAAGGCCGGAGGAATAGCGGCCTTTATCGACGCGGAACATGCGCTTGACCCGCGCCTTGCCGCTACGCTCGGAGTGGATACCGCCAACCTCTATCTGTCGCAGCCGGACAGCGGCGAACAGGCTCTTTATATAGTGGATACGCTTGTGCGCAGCGGAGCGTTCGACCTTATAGTGATAGACTCCGTAGCCGCTCTCACTCCTCAGGCCGAGATCGACGGAAAGATGGGCGAGGGAACCCAGGTCGGGCTGCACGCGCGCCTTATGAGCTACGCGCTGCGCCGTCTTACCGCTTCGATAGCCAAGAGCAGGACGACCGTCATATTCATAAACCAGCTTCGTTCGACGATAAGCACGGGCTACAGCAGCGGCCCCACTGAGACGACGACAGGCGGCCGCGCGCTTAAGTTCTACAGCTCGGTCAGAATAGAAGTAAAGCGCGGAAAGCCGGTCACTCAGGGAGAGACGACTATAGGGCACGAGCTTTATGTCAGGGTCGTGAAAAACAAGCTTGCCCCGCCGTTCCGCACGGCGCACACTACGCTCATATACGGCAAGGGCGTGCCGAAGGCTATGGCAGTGCTTGACATGGCTATAGATCAGAATGTCGTGAAACGCAAAGGCTCGTGGCTTGCGTATCGCGGCGAGACGCTCGCGCAGGGCAAGGAAGCGACGTCCGCCTACATAGGAGAGCATCCGGAGCTGATGGAAGAGATAAGAAAAGAAGTCCTCAGCAAGGTTGCGGAGGGGCTCGGGCTGATAGACGCCCCCGCCGAAGACGAGCACGAAGAAAGCTCGCTTGACGAAAGCGTCGAAGCGCTCCTTGAAGAGGGAGTTCTTAAGCTTGACATGAGCGAAGCGCCTTCCGAACAAAAAGCCGGGGAATAGGATATATAACGGCTCCGGGGTTCTGCCCCCGAAAAAAATAATAAAAAAATATAAAATATTTAAAGTTTCCGCGGCGGCTTGTTTATCAAATAAACACGCCGCTGTTTTTTATTGTCAGCAAAAGTCCAAACAATAAAAAGGTTGACATTTATTTTGTATTGAAAAGATAATTAACAGAAAATATTTTATATAGTTTATTAACGGTAAGTATTCGTTGACGTGATGATATTGTGTGCTATACTACACAATGCGCCGCTTGAAAAGGCAACGCCTTTATGGTTGGCGCGGAACCATGACAAAAAGGGAAAAGGGAAAGAAGAGGAAAAGGCGTATCGGAGGGCGAAAGCGGAAGCTCAGCCTGAAGAGGCGCCCGGGCCCTTAAGAAGAAAAAATCCGGGGCGCAGCGGAAGCTGAGTTTCGGAGCCGGCGAGTAAGGAAGAGTGACAGAATCAAACGGAGAGTTTGATCCTGGCTCAGGACG
>JAFYJW010000023.1 GCA_017537925.1 Synergistes sp. | reverse complement strand
GGAAAATCGTGCTGCCTGCAAAAAATAACAGTTCGACGTACTGCGGCAGAGAAAATTATCTCGCAAGGCTCGGCTCATATGATGACCGGGTGGTCAGATGTAAAATCAGATGGCGCCGCAAAGGCACTTATCATTTAGGCGGTATAAAAATATACGCGGTGCCGATGGGCAATTACCCGGCGCGGATAAACAAGCTGCGCGAAGATGTGCTGGAAAATATTTACGTGGGCAACGATAAAGTCTCAGGAACTATAAGCCTGAGGAAAAACAAGATCCTCTGCCTGTCGATACCGTACAGCAAAGGCTGGCATGCAAAGGTCGACGGCAGGCAAGCTGAACTGCTGAAGGCAAACTCCTTCTTTATGGTGCTGCCTCTTGAAGCAGGGGAGCACATAGTGGAGCTGGAGTATCACGTCCCCGGCTTACGTCTCGGGCTCTGCTTATTTGCATTGGGCACAGCCATATTGTCCGTTATGACCATTCAGAACAAAAGAAAAAAGACAGCAGAATGACATATTGTCTGCTGTAACAGGATAAATGTGAAAACAGATAACGATGCAATGCGATTGTTGTGATATTTTGATAGTGTCAAGTATTTTTCGCATATTCAATATTTGACAAATTATTGATAACTATAAGTTTTTTTTGATAGCCAAGATATTAATTTTGGCGTAGTTTTCATATATAATTGATTATAAATACAGAAACAGTATAGATGTATTAAAAGGGCATTAAAAAAAGGTGGGGCGAACGATGAAATGCGTAATTCTTGCCGGGGGCTTGGGGACGCGTCTGTCAGAGGAGACAGTACTTAAGCCTAAGCCCATGGTTGAGATCGGCGGCCATCCGATACTCTGGCATATAATGAAAATCTATTCGCATTACGGAATAAACGATTTTGTAATCTGCGCCGGCTATAAAGGCTATCTTATAAAAGAATTTTTTGCAAATTACCGTCTGCATATGTCGGACGCTACTTTTGACATGGAAAACGGACAGATGCAGATACACAACAATTACGCTGAACCCTGGCGCGTTACCTGCGTGGATACGGGAGAGGTGACTATGACGGGCGGCCGCATCAAACGCATAAAAGAATACGTCGGCGGAGAAACTTTTTGCATGACATACGGTGACGGCGTCTCCGACGTAAATATAGCAGAAGAGATAAAGTTCCACAAAGAAAACAAAAGCCGCGCGACGCTTCTTGCCGTCCAGCCGCCTGGACGCTATGGACATATGAAGCTTGAAGGCAATAAAATAGAAAAATTTGAAGAGAAGACCCAGGGGGACGGCGGCTGGATAAACGGCGGCTTCTTTGTGCTGGAGCCGGACGTCTTCGAACTTATCGAGGGTGACGCCACCGTATGGGAGCGCGAGCCGCTTGAAGCACTGGCCAAAAACGGCGAATTGTCGGCATGGTTCCACCGCGGCTTCTGGCGCCCAATGGATACAATGCGCGATAAAATGGCGCTGGAAAAAATGTGGCAGGCAGGTTCTGCCCCATGGAAAGTATGGTGACCGGCGAATTCTGGCGCGGCAGGCGCGTATTCCTCACGGGGCACACCGGCTTTAAAGGCTCGTGGATGAGCCGCGTGCTGCTGAACATGGGCGCGGATATCACCGGATACAGCCTGCCCGCGCCAACACAGCCGAACCTTTTTTCAATGGCGGGGCTTGAAGGAAACATCGACAGCATTACCGGAGACGTCCGGGATTTTGCAAAGCTTGAAAAATCGCTGAAAGCAGCTTCCCCGGAAATAGTCATCCATATGGCCGCTCAGCCGATAGTGCGCGAGAGCTACAGGGATCCGCGTTACACCTATGAGACCAACGTCATGGGCACGGTGAATATCCTGGAGTGCGTAAGACACTGCGAGAGCGTCAGGAGCTTTGTGAACGTCACAACGGATAAAGTTTATCACAACAGAGAGTGGTACTGGGGGTACAGGGAAGATGATGCGTTAAACGGCTATGACCCGTACTCCAACAGCAAAAGCTGTTCCGAACTTGTAACAAGCAGTTATAAAAACAGCTTTTTCGGCGACGGAAATACTGCAATATCGACCGCGCGGGCCGGCAATGTCATCGGCGGCGGGGATTTCGCCGCCGACCGCATCATCCCTGACTGCATCAGAGCCGTTATGAAAAATGAGTCGGTCATCGTCAGGAACCCGCACTCCACGCGCCCCTATCAGCACGTTTTGGAGCCTGTATTTGCCTATCTGATGATCGCGGAAAAACAGTACGATGATCCGAAGAAATACGCCGGCTCGTATAACGTGGGGCCGGACGACTGTGACTGCGTAACGACGGGAGATCTGGCGGACATCTTCTGCTCCGCATGGGGAGACGGCGCCAGATGGGAAAACAAATGGTGCGGAGGGCCGCACGAGGCAAACTTCCTTAAATTAGACTGCTCAAGAATCAGGAATACCTTCGATTGGCGGCCGAGGTGGCATATAGCGGAAGCGGTTGCAAAGACCTGCGAATGGAGCAAAGCCTGGCTTGCCGATAAAGACACCGCGCAAGCATTGGACTGCCAGATAAAAGAATATACATGCGTAGAGCAAGAGAGGTAAAAACATGACTGTAAGCGAATTTACAGCGGAATACCTTTATTCGCAGGGAGTTGACTGCGTATTTGAAATGATCGGCGGCATGACCGTCAGGCTGATGGACGCTATATACAGACACGGCGGCATAAAGATAATCTCCATGCACCACGAGCAGGCCGCAGCCTTTGCCGCCTGCGGCTGGGCACAGGTAAAGGGCGTGCCCGGCGTCGCGCTTGCGACCAGCGGCCCTGGCGCTACAAACTTGGTAACAGGTATTGGAACGGCCTATTTCGACTCCATCCCTGCCGTATTCATCACCGGTCAGGTCAATCAAAACGAGCTCAGCACCGGCACTAAATGCCGCCAGATAGGCTTTCAGGAGACCGATATCGTTTCCATAGCCGCGCCTATAACAAAAATGTCCGTGCAGCTGCAGCGTGCGCAGGATATAACAACTTTGTTGCCAGAGGCTTTCAGGACAGCGCTTGAAGGGCGCCCCGGACCTGTGCTGGTCGATATTCCGATGAACCTTCAGAAAGAGGAGATCGACTGCTCCGGCTTTGATTTTACCCCGCTCAGGATAAATAATCCTCTTCCGCCGTCAGAAGAGATTGACAGCTTTATCGACAAGCTGAATGCCGAATTAAGCAGGGCGGTTCGTCCTCTTATGCTGCTCGGTACAGGCGTTATACGTTCGCATACGGAAAAAGAGGCACGTCAGTTCGCCGAGGAGAAGCATATACCTGTTGTATATTCATGGCACGGCAAAGGAATTATAAGCAGCGAATGCAGATGGGCAACAGGTCTTACCGGGACATATGGAAACAGATGGGCAAACAGGGCTCTGGCGCGCTGCGACCTGCTGCTGATTCTCGGAAGCCGTACCGACGTCCGTCAGATAGGAGCCAACACGGAAATATTTACTGAGGGCAAGAGCGTATTCCATATCGATATAGACCCCGCGGAGCTGAACAACAGGCTGAAAGGCACGAATGCGCTGTGCGCCGACTTAAAGGATATGCTGCCGCTTCTTATAGAGCGGGTAAAAAAGTCATCCCTTTCCGAAGATTGGCTTGCCGTCATAACAGAAGACAAAAATAATAACCCCGATACCGGGGAGCTTTCCAACATACCAGGCATAAATCCGAATGAGTTTATATATAAACTCAGCAGCTCCGAAATCAACCATGCGTCAGGCTATGCCTCAGGTGTCGGTACAAACCGGACATGGGTATCCCAGTCGCTTTGGCTGAAGGAAGGCCAGTATTACATAACCACCCCCTGCATGGGGGCAATGGGATTCGCTCTGCCTGCCGCGATAGGCGCGTCCATTGCGGGCGGCGGTTCTGAGGTAATCGTAGTTGCGGGAGACGGAGGCATGCAGTGCAATATACAGGAGCTTGAGGTAATAAATAGGCTTGCTTTGCCTCTTAAGATAGTCGTGATGAACAACCGCGTTCTTGCCACAGCAAGGCAGTTTCAAAGGGAAATATGCGGCGGAAGACTGCCGGGTTCGGACTGGACATACGGTTCGCCTGATTTCGTAAAAGTCGGCGAAGCATACGGGTTAAGGTCTGTCCGCATGGAATTCCCCGCGGAAATGGATGATAAAATTAAAGAATTTCTTGCAGGAAGCGGACCATCGCTGCTTGAAGTGATCATCGACAAAGAAGCCGGGGCTTATCCTAAAATGCAGTTCGGCCATAACCTTGACGACATGTTCCCGTTTAGATAGGTGCTTCTCATGATCATTGCCGGAGATTGTGATTTCATAGCGGAGAATGCCCCCTGTGACTGGCAGAAATTAAAGGGCGCGAAATTATTTCTCACGGGCGGGACAGGTTTTTTTGGCAAATGGTTTCTGCACAGTTTTTGCCATATAAATAAAAAGTTGCGTCTTGACGCAAGGATGGAGATCCTGACGCGCGATCCGGAGAAGTTTCTGCACAGCTGGCCGGTATTCCGGCAGGAGAGTTCGCTTTCATTCCTCAAAGGCGACGTCAGGGATTTTCATCTTCATGACAGCTGTGATTTTCTGATACACGCCGCGACGCCGTCCGACGGAAGGCTTGACGAGTCCTTGCCGGACGAGCTCTTTTCAATAATTGCCGAAGGTACGCGAAATGTCGTAAAAAATACGGAAGCCGCAGGTGTGAAGAAAATGCTGTATGTAAGCTCCGGCGGCGTTTACGGCACGCAGCCGCCGGAACTTCCGCATATGCCGGAAACATTTGCCCCCCATCCCTCTAACGCGTACGGCAGAGGAAAGCTGGAGGCGGAAAAGCTGTGCTTCGCGGGTTCCGTCCCTTCTTCGTCTGCGCGCTGTTTTGCGCTTGTCGGCCCTTATCAGAATTTGAATGCCGGGCGCTTTGCGATAACTTCTTTTATCAGCGATGCGATAAACAGCAGACCTATATCTGTCAGGGACGGCCGTCCATACCGTTCCTATCTTTATGCCGCAGATCTCATGATATGGCTTTGGACGATCCTTTTAGAAGGAAAGGATAAAGAAACTTATAACGTTGGTTCCGAAGAGGCGGTCTCGATAATGGAACTTGCGCAGGCCGTGGCGAAGTGCGTTGTTCCTCCTGCGGTTGTACATGCGGCAGATGCGGTTTATAGCGCAAGGGCGCTTCCTCCAAGATATGTCCCAGATACTCGGAAAGCTGCAGAAACGCTGAAACTGAGGCAGCTCGTACCCTTCGCCGATGGAATAAAGAAGACTGTGGAATGGAGCAGACGTAATTGCTTGAACGTACATTAAATTTGTTTCATATCCTGCTAAATGACCAGCGCATACGATTCCTTATCGTCGGCGGCATAAATACCGCCGTCGGCTACGGGACGTTCGCCGCATTGATTTTTTGTGGGGCGCATTATATATTGGCACATGTCGCAGCAACAATAATTGGGACAACTTGCAGCTATATCCTCAATAAATACTTTACTTTCAAGCAGTACAAAAAATCCTTCGCTGAGGTGTGCCGCTTCGTGTTGGTCTACATTACAAGCTTTATTTCCGGCATTGTGGTCCTATACGTGATGGTCACATTAATGTCGCTGGACGCTTACTTCGCGGGAATGCTGAATCTTGTGTTCACTACGCTGATAAGCTGGTTCGGCCATAAATATTTCAGCTTCCGCGGGAATTGAAGAAAGGGCTGCATGATGAAAACTGTAAGCGTGCTGATACCTACATATAACGAAGAAGACAACGTTATTCCGATGTGCTGCGCGGTCAGAGAGGAATTCGCCAAAAACCTGTCGCGTTATAACTATGAAATAATATTCATAGACAACTGTTCAAAAGATAAGACACGCGAGCGGCTGGAGCTCCTTTGCGCCGGAGATAAAAATGTTAAGGCGATATTCAACGCGCGCAACTTCGGGCAGAGCCGCTCTCCGTATTACGGATTGATGCAGACGACAGGAGACTGCGCCGTCCGCCTCTGCGCCGATTTCCAGGAGCCTGTTGAAATGCTTCATCGCTTTGTTGAAGAGTGGGAGAAGGGCTATAAAATCGTAGTCGGCATAAAAACCTCGAGCAAAGAAAGCAAAGTTATGTATGCGCTGCGTTCTGTTTACTACAAACTAGTGAAAAAATTCTCCGACGTAGAACAGATAGAACATTTCACCGGTTTCGGCCTCTACGACAGGACTTTCATAGACGTACTGCGTAAACTGGACGATTCGGCCCCCTTTCTGCGCGGCATCGTGGCCGAGCTTGGATGGAAGCGCAAAGATATCGAATATGTTCAGCAGCTGAGAAAGAGCGGCAAGTCAAAAAATAATCTTTATACCCTGTACGATTACGCAATGCTCAGCGTAACGAGCTATACGAAGATAGGTATCCGCCTCGCCGTATTCCTGGGCGCGATAGCCGGCTTTTTCAGCGTAGTCATCGGCGTACTTTATCTTATCCTGAAGCTGATGTATTGGAACAAATTCCCAGCAGGCACCGCGCCTATGCTGATAGGCATGATGTTCCTGGGCGCCGTGCAGCTCTTCTTCATAGGCATGATCGGGGAATATATCCTCACGATCAACGCAAGGCTGATGAGAAGGCCTCTTGTCATAGAAGAGAAGAGAATCAATATGTGATATGTGATAAAATAGCTCGGTATATTTGTATAAAGGAGTATATTGAAATGGCTGAAAAAGATGCGATGCAGAAGAAGATAATAGCAGGGCTGATCGTAGTTCTTGTGTTGATTGTCTGTGTTTATATGGCAGTCAACTCTGTAAGCTCGGACGGTTCCGCGGAATTTAAGCGCGGAGTCGCTCTTACAGAAGAGCATAAGTTCAAGGAAGCCCTTGCGCAGTATGAAAAGGCTGCCGGAAAGGGAAATATGCAGGCAGCCTACAGAGCCGGCTTGTATCTCACCCATGGGCGCAAAGGCGTCGAAAAAGATATCACAAAAGGCATGGCCTATCTGAAAAAAGCTGCCGAAACCGGACCTTCAGGTGCCGCTTACGAACTTGGCATAGCCTATATGGATTCGCTCAATGGCGTAAAGAAAGACTATAAGGAAGGTATTAAATATATAAAGATGGCGGCCAAAAAGGGACACGGGACGGCTATGTATCTTCTTGGCATTTACTATGATATAGGCAGAGGCGTAGAGAAAGACAAGGATAAGGCCGTTGAGTGGCTGGAGGAGGCTGCGAAGAAGTCCACGCGCAGCGAAATAAGGACTGAAGCTGCGGCCCGTGCCAGCAAGATTCGCAGTGAGCAGTAGATTTTCATGAATTATAATAAAAAAAGGCTGTCGTGCAGAGCAGAAACGGAACAAAGATAAAAGAGACGCGGACAGAAGGGGTGTTGACGAGGTATCGCCCCTGTTCCTTGGCATAACCGGCCATAAATGCTCGCTTGACACTATCTCATGTTAACAGGCAGAAGAGTAATGTAATAAAGGATATGTATAAAACAACATATGAACAATTCCGAAAAACAGGCGAAATAAGCTGGCGCCAGGCGTTTATCATCTACAGCGCAATATTTGCGGCTCTGTTTTTTTCTCTTTTTCTTGTATTCCGTCTGGAGGATATCTCTCCGCTTGTTGGGCCGGACAGGACTACATACTTTGGCAGGATAGCCTATATCGGGGAATATATAAGGAATC
>JAFYJW010000022.1 GCA_017537925.1 Synergistes sp. | reverse complement strand
GTAAAAATCAGTTTATTATCCTGATAGCCGGCTCTCCGCCCCTCAGATTCTTCTCTCCTATCTGTATAAGGGTCAGGAGCTCTTCTGTTTTTATTCTGTTTTCCGGTTTCTGAGGTATCTGAGCCTGCTGGACAGGCTGCCTGGCCGGCATCTCGCGGACTGCGGCCTTAACTGCAGGGACAGGAGCTTTCTTCGGCGTCTGAGGTCTGACCTCGGCCGCGCGCACGGCGGCTACATTGCTGTCGTTAAGGCTTCTGCGCAGCATCGTGATAAGCTCTTTTTCCTCTGCGGTCACTATCGCAAACTCCCCGTAGTTCCCTGCGGGAACGGAAGAAATAGTCCGGGGCGCCGACTGTGACGGTTTACCGCTTTCAACGGAGATGGGAATCGTCGTAAGGCAGATTATCAGAAGCGCGATAACAACGGATCTTGCCCCGAAGAAGACCGCGCCTCCGGCTCTTACGGAAAACGGAGTTTTTACGGTCTCGTTCTCGGCTTCTTTCCAGAGTTCTTCCCGCACCTGTTTAAGTTCGGCAGAAAGACAATCCGCCTCCGCCACGGCAGACTTCCACCTGCGGCTGTCGCATGCTGCGGTCAGTCTGTCGAGCCATCTCTGAAGTCTGATAGTCTTCTGTTTCATGCTGTCAACTCACTCCACGGACAAAGATAAAACATTATCCCTGTTTAAGCCTCGTCTGTGGCATTGCCCGGCTGTATCCCGAGCCATGATTTCAGTTTCGCGAGAGCTTTTCTTCTTATCCTGTAGACGTGGCTCACGTCGATGTTTTTCTCATCCGCCACTTCACGCGCTATGCGGCCTTCCATTATCAGCGCGCTGATGATCTCGGTCTCACGCTCGGAAAGCTGTGAGAGCGCGTTCTCAAGGTCTATCGACCATTCGCTGCGGTCCGCTTCGCCGAACGCGATCTGACTGTCATAACTGCCGCCGGCAAGCTCGGTATCGTCCACAGGCGCCGGCGCCTTCGCTTCGACGCGCTGGAGGAAATTTATCATGCGCCCGCGTATCCTGTAATAGGCAAACGTGGAAAAGCGCACGCCGCGCTCCGTGTCAAAAGAATCCACGGCGCCTATAAGCGCGAGCATGCCCTCCTGAATCAGATCCTGATATGTGTCATAGGGAACTTTTAATTTCTTTGCCAGCCAGTAGACCATGGGACGGTTCGCAAGAATAAGCTTTTCCCGTGCCTCTGCGCTGCCGGCGGAACAGTCCTTCCACAGCTGCGGTTCATCGTCTATTACGCTGAATTTTTCCGTCTCGCCGCGCATCAGAATCACATCCTGTCTTTGGCAAATTCAATATCTGTTTAATTCTACCACAGATTAAGAAAATTTTCGCTACATAATCGGCAGATACGCTATTTTATCGTTTGCGACCTTAAGATGCAAAGTGTCGTTCTGATAGATAAGCGCAAATCTGCCGGCGTCTGCGCTGAACGCCGTTATCGAGCAGTTGTCCAGCCGGGTCTTCCAGAAATAGCTTACGCGGGGAAGCTGAAGCATGCGCGGGAAAAGCGCGCGCAGCATAGCTCCGTGCCCGACCACGACGGTCCTGCGCTCATGCCTTGCAAGCAGCTGCTCTGCAAATAGTCCGCATCTTTCGTAAAGAGAGTCCATGCTCTCCCCTCCCGGCGCGGCGACATTCAGAGGGTCGTTCCTCCACGCCGCGAATACATCCGCGTATTCCGCCTTTATCTCCGGGACCGTACGCCCCTCCCATTTGCCGAAATCTACTTCAGTAAGAAGCGGCGTGCTTTCGACCTTCAGCTCCTTATGGAAGGAAGCTATGCACTCCGCCGTTTCGACGGCTCTTGAGAGCGGGCTTGATATGACCGCGTCTATATCCGCGGATGAAAAACGCAGCGCCGCTTTCCGCGCCTGCATCCGCCCGTCTTCGTTAAGCGGGATGTCAACGGCGCCCTGATAGCGGAGTTGGTCGTTCCATTCAGTCCTTCCGTGGCGCACGAAATAAATTATCCTGCCGTCCGGTGAAGCGGACAGCCCCGGTGCGGCATTGCCCTTTTCCGCTGCATTCACGGTCATAAGCGAGTCACCTTCGCATCATGATGTTGGTTGTACAAAAAAAGGGAGAACGCGCATGACGCCTTCTCCCCGAAAACTTCCGCGTCTCTCAGGCACGCGGCGCATATATTGGTAGTCCCTAGGAGATTTGAACTCCTGTTAACGGGCTGAGAACCCGCCGTCCTGGGCCCCTAGACGAAGGGACCATACCTCGGTATGGCTGGGGTACAAGGATTTGAACCTCGATTACCTGATCCAGAGTCAGGCGTGCTGCCGTTGCACCATACCCCAACGGAACAAACATGGCTATTATATAGAATTCTGCGATATTGTCAACTGCCGGCGCATAGGGCGCGCGTCACGGGTTAATTGCAAAAGTAAATTCCCGCAGGGGTGGGGATTTACTTTTGCCGAAGCCGGCGTACAGCCGGGGCACAAAGTTGAAACGAACGCATAAAAATGGTCGGGATGGTCGGATTCGAACCGACGACCCCCTGCTCCCAAAGCAGGTGCGCTAACCAGACTGCGCTACATCCCGAACAACGGGATTATAACATTAAACCCCCTTTTTTCAAACATTCACACATGCCGGACAGCGCCGGGAACACTGTACCTGCGGAAGGTCCTGCGGACATGAACTGCGCCTGACGCCGCGTGAATTGACGCTTCGCGTCATGAATTGCCCAATGGCATGAACTGCGCTGAAGCGCATGGCGGAACCATCAAATTCACGTAAGCGCGCGGGAGATCATGGCGGAGCCAGATCATGCCGGGAAGCGGCAAATCATTGAATTCGATATGCTCCCCACCTCCCCCTTCCATGGGTTATTTAAGACAGATGTAAAGTTTTAAACGGCCTTGATAAGAGATCGTTTGTTCACTATAATAAGTGAACAAACGGTCACTGTTCTTGCTGAAGGAGATCCCTCATGGCGAAGGATACAAAAGAAAGAATTCTGGAAACGGCGCTCACAAAGTTCTCTGAGAACGGCTATGCCGGCACAAATATCCGTGAGATCACCGAATCACTCGGGCTTGTCAAGTCGTCGGTCTATAAACATTATGCAGGCAAAGAGGAAATCTGGAACGCTTTGCTGGACAGGATGTCGGTCTGTTATGACGAACGCTTCGCTTCCCCCGGGCGTCTGCTGCCTGCTCCGGAGTCTTTGGAAGAATTGGTCCGGGTGACGGTGCGGATGGCGGATCTTACGATCCGCGACGAAAATATTGTAAAGATGCGCAGACTGCTTTCTATCGAGCAGTTTCGGGATGACCGTGCGAGAGATCTGGCAGCAAAGCATTTTCTCACCGGACCCGCGAAGATGTTCACGCAGATATTTGCCGACATGACGGACAAGAAGCTTTTCCGACGGGGTGATCCTGCAATGCTCGCCTTTGCGTATACCGCGCCGATCTCGTCGCTTATTCAGATGTGCGACCGTGAGCCGGGAAAAACTGAGTGGGCGCTGGAGCAGATAGAGGCGTTCAGCCGGCATTTCATAAAGACATACGGAAGACAGACACAGGACGGCATATCGATCCGGAGAGTGACAAAAAATGAAGTCCCGGCAGCGCTTGCGCTTGTGTGGAAGGTATTCGCCGAATATGAATCCCCCGACTATGCCCCGGAAGGAACTGAGGTATTCCGCAAGAGCCTGAAGGACGAAACCTATCTTAAGGACATCGTCTACTACGGTGCGTTCGATGGAGAGGATATCGTGGGCGTGCTCGGCATCCGGAGAGAAAAGCGTCACATTTGTTTCTTATTTGTAGACGGGCAGCACCACCGGTGCGGCATTGGGACAAAACTCTTCAAGCGGATGCTGGAGGACTTCCACGGCCGGACGATCACGCTCAACTCTTCTCCGTACGGTCTGCCTTTTTACGATACACTCGGCCTTACGGCGACAGGCAGCGAACAGACGGTCGACGGCATCCGCTTTACACCGATGGAATACAAAGAAAACGTCTGACAGGCATGGGCGGTTTTTGCTTTGAAAATGGTCATAACCGGCTGAATATGAAGGATGCGGCGGTGGGCAGACCGGACGCTGTACGCATCACCGGATATCTTGAGGAAGAAAAACTGCAGGATCCGGGGCTTCGCGGCAAATCCCTCTTTTGTGACCTCTCCGGGCTTTGGCGTTATCGTGCCGGCGACCGGAGCGTGCTGTGCCGTATAGAGGACGGGCGGCCCCTTGTCCTCGCGGTGCAGATCTGCCACCGCAGATACATATACAAATAAGCTGCCGCATGCTGAAAACAGTCACGGAACGGTATCTGCTGCCGTATTATTGTCAGATGGCAAGGGAATTCCCGGTTTATGAGGCAATGAGTATATTTGAATGGCGGAGGCGTGTGTGGGTCGAACACACCGAAGAAGCCGTTAACCCCTTCCACCGGATTTGAAGTCCGGGCCCGGCACCGGCCGAAAAGCGCCTCCGCATCATGGCGCGTTGATTTTATTTGAAAAGTATATCAGAAAACGAAAGGCGCCGCAATTGACGTTGCTCTGAAGCGGCAGCGGCGCCTGTTTTATCCTGTTACGCGATAGTTTCTATTATCAGAGAACGTTTTTCTGCGGAAGCTTCAGTGCTCCAGCATCCCTCAAGCAGAGAGATCGCGTCTTTCAGCTTCTCCCCGTCGTTGTAGAATACGTCGATAACGCTCTCTCCCGCATCCACCGCGCATCCGATCTTTTTATTAAGGCGTATTGCCGCGGAATAGTCTATTTTGTCGCCTAATTTCATCCTTCCGCCGCCGAGCGCGCGCAGCGCTTCCCCGACGGACAGCGCGTCGAGTCTTGATATCACGCCGCCCTTTGTTTCTTTAAGCTGATATTTCTTCGACGCCTTAGGCAGTATTTCGAGAGGATGGCGCACGACTTCGGCATCGCCTCCCTGAGAGGCTACTATCTCTTTGAATTTTGAGAGAGCGGAACCGTCCGCGATCGCCTGCTCAGCTTTTTTCCTGCCCTCTTCTGCAGATGCGGCGGCGCCCGAGAGCGCAAGCATATGGCCGCAGAGAGTGACGCAGAGCTCCTTTGTATCGTCAGGGCCGCGCCCGCTCAGCACTTCTATGGCTTCGTAAACTTCCGCCGCGTTTCCTACCCATTCACCGAGCGGCTGCTCCATGTCGGTAAGCACCGCCACAGCGTTTTTGCCGAGTTTTTTTGACACTCCGACAAGGCTGCGGGCAAGAGCCTCGGCGGAAACCCTGTCTTTCATAAACGCTCCGCTCCCGCACTTCACATCGAAGACGTAAGACGCCGCGCCGCCGGCAAGCTTTTTGCTGACGATGCTC
This sequence comes from Synergistes sp., assembly GCA_017537925.1. Lineage (GTDB taxonomy): Bacteria > Synergistota > Synergistia > Synergistales > Synergistaceae > Synergistes. The sequence continues at coordinate 42,202 of JAFYJW010000022.1, read as the reverse complement.
GACGTGATGAGCGGTATCGAAGGCACTGTGCCGGTAACGTCGCGGAGCTTGTAGAATATCCCCTCCGCCGGGGCAAGTTCTTTCGAATGCCCGGATACCGCGCATCCTATCCGTCTTACCTGCGAGAGGAATTCCGCGGAATCAAGCTTCATATTCATCCCCGGTATAGATTCGAATTTGTCGACAGTACCGCCAGTATAGCCGAGCGCGGGGCCGGAAAGCTTTGAAACGGAAGCGCCGCAGCATGACGCAAGCGGCAGGAGTATCAGCGTGGCCTTGTCGCCTACGCCGCCGGTGCTGTGTTTGTCGACGATGTGCATATCGGCGGGGAACGTGTATCTTTCCCCCGAGTCGGCAAGAGCCTGTGTAAAGTACATCAGCTCATCGTCGTTCAGGCCGTTGAAGCATACCGCCATCAGCCATGCCGCGAGCTGGTAGTCCGGCAGCTCTTTCGACATGGTTTTTGCTACAAGCGTCTTCAGCTCTTCTTCCGTGTTCGGCTTTCCTGTGCGTTTTTTTTCGATGAAATCCAGCATGTTGAAGGTCATAATTTAACCTCCCCTATAAATCCTCTTACGAGCCTTGACAAATCGTCGCCGGCCTTTGCCATAGCCTCAAGTACCTCACGGTGCGTGAGCCTCTGCATCGTTATGCCGGCGCCGTAGTTCGCGGCGCAGGAGATGCCGAGCACCCGTATGCCCATATGGTTTGCAGCGATCACTTCCGGGACCGTTGACATCCCGACCACGTCGGCGCCCAGCATGCGGGCCACGCGCACCTCCGACGGCGTCTCAAAGGACGGGCCGCTGAAGGCCATGTATACTCCGCGCCTGACCGCTATGCCCTCCTTCTCCGCCACCTTATCAAGGATATCAAGGAATTCGTGGTCGTAGGCCTTAGTCATATCCGGGAAGCGCTCTCCCCACTTGTCGTTGTTGACGCCTGTCAGCGGGTTGGCGCCCATAAAATTTATATGGTCCTTTATAGCGACCATGGAGCCGGGTTTTATGTCCAGATTGACCGCTCCTGACGCGTTCGTCGCGACGAACGCCTTTATGCCGAGCTGCCCTAAGACGCGCACCGGGAACGTGACTTCCGCCATGCTGTAGCCTTCGTAATAGTGCACGCGCCCCTGCATCGCCGCGACGGGAACGCCGCGCAGCGTGCCTATGATAAGCTTTCCTTCATGCCCCGGCGCGGTAGATCTGGGCCAGTAGGGTATATCTTCGTATTTTATTACCTCAGTTTTTTCGATCTCGTCCGAGACACGCCCAAGCCCGGAGCCAAGCACAACGGCGGCTTTGATCGGTACGCCGCCGCTCCTTTTTTCTATAAATCTCTGCGCTTCGTCGACCTTGTCCCAGTAATACATTTTCGTCCCTCCGTAAGATCCAGGATAAGCGCGCGGTCTTCCGTTTCGAATCAGGCAAACGGTTACCGCGCAAGCGGATGGTATCTGTCGTAATTATCGCGCAGCTCCATATCGAGGTGAGTGTATTTTTCCGTCGTCATTATAGAGCTGTGTCCCATTATCTCCTGCAGCGTCCTCTGGTCCATGCCGTTGCGGAGAAGGTGCGTCGCAAAGGTATGGCGCAGCACATGCGGGTGCAGACGGTCGCGGGGAATGCCTGCCGCTATGCCGCGCTTGTGCAGAATCACCCACAGAGTCTCCCTGTGCAGCTGTCTGCCGCTGCGCGAAAGAAACAGCCACTCTTCACCGCGCTTGTCCAGTTTCGGGCGGTATTCGGATATATATTCCTCTACAAGAGTACGTACCGCCCCTATATACGGGATGGTGCGTTCCTTGTCGCCCTTGCCTCTGGCGTAGAGTATCCCGTTTGAAGCGTCAAGATCCCTGAGCCTTATACCGCAGAGCTCAGAGGCCCGCATGCCCGCTCCGTAGGCCAGCTCTATAAATGCGCGGTCACGCTTCCCTAAGGCGGTCCCGTCTTCGCACGCGTTCATGATACGCTGTATCTCCCCCTCGGTCATTACCTGCGGAAGAGTTTTTTCACGCGAAGGAAGCGGCACTAAAACAGGCAGATTGTCGGTAACGCCGTCGTACTGCAGGAAGCGCGCGAAAGAGCGCAGCATCGCTCCTGCCCTCTGAACTGACGACTTCTTTCTTGCCCCGGCCTGAAGCGACAGCAGAAAACGCGAGACAGGCTCCTCCCGCAGATCGAGCGGATCCCGCCCCTCTTCGCCGCAGTAGCCGGTCCAGAGCTTCAGGTCGGACATATACGCCCGCTGCGTGTTTTCGCTGCAGCCGCGCTCAAGGCGCATATAATCGATAAAGCGCCCGATGGTCTTTCCCAGTTCTCCTTCGAATTCCATCTTCATCTTGCGCATACGGCCCTGTACCAGTAATAGGCAAGCAGAGTCTTGCCGTCGGCTATTTTTCCCTCCGCTATCATTTTTTCGAGTTCTTCCACGCTGAAGTCAAACGTTTTGATAAACTCGTCGTCATCCTGCTGAAGCGGCGATACGGAAAGTTCCGTGGCGATATATATATGTATCTTTTCGTCGCAGAATCCGGGGGAAGTATATATCTCGGCTATCTCTTCCAATTTTCCGGGTTTGAAGCCGGTCTCTTCGCGCAGCTCGCGGCATGCCGAAGCGCGCGGCTCCTCTCCCTCTTCCATTATGCCGGCAGGTATCTCAAATATCTCCTCGTCCACGGCATGGCGGTACTGTTTGATAAGCACTATGCGTCCCGTTTCGGTCACCGGAAGGACGGCGACGCAGGGCCTGTGCTCCAGTATCTCCCTTGGCTTCACGCTCCCGGATGGGAAGCGCACCATGTCTACGCGCAGGTTGCCTATATGCCCCTTGTAGTAATATTTTGTCTCTATTATATTTCGCAGCGGATTCTTTTCGTTCATCACGACGCCTCCCTACGCGAATTTTTCACCCTTCTGAAGGCGCGCGCCGCGCGCCCAGTCTGCCGCCGATACTGTTTTTTTGCCCTCCGGCTGCACTTCTTTAAGCACAAGGGCTCCCTTCGCGCAGAATACCATCGGCCAGTCTCCTGCCATTTCGCAGCACCCCGCTTCTCCGCGGGCCTCTTCCGCGCATTCCGCGCTTCTTATGCGCAGCCTTTTCCCGCGCAGCATACAGAAGACGCCCGGGTTCTCGCCTATTCCGCGTATCTTGTCGGCTGTTTTTCTTGCGCTTTCACGCTCCCAGTCTATCTTTCCCTCGGATTTTTCTATTTTTGGAGCCAAAGACGCGCCTTCTTCGCTCTGAGGATTAAATCTCCACTCCTCTGTCGGCACTTCGCATATATAGCGCAGCAGTTCCGCACAGCCGAGCACCGCCGCTTTCTCGGAAAGAGAAGACGCCGTGTCCGTCTGAGATATCTCAAGCTCGGGCTGAGCAAGCAGCGGACCTGTATCCATGCCGGCGTCCAGACGGAAGATAGACACGGCGGTCTTTGACAGCCCGTCCATTATGGCGCGCTGAAGCGGCGCGGAGCCGCGGTACTGCGGCACTTTCGACGGGTGTATATTTATGCAGCCGAGCGGCGCTGCCGAAAGCACGGGCTCTTTTATTATCTGGCCGAAGTCTATGACGAGTATCACGTCGGGAGCGTTTGCCTTGAGCCATTCTATGCGCTCCGCGTCCGCGGAGAGCCTTTCTGTTTTAAAGACGGGCAGCCCGAGCTTCTGTGCCGTTTCAAATACAGGAGTATCCTGAAGCTTAAGCCCTCTCCCGGATGCGGCAGGCGCATTTGTAATGACCCAGAGCGGACGGACCCGCTCCGATATTATCTCAAGACAGCGCGCGGCAAAGCGGCCGGAACCAATAAAGCCCAGTGAGAGCGCCATTATCTGCCGCCCGCTCTTTTTGTCATTTTCTTTTTCAGAAACGCTCGTTTCAGCGGGGATACGCGGTCTATCAGAAGACGCCCGTTAAGATGATCGATCTCATGATGAAAAACGCAGGCGGTAAAGCCGTCCAGCTCACGGACGTGCTTTTCTCCGTTCTCGTCAAAATATTCCACCGAGATCTTTTCCGGCGACTCCACTTTTTCGTATATGCCGGGGAAGCTCAGGCAGCCCTCCTCGCGGGTAACGGAGCCCTCTTCCGCGGTGATGACGGGGTTTACAAGCACATTTTTGTCGCCGCGGTAATCTATCACCACGATCTTTTTCGATACTCCGATCTGCGGAGCCGCGAGGCCTATTCCTTCGCTCTCATACATGGTATCGAACATGTCCGCGGCAAGCGCTTTAAGCTCGTCGTCAAAAACAGTTACATCCTCGGTCTCTCTGCGAAGCGCAGCGTCCGGGTATACGCATATCGTCCTGACGGCCATTACGATGACCTCCTGCCGTTATTTCTTTTTCAGATATTTTAACGTAAAAAAGGGCCCCGCTCAATAAGCGGGACCCCTGACGTCTGTGCTGACGTATTAAAGGTTACTCGGCCTCTTTCTGATTCAGGAGGTCGCGGAGAGAGAAATTGATCTCTTCCTGAGGAAGCGCGCTGTTCTGGCTCTCCTGGCGTCTGCGCTCTCCGCCTTCGCGGCGCGGACGGCGCGGACGGTCTTCATGCTGTCTCTGGTGCTCTTCGCCCTGTTCGGCCGGCTTGTCGCTTCTGCGCTCTTCGCGCTGCGGGCGTTCGCGCTTTACAGGCTCTTCGCGGGCGGGGCGCAGGCTCATGCGGATACGGCGCTCTGCCGGGTTGACCTCCAGAACCCTGGCAGTAACTTCCTGTCCCTCTGTGAGCACGTCTCTCGGATTCTCCACATGCTGATTCGAGAGCTGGGAGATATGGATAAGTCCCTCGACGCCTTCCTCGAGCTCCACAAAAGCGCCGAAGTCGGCGATACGGACGACCTTGACAGGAATCTCCGCATCCTTCGGATACTTCTCCACGGCGTCCTTCCACGGGTCATGGAGCTGCTTGTAGCCCAGGCTGATGCGCTTGCGGTCTTTATCCGCTTCGATGATCGAAACTTCTATCTTCTGACCTTTCTTAAGTACTTCTTTCGGATGCTTGATGCGTGTCCAGCTCAGATCTCCTATATGAACGAGACCCTCAACGCCGGGCTCTATCTCAACAAATGCGCCGAAGTCTGTAAGGTTGGTTACAGTGCCTTCAGTTACCGTTCCCGGTGTCCAGCGCTCAGCCGCAGTGGTCCAGGGATCTTCCTGTGTCTGGCGGAGCGAGAGGGAGACTCTGTTGTTCTCTTTGTCGATCCCTATGACCTTCACCTTCACATGGTCGCCCTTGGAAACGATATCTTTGGCCTTTGCATTGCGCTGCCAGGAAAGTTCGCTGATGTGAACGAGCCCTTCCATAGCGCCCAGATTGACGAAAACACCGAATGATGTGATGCTGCTTACGTCTCCCTCAAGTACGTCTCCCTCGTGGACCTGATCGTAGAATGCCTGGCGGATTCCGGCGACTTCTTCTTCGATAAGGCTGCGGCGCGAGAATACGAGACGGCGTTTGCGGCGGTCTTTTTCGATAAGCTTGACCTGGAAGTCCTGATCGACGAGCTTAGCCGGCGCTATGCCGTGACCTTCCTGCGTAAGGTGCGAAATGGGGATGAAGCCCTCGATGCCGCAGCAGCTTACGATCAGGCCGCCCTTTACCTTGCGGAGACCTCTGACCGTGATCGTCTCGTTTGCCTCTGCTTCTTTCTCAAGCTTGTCCCAGCGCTCGTCGAACTCGCAGCGCCAGCGGGACAGACCGAGCTGGGCGTCTTCGCCGGTGCCGATATTCGTTATCTGCACTCTGACCTTTGAGCCGTTCTCCGGTTCCTGCGTCTCTTCGACAAGCACTTTGTGAGACCACTCTTTGCGGGGCAGGAATCCCTCGCATTTGTAGCCCACGTCCACGAGCCAGCCGTCCTCACGCGCATCGACGATAGTTCCCTCCACGACCTTGCCGCGGTGGAAATCGCCCATCACGTCGTACTGCTGCATCATTTCTTCCATTGTTTCTTCTTTTTCCGGTGTTTCTGTTTCAACTGCTGCGTCTTCTGTGCGAAGCTCGTCTGCCATACCCAACATCCTCCTGCTTACATCATCTTTAATTTTTGAATCAGTTCTTTTAACAGCCAGTCGGGAGTGCTGCCTCCCGCAGCTATTCCTATTGCTTTCCTGTCCTGCACCCAACTCCTTTCCAGCTCGCCGGCGTGCTCTATCCAGAGCGTCGGAACTCCGGATGAACAGCCTATTTCCGCAAGCTTCTTAGTGTTTGCGCTGTCTTTACCGCCGAGGATTATTATTCCGTCGGCCTCGCCTGCAAGCCTGCATACAGACCGCTGGCGCTCAAGCGTTGCGCGGCATATCGTATTATATACCTTTACCTCCGGAGCGACAGATACAAATCCCGCGGCAAGCGCAGAAAAATCTTCAACGCGCTGCGTCGTCTGGCTAAGTATCCCGCAGCGTTTTCCGCGGAAATACTCAGTTATCTCCGCCGCGCCGGAAAGCACATGCACCTCTCCGGAAACACAGCCCGTGATCCCCCTGACTTCGGGGTGCGACACATCGCCTAATATTATCACGATATAGCCTTCTTGTGAAAGGGCTTTTGCTTTTTCCTGCGCGTTTTTTACAAAAGGACATGTTCCGTCTGTAATATTTATGCTTCTTTCCTTCAGCGCGGATAAGATTTCCGGCGAAACACCGTGCGCCCGCACAAAGGCCGCCGCGTTTTTCGGGACGTAAGACGGATCTTCCACGACCTCAAGACCGAGCTTTTCAAGACGCTTCGTCTCCTGCGGGTTGTGTATCGGGGCGCCGAGCGAATAGACACGCCCGTATTTTTTAAGAGCTTCTTCCAGCGCGGCTACTGCGCGCCTCACCCCGAAGCAGAGTCCGGTTGGTTCCGCGGTTATTATTCTCATTTTCTTCCTTCCAGATGAGAGAGGGAGCGTGAAAGAACGTCTGAGATCACGTCATCTCCCGACGCCGTGCCCAGGTCATACCATACGGCCGGCTCAAAATGTTTGAACCAGGTCATCTGGCGGCGCGAAAAGGCTTTTGTGGATCTTATGTCGCCTTCCTCCGCCTCTTCAAGCGTCACTTTCCCCATGATATATTCGACCAGTTCCCTGTAGCCAAAGCCCTGAAGCGCGGGAAGGTCGGGAGAATAGCCGTTGTCAAGCAGCCATTTAACTTCTTCCGGATAGCCGTTCGCAAACTGTTCCCCGACGCGGCGCGCGATGTTTTCGTACAGCACGGCACGGTCCCTCGTAAGCCCGATATAGAGTATATCCCACGGGGATTCCATCTTGCCCGCGCTTCCGTACCACCAGGAGGCGCTTTTGCCGGTTATCCGGAATATCTCAAGCGCCCGCATCGTGCGCACCGGATCGTGCGGATGTATCCTTGCGGCAGACTCGGGGTCTATGCCCTCGAGCTCGCCGTGCAGGGCGTCAAGCCCTCTTTCTTTTATTTCATTTTCAAGCGCGGCGCGCACGTTTTCATCCTTCGGCAGGTTGTCCGAAAGAGCGCCTTCAAGCGCGCGGTAATAAAAAGGCGTTCCTCCGATAAGAAGAGGCACGCGCCCTCGGGCATATATGCGGCGCGCGGCGTCTGCCGCGTCCACCGCAAAATCGGCGGCGGAATATACCTGATCGGGATCGGCTATGTCTATAAGGTGATGGATGATACGGCGCCGTATCTCGCGGGAGACCTTGTCCGTGCCCACGTCAAGGTAGCGGTAGACCTGACGTGAATCTACCGATATTATCTCGGCTCCGAGCGACGCCGCAAGCGAAAGACTGAAATTCGTCTTGCCTACGGCTGTGGGCCCTATTATCGCGATCGCCTTTATTCTCTCATCGTTCATATCAGGTACGGCTCTTTACGCCTGTATCATGTCCCGTCAAAACAGTGTATATATTCCGCGGAAGCCGGATGCCCCTGTTTTCCGTTTTACCTTTCGAACCACTCAAAGAGCTTTTTGTTCTCTATCAGGAAGACCGTAGGTCTTCCGTGCGGGCATGTGCAGGGGGTATCGCAGCTCTCAAGGCGGGACAGGAGTTCTTCCGCCTCTTCGCGTTCGAAACGCTGCCCTAACTTCACCGCGTCGCGGCACGCAAGGCGCGCCATGCGCCACCAGACTTCCCTGTCGCGCTTTCCCGGGTCGTTTTCCGTCTCTATCCCGCGGATGGCAGAGCGCAGCATATCGACAGGCGACAGGTGTCCCTTTCCCTTTATCGCGGGTACCGCCGTCAGCATGTCGCCTGAGGTCATAAAGCCGAGCTCTTCGAGCTCCTTCCGGTAGAGCGACGCTTCGGCCGCTGCAGCCTGCGGTATCTCCTGCGGGACAGCCAGCTGCTGCACCGCAGTTCCCCTGCTGAAAGCCGCGCATATCTCCTCGTACAGTATCCTCTCGTGCGCTGCGTGCGGATCGAGCAGACAGATCGCGTCAGGAAAATCAAATATCAAAAAGCCGTTCGCAGACTGCCCTATATAGCGCTTGCCGAAAGCATCCCCGTTAAAGCTTTCCTGGGGAACGGCAGTCTCCGCGGCCGGCGTGAATATATTGGCGGTTTGGGCCGGCTGTGAAGAAAGCGGGCTTGCCGCACGCCAGCGTTCCTTCCTGTAAAAGCTCCACGCTTCCGCTCCGCCGGGCTGCTCTGAGGGCATGCCGCCCATGTTGCTCTGCTGTGCTGCGGGACTGTCGCCTTTTATTGAGAGCCTGTCCGCGAAGATCGTCTTCGCGCAGTTGAAGACAGCTTTGAATATATCTCCGCTTTTGCGGAAGCGGACTTCCTCCTTTGTCGGATGGATGTTCACGTCGACTTCATCCGGGGGAAGTGCCAGCATCACCAGCCATTCTCCGAAAGCAGCCGCGTCCTGCGAGGATATCGCGGCTTTTACCGAAGCGTCCTGCACGCGTCTGCCGTTTACAAAAAGCGTAAGCGAGACCCTTCTTGAGTCAGGCATCGGGTTCCACCACATACGCACCGAAAGTCCGCCGCTCTGCGCCTCTGAAAAGCGGATAAGAGCCTGCTTTCCCCAGCGCCGCTGCAGGCGCTCTTCCACGCTGTCGGCGCAGCCGTATTCAACTATCTTTCTGCTTCCTTCGGCAAGACGGAAAGCGACATCCGGATATATCAGCGCGTAGTCGTTTATAATCTGGACGATGCGGCGAAGTTCGGCAGATGATGTCTTTAAGAATTTTCTGCGCGCGGGCAGATTGAAGAAAAGATCGTCTATCTGCACGCGGGTGCCGGCTTTTGCGGGCGTTTCGCAGTGAAGGGTTATCTCCCCGGCCTCGCATCTGATAAGGCCTCCGCTCTCTTCGCCTGCCGTCCTGCTTCTTATCTCGAGGCGTGAAACGGCGGCGATGCTTGCCAGAGCCTCTCCCCTGTAGCCGAGCGTGGATATCCTGTCAAGATCGTCTATGCCGGATATCTTGCTCGTCGCATAGCGTTCAAGAGCAAGCGGGAGCTCCTCAAAGGATATCCCGCATCCGTCGTCTTCTATCACGAACGAGCTCTTTCCGCCCTGTTCAGTCTGAACAGATATACTGGAAGCCCCGGCGTCAAGAGAGTTCTCTATAAGCTCCTTCGCAAGAGACGAGGGGCGTTCTATTACTTCGCCGGCCGCTATCCTCATCGACACATCCGGGGCAAGTTTTTTTATCATTTGAAACCAAGCGCCTTTCTGCTCTCTTCGCGAAGCCTGCTTACAAGCTCAAGCGCGGCAAGCGGAGTCATGTTGTTCGGGTCGCAGGCGGACAGCTCTTCAAGGATGGCCTCCTGCCTTATATCAAAGAGCGTAAGCTGGCTGCCGCCGGAATTTTTCATCTCTTCGTTCTTCATGGTCCCCTCTTCCTCGAATTTCGCAAGCAGCTCCTGCGAACGGCGCAGCACGGCCGAAGGGATGCCGGCCAGGCGGGCCACTTCTATCCCGTAGGAGCGGTCGGAGGGGGCTTCCACTATCTTGTGCAGGAATACTATCCCCTTTTCGCTTTCGGCGACGCCCATGCTCAGGTTGACTATGCCGGGAAGCAGTTCAGCCAGCTGTGTAAGCTCGTGGTAGTGAGTGGCAAAGAATACGCGCGGCTTTGAATGTTCCTGTCCCTGCAGGAACTCCACGACGGCCCATGCTATGCTCAGCCCGTCGTAGGTGGACGTACCGCGCCCCACTTCGTCAAGTATGATAAGGCTCCTGTCCGTCGCGTGGCGCAGGATGCCTGCCGTCTCAACCATCTCGACCATGAATGTGCTCTGCCCTTTTGCAAGTTCGTCGCGCGCGCCTATCCTTGTGAACACTCTGTCTATCAGGCCGATCTTCGCGCTTTCTGCGGGTATGAAGGAACCCGTGTGGGCCATTATCGCGATCAGCGCCGCCATGCGCAGATATGTCGATTTGCCTGCCATGTTGGGACCCGTGATAAGGGCTATGCGGCGGCCGTTCTCCGCGCTGAAATCAAAGTCGTTCGGTGTGAACGGATTTTTCCCGAGGGTCAGCTCTATCACGGGGTGACGCGCGTTTTTTACGATAAAATCCTTGCTCATGTCTATATGGGGCCGCGTATAGCCGCGTTCACGCGCAACGGACGCAAGCGACGCGTATACGTCGAGCTCCGCCGTGAAGCGGGCCGCGTCTTTAAGAGCCCCGGAGGCCGCAAGCGTCTTTTCCACCAGATCAGCGTACAGTTCCGCCTCTATGGAAAGGATCTCGCCCTCCGCACGGAATATCTCTTCCTCGAATTTCTTCAGTTCTTCCGTGATAAAACGCTCGGCATTGACAAGGGTCTGCTTTCTTATATAGCCTTCAGGCACCCGCGAAAGAGCGCCTTTCGGAATCTCTATGTAATAGCCGAATACTTTGTTCACTCCGGCTTTAAGATTCTTTATGCCGCTTGCTTCACGCTCCCTCTCTTCAAATGCCGCAAGACGCGCCGAGGAACCGGATGCCGTATCGCGCCATTTGTCCAATTCTGCGCTGTAGCCCGGCCTTATAACGCCTCCGTCGCGCACGAACTTAGGCACCGTATCATTGAGCGCAGATGACAAAAGGTCCGATATCTCCGCAGTGCTGCTTTTGGGGACAAGGGCGGAAAGTCTGCCGTCGTCACTTATCAGGTTTATTATCGAAGGCAGCACGGCAAGCGTCTCTCTGATCGCAAGCAGATCCCCGGGCTGTCCCATCTTCAGCGTAAGGCGCGAGAGCGCCCTGCCGATGTCGCGGCAGCCCGCAAGCAGACCGCAGAGCTTCTCACACAGTTTTGCCTCTTTTACAAGACGCTCCACTATGTCCTGTCTTTGTTCTATCTGCTCTATGTCCTGCAGCGGAGATGTTATCCATTCCTTAAGAAGGCGCTTTCCCATCGGCGTGCGGCACCTGTTCAGCGACCAGAAGAGCGACGCGCTGTTTTTGTCCGTCAGTTCGAGGTTTGCCTGCGTGCTCTGGTCAAGTATCATATTTTCGCGGGGCAGTATCGGGGTGACCGACGTTATATGCGACGCCTTTGAGAACTGAGTCTCTTCAAGATACTTAAGCGCGGCCGCCGCGGCTCCCGCCGCTTCGTCTCTGTCGTCAAGGCCCATCGGCGAAAGCGACGCCATGCCCCACCTGCGGCAGAGCCAGGCCGAACCCTGCTGCGGGTCAAAATCCCCGCGGTCGCGTTCGGCTGTGCTTAAAGCCGCAAGCAGCGGGCATTTCGCGGCAAATTCCGCTGTCTGCCCGCGTTTAAGAATCACTTCAGCCGGCGCGAAGGCCGCAAGCAGAGCAGCGCCCCTGTCCGCCGGGAATGTCCCGGCGCGAAGCGTGCCGCTTGCAGATTCAAGCAGCGCGACTGAGATATTCTTGTCTGAAAATGAAACTGCAGCGATCTTTCCGTCGCCTTCCGCGTTTTCCGGCATCCATGTGCCGGGCGTCACGACACGTATCACGCCGCGTTCGACGAGCGTCCTGCCGTCGGGCTCCGTCATCTGTTCGCATATAGCCACGCGGTAACCGGCGGCCACCAGACGTCCGAGGTATGAGTCGACCGCATGGAACGGCACTCCTGCCATGGGTATTTTTGCGTCGGAATCTTTGGAGCGCGACGTAAGCGTTATATCGAGCACCGCAGATGCGGTCTCGGCGTCGTCAAAGAACATCTCATAAAAATCGCCCATGCGGAAAAAAAGAAGGCAGTCGGGATACCTGTCCTTCCAGTAGGTATACTGTTCGAGCATAGGCGTCATTTTTACTCCGGACGGAAGTTCCACTGGGGCCTCGTTTCAAAAAGAAGCCGCGCGTCTGCTGTCCAGATAAGACTGCAGCAGAAGCACCGCGGCTATCTCGTCTACTTTTTTCTTTCTTCCGGCACGCGAAACGTCGGCCTCAAGGAGAGCCCTCTGCGCGATCGTCGTAGTGAAGCGCTCGTCCCACAGCGTGACAACAAGCCCGGGGAAACGCTCTTTTATTCCGTCGGCGATCATACGCATACGCTCAGCTTCAGGACCTTCGGTACCGTCGGTACGGCGCGGCAGCCCCACAAGTATCTCGGGACTGCCGTAGCGCACCGTTATTTTTTCGAGTTCCGAGAGCCAGTCGCCCTTCGCCGAGAGCACGGTCAGTCCCTGTGCAAAGCTGCCCAGCGGGTCGCTTACCGCGACTCCTATCCTGACCGTGCCTATATCGAGAGCGACCACCCTCTGCATTATTATTTCCCTGAGATCAGCCCTTTGAATATAGCCGGAGCCGCGGCAAAGGCCTTATCGAGCTTATCGGCGCTCTGCGCGCCGCCCTGTGCGAGCGTCGGACTGCCGCCGCCCTTACCGTCCATCTCGGCCGCCACGGCTTTAAGGAGCCTGCCCGCGTTCGCGCCGGACTTTACTATATCGGCAGAGGCCATAGCCGTCAGCATGACGCGCTTCTCTTCGCCCACACCGGCCAGAAGCAGCAGCGCGTTCGGATATTTCTGACGTATGCGGTCTCCTATCTGGCGAAGCAGATCAGGAGTGATGTTGTCGAATCTTTCGATGATCAGGTCGACCCCGCTCTCGCTTGCGCAGGGCCTGACGCTGTTTTCTATATCAGACATGGCGGCCTTGACCTGAAGCTCGCGGTTTTTGCGCTCGAGGACCTTCTTTTCGTCAAGCATCGACGCAAGCTTTGCCTGCAGAGTATCCACGTCGCCTCCGAACATCGTGACAGCGGCTGCAAGCGCCGAACCCCACTGCTGGAATAAAGGCAGCGACGAACTGCCGGCGACAGCCGTTATCCTGCGTATGCCGGAGCCTATGCCCTCCTCGCGGATGATCTTCACAAGACCTATCTCTCCGGTGCTCTTTACATGTGTGCCGCCGCACAGCTCAGTTGAAAAGTCCTTTACGCCGACCACGCGGACGCGGTCTCCGTACTTTTCCTCGAAGAGGGCGCGCGCCCCGGTCTTTTTCGCTTCGTCGAGCTGCATTACTTCAGTGGTCACAGGCGTATTTGCCAGCACCTGGCCGTAGACGATGCTCTCCACCTCGCGGAGCTCATCCTGAGTCACCGGAGCGAAATGGTTGAAATCAAAGCGCAGGAAGGTCGGCGTGACGATGGAGCCGGCCTGGCGGACATGCTTTCCGAGCACACGCGTCAGCGCCTCATGCAGCAGGTGCGTCGCGGTATGGTGGCGCTGTATCTCCGAACGGCGTTTTTCATCCACCTGCAGTGCGGCGGTATCTCCGACTCTCAGGCTGCCGGACACGACGCGCCCGCGGTGGACTATAAGGTCTGCCGCCGGATAAACGGTGTCGGTCACTTCAAACTCGGCGCTGTCTGTTTTTATGACGCCCTTGTCTCCGACCTGTCCTCCCTTTTCGCCGTAGAAAGGCGTCTGCCCGAAAACAAGTTCGGCTTCGGTTCCGGCGTCAGCGCTTTCGGCGGACGCGCCGTTTACTATTATCGCTTTCAGCGGAGCGGTGCAGGAGGTCTGCTCATAGCCCAGGAACTGAGTCGGCGCCAGTTTATCCGCCAGTTCGGTGTATATATTTTTTGATATAACGCTTGAAGTCTGCTTGCTCGACGCGCGCGCGCGTTCGCGCTGCTCTTCCATCGCCGCTTCAAAGCCGTCCTTGTCGACGCTTATCCCGCGCTCTTCGCACATCTCCTCCGTCAGCTCAAGCGGGAATCCGAAAGTGTCATAGAGCACGAAAGCCACTTCTCCGGGCAGCTCTTTGCCGCCCTTAGCCTCAAGCTTTTCTATCTCGGAATACATAAGCTCGCTTCCCTGCGTAAGCGTGCGCGAGAAGCGCTCCTCTTCCGTCCTGAGCACCTGTTCTATCGCGGAAGCCTGTTCGACGAGCTCATGGTATTCGTCGCCTATCGAATCGCGCACGACCGGGAGCAGGTCTGTGAGGAAGGGACGCTCAACTCCGAGCAGACGTCCGAAGCGCACCGAGCGGCGGATAAGGCGTCTCAGCACATAGCCGGTACCGTCGTTAGTCGGCAGCACGCCGTCCGCTATCATGAACGCGGAGGCTCTGATATGGTCGGAGATTATCTTGACAGCCATATCTTTCTTCGGATCTTCACCGTATTTTACCGAGGCAAGCTCGCAGGCCTTTTCCATTATCGGGCGGAAGAGGTCGGTCTCAAAGTCGTTGGGGACGCCCTGCACCACGGAGGAAAGGCGTTCGAGACCCATTCCGGTATCTATGTTTTTCTTGGGCAGCGGCGTGAGATTGCCGTCCTTGTCGCGGTTGTACTGCATGAATACGAGATTCCATATCTCAAGATAGCGGTCGCAGTCGCAGCCTACCGTGCATGTAGGCTTGCCGCAGGAGAATTCCTCGCCCTGGTCGTAAATTATCTCGGAGCAGGGGCCGCAGGGGCCTACGGGGCCGGCCGCCCAGAAATTATCGTCTTCGCCGAGACGGAATATGCGATCCTTGGGCAGTCCCACTTTTTCGTGCCATATGTTGAAAGCCTCGTCGTCATCCAGATATACCGTCGCGTAAAGCCTGTTCGGATCAAGACCTACGCGCTCCGTCAAAAACTCCCACGCCCACGGGATTATCTCTTCCTTGAAGTAGTCGCCGAAGCTGAAATTGCCCAGCATCTCGAAAAACGTGTGGTGGCGCGCCGTGTGGCCTACGTTCTCTATATCGTTGGTGCGCACGCACTTCTGCGCCGTCGTAGCCCTTGTCACCTCAGGCCTTTTAAGCCCCAGGAAATATGATTTGAACGGCACCATTCCGGCTATCGTGAACAAGAGAGTCGGATCGTCCGGCACCAGTGAAAAGCTGTGATATCTTTTGCAACCCTTCTCTTCGAAAAACTTCAAAAACAGTTCGCGTAACTCTTTGCCGCTGCGGCGTTCCATTTGGATTTCCCCCTGCTGTTTCAGACTAACAGAATATTATATACGATTTATTTCGTATTGCACAGAAAAAGCACATCTGCAAAAACAAAGCCGCCCTCTTTTTCGGATATCAGGGGGCGGCCTTACGCGCGCGGCGGACGCCGGGCACGTCAGTCTGTCGCATGCTTTTATATAAGCTTTTTCCTTGCTTCCGCAGCTTCCGCGATTATCCGCTCAGCGTCGAGCCCCGGGAACTCACCCATGTGATAAAGGGGGCTGCCTGCAACTACGGTGGTCATTATATCCGCGGAGGAACCGGCGTATACAAGGTAACCGGGAAGGTTTTCGAGGTCCCAGCCGGCGTAGTGCGGCATATCGAGGTCTATCAGCATAAAATCAGCGGCCCAGCCTTCCCTTATCAGTCCGGTATCGCTGAAGCCGAGCGCTTCCGCGCCGTTTTTAGTGGCCATCCGCAGCGCGTACCGTGCAGAAAGAAGCGACGGATCCATATTGACGCCCTTCTGAAGCAGCGCGGCATATCTCATCTCATCCCACATATCCAGCCTGTTGTTGCTCGAAGCGCCGTCTGTTCCCAAAGCCACGTTGATATGCGCTTCGTTCATTGCGGCGACGGGAGCCACCCCGCTTCCGAGCTTCAGATTGCTCTTCGGATTGTGCGCCACTGTGATGTTCGGCTTTGCGTAGAAGGACATCTTTTCTCTGTCCATCCACACGCAGTGCGCAAGAAGCAGATGCTTTACATCGAGGAACCCTGCCTTTTCAAGGTATTCCTCCGGCCCCATAGTCTTTCCGGTCTCGACCATATCCCATTCGCCCTTTGTTTCAAGCCAGTGGAGCTGTACGCTGAGGTCGTTCTCCTTCGCAGCCGCGGCTATATCTTTCATAAGGTCAAACGGCACTGTGTAGGGGGCATGCGGCCCGAGCTGAACGTTTATCAGCCCGCGGGCTCCGTTGTAATCGCGCGCTAATTTCAGATTCTCGGCAAGCTTGGCAGCGCCGTCATCACCGCCTACTATGCCGCGTGAGAGCCCAGCCTTTATGCCGGCGGCAAGAGCCGCCTCGGCAACGCTGTCCATAAAGAAATACATATCAGCGAAGCATGTTGTCCCGGTAGAGAGCATCTCGAGGATCGAAAGCATTGTGCCTTTGTATACGAGCTCTCCGTCAAGCTTTGCCTCCGCCGGCCATATCCTCTTCCGCAGCCAGTCCATAAGAGGCAGGTCTTCTCCGAAGCCGCGCAGCAGCGTCATCGCAGCGTGTCCGTGCGCATTTATAAAACCGGGGATCAGCGCGGTCCTGCCCCTGCCCTCGTACGCCGCGCCGTATGCATATGTGCCGGCCGGCTTTACAGCCGATATTTTCCCGTTTTCCGTGCATACGTCACAGCGGCGCGCCGCTTCCGATTCAGCATCCCATACAACAACGTCGCGGTAGATGTTCATTCCTTTATTCCCTCCAGTCTGCCATATAGGCTTCCTGCTCCGGCGTCAGCTTTTCGATCGTTATCCCGAGCGACTCCAACTTAAGTTCCGCTATGCGCCGGTCAAGCTCCTCAGGCACTTTATAGAGTCCCGGAGCCAGTTTGTTCCGACTGATATAGAGCGCCGAGAGCAGCTGCATCGCAAAGCTCAGATCCATTATCTCTACCGGGTGTCCGTCGCCTGCCGCCAGATTGACGAGCCTGCCCTCGCCGAGAAGGTGCAGCCTGCGGCCGTCCGGCATCACATAGGTATCTATGCCGCTGCGCGGGCTGTACGTTTCGGCCGCCATTTCGCGCAGATCCGGCACGTAGACCTCCACGTCGAAATGCCCCGCATTCGCAAGCAGCACTCCGTCCTTCATAACTTCAAAATGTTCGCGGCGTATGACCTTCGTGTTGCCCGTGACAGAGATGAAAACGTCGCCTAACTTTGCGGCTTCGTTCATATTCATAACTTCGAAGCCGTCCATAAGAGCTTCGAGAGCGCGGTGCGGGTCGACCTCGACTACTATCACGCGCGCGCCGAGCCCCGCAGCGCGCTTTGACGCTCCCTTTCCGCACCAGCCGTAGCCCGCTATCACGACATTCTTGCCGGCTACTATAAGGTTTGTGGTGCGGAGCATCGCATCCCATACCGACTGCCCCGTGCCGTAGCGGTTGTCGAAGAGGTGCTTGCTCTCAGCGTCGTTGACGGCAAGCATCGGGAAAGGCAGCACGCCTTCCGCAGCCATCGCTTTGAGCCGCTTGATTCCCGTAGTGGTCTCCTCGCAGCCTCCCATGATCTTTCCGGCAAGGTCTTTGCGCTCTTCGATCAGCATCGCGACTACGTCTCCGCCGTCATCTATTATTACCTGCGGCTCCCAGTTCAGCATCTCGCGAAGATTATCGGAATACTCCGCGGCACTCATGCCGCGTCTGCTGAATACATGTATGCCGCTTTCGGCAAGCGCGGCGCATATCGGATCCTGCGTCGACAGGGGGTTGCTTCCGGCCGCTGCGACTGTGGCGCCGAGAGTGCCGAGCACCTTCAGCAGGCAGGCGGTTTTTGCTTCAAGGTGCAGACAGGCACCTATCGTGACGCCCGAAAGAGGTTTCTTCTCAGCTTCCTTTTCCGCTATCAGCTTCAGCACCGGCATATATTCCCAAGCCCAGTCGATGCGTCTGCGCCCCTCCGGCGCCAGCTTTATGTCGGCGATCTTGAAATCATTTTTCATCTGTCACAGCTCCTTCAGTCAGCAATTCTCTTATGCTCCCGGCAAAGGGGGGCCGTATAACGCCGCGTTCCGTTATTATTCCTGTTATCAGATCCGCGGGCGTAACGTCGAAAGACGGATTCCATACTTCTATTTCGTCGGGAAGCACGCGTGTTCCGCATAGCCCGCGCACTTCGCTTCCGTCTCTGTATTCGATCGGTATATCTGCGCCGGAAGCGCATTTTATATCAAACGTGGAAAGAGGCGCCGCTATATAAAACGGCACTCCGTGAAAACGCGCCGCAACGGCAAGCGAATAGGTGCCTATCTTATTTGCCGTGTCCCCGTTTGCCGCTATCCTGTCGGCCCCTGTGACGACGGCGTCTATCTTCCGGCGCGACATAAGGAACGCCGCCATCGAATCGGTTATCACAGTCACGTCAAAACCGTCGGCGAAAAGCTCAAAGGCTGTAAGACGCGCACCCTGAAGACGCGGGCGGGTCTCGTCGGCGTATATTTTTATTTTTTTGCCGGCTTCGGAAGCCGCGCGGAAGACGCCGAGCGCCGTCCCGTAGCCCGCAGTAGCAAGAGCTCCGGCGTTGCAGTGCGTTATGACGGTTCCGTTTTCGGGAAGCAGCGCCTGCCCGAAAGAGCCTATTTTCCTGTTGATCTCTATATCTTCTTTATGTATTTTTACAGCTTCCGCTTCCATTATGCGGCATATCTGATCCCGCGGCATTCCGGCGTTTGCGTGATACAGCCTTCTCATCCGCTCAACGGCCCATGAAAGGTTGACGTCGGTAGGCCGGGACGCCAAAAGCGTCTCGGCAGATTCTTCAAAGTCTTCCGATGCGGCTGCCATCGCAAGGCCGTAGGCGGCCGCCGCGCCTATCGCGGGGGCCCCCCTCACGGTCATGTTTCTTATCGCGCGCGCCACATCCTCCGCGCTGCCGCACTCTGCGTAACGCACATTGAAGGGCAGATCTCTCTGGTCGAGAAGAAAAAGTTTATTATTTTTCCACTTTAAAGTCTCAGGCAGCATCAGCCGGCCTCCGCGTGAATTTTTTCGAGCGTCGTCCCGCAGACGGAGACGTCTGCCGAACCGTCTTTGAAAAGCAGTTTCAGTTTCTCTCCTGGCGACAGCCCGGACGCGCTGCTCACTATCCTGCCGCCGGCGTCTTCGCATATGCTGTATCCCTTTGACAGCAGAGCAAGCGGCGAACGGGCCTCAAGACGCTGAGAAAGCGATACGATCCTTGCGTCCGCCTCTTTCAGCATAGTCCTTATATCTTTGTTCAGGCGTTCGTCAGCGGACGATAAAAAATCGCCTGCGGGCGTCAGTTTGTTTTTTATTACCGAACGGTTCAGGCGTTCTAAAGATTCTGTAAGTGCTGAAAATGCGGAAGAAATACGTGCGGAGATGCGCGTTGCAAGTTTTCCGCGCGCGGAAGCAAGCGCCGCGTCAAGCGCGTTTCCGTCGGGAAAGAGCCTCTCGGCCGCGCCTGTCGGCGTAGGCGCCGACGCGTCCGCGGCAAGATCCGCAAGAGTGGAGTCGATCTGATGGCCGAGCCCCGTAATAACAGGCACGGGGCACAGACGCACAGCGCGGGTGACTTCCTCACTGTCAAAAATGTCCAGGTCGTCCCTGTTTCCGCCGCCGCGCGCCAGTATGACGCACGAAAGGCCTTTGATGCCGCGCACTCGCGCGAATGCTCTGATTATATCGCCGGCCGCGTCCGCCCCCTGCATCAGGCTGGGGACCACTATCAGCTCGGAACAAGGGAACCTGAGCGAATGAAGCTTTAAGATATCCTGAAGCGCGGCGCCCGTGGGAGAAGTAATGACCGCGACGCGCTCCGGAAAGCGCGGCAGAGGTCTTTTCAGGCGCGGATCAAAAAGTCCCTCTTTTTCAAGGCGCTGTCTGAGCATCTCTTTTGCGCGCGCCTTCGCGCCGGCGCCCAGAGGCAGCAGTGCAGTGGCATATATCTGATATGAGCCGCGCGCGCCGTATACGTCTATCCTGCCGCGCACCAGCACCTCGTCTCCGTCCTTGGGCCATGCGAGCACCGAAGCGGCATAGGATCTGAAGAGCACGCACGCGACACGCGTATTCTCGCCGAGCAGCGTAAAATAGGCATGCCCGCTCGTATGCAGTTTGAAGCCGAGCAGTTCCCCTCGCACGGAGAAGCCGGAGAGGCGGGGGGCGCGAAGCAGCGCGTCGCGGACGCCTGCCGTCATTTCGTCTACGGTTATGATCTCGTTATTTATGCTCTTCATCGCAGCTGCGCGCTATCTTTCCGAGCACGCCGTTCACAAACTTCGGTGAATCTTCGGCGCCGAAAAGCTTCGCAAGGTGTACTGCTTCCGATATCGCGATGTTCCGGGGAACTTTTTTTGCGATGATTCCCTCATAAACAGCAAGGGATATTATGCTTTTGTCGATGGAATCAAGCCTCTCAGAGCGCCATTTGCTTTCAAGATGCATGCGGAGCGTATTCTCCACCTCCGCATAATCGGCGCATATGCCGCAGAAGAGTTCCCGGGCGTATGAGATCACCTCGTCCTTTTCGTCATCTTTAAGAGAGATGTCGAAGGAATCGACGCACGGGAACTTTTCCTTTTCAGGGGCGGCGGCACCCTCTTTGGCAAGTTCTCTGCCGAAGAGCCCGAGAGCCTCCTCCGCCGGGAAAAACTCAAGCGCCTCCTCGGCGGAAGAAGGCCTTGACTCGATCATATATACAAGCTGCAGCGCTATCTCGCGCGCCCTTCGGCGCAGCTGCGCCTTACGGGACAACACAATGAATCATCTCCTGAAATGTTCTTTTAAAGCGGCTATCTGCCTGTGTCCGTCTTCCGTGACCAGCACCCAGGCAGCTCCGTATGCTGCAACGGCTGAAAAGACGGACCATACTATGCCCCTTATGCCCATATGGAAAAGCGCAGTGGCGGCAGCGGCGGCAGCCGCCCAGAAAAGAGGCATAGTCCACAGCGGATTCGTTTTTTTGTTGTCCTGAGGCGCAACATTAAGCCAGTTTATCTGGGCAGTTATTCCGGATCTTTCGAACAGTTCGCCGATACGAGCCTCAAGTGCCTGCTTCTTTTCGGCAGGCACATCCTCTGAGACCGCGATATAGGCGTTGAGAAGATTTTTTTCTCCCAGGAACGAAACGTCCTGAACATAGAACTCTCTGGGAAGGCGTTTGGAGATGATCAGCTTAGCCGCGTCGCCGTCTATCCATATTTTCCCGAGTTTTGTGGCAGTCCACAAAAAAAGCATAACAGTCACCGCCTTTCAAAAAAGAAGGCCGGTACTGGAACCGGCCCGCCTGTGATTCATCACGCTCAGATCAAGCCTCTTCGCCGTCCGTATATCAGTTTGTTTCCTCTTTATCGTCCGAGGCCTCGTCTTCAGCAAAGGTTATGCCCTGAACATATACGTTCACGTTCTTAACAGAATAGCCGGTAAAACGCTCTACCTGGTTTTTGACGGCCTCCTGGACGTCCCAGCAGACATCGGGTATCCTCAGACCATACTTTACCGAGATATAGGTGTCGACCACGATATCAGCGGCGTCTCCGTCGGATACCGATATACGCACTCCGTTTGCGGTCTTGCGCCCGAGTCTGAGATTCGTCATAATGCCGGGGCTTGCCGGAGAAACGCCCTCTACGCTGCTGAGCGCCTTTGCGACAAGCTGCGCTATAACTTCTTCTGCGATGCGGACCTTGCCCTCCAGATTTGTCTGGTCAACTCCGGGCTCGGCCTCGGTTTTTTCTTCGGCTGCTATCTCTTCATTGAACTGTTCGGCCATATACTGTTCCTCCTCCTTTTTAAGCTGTTTAAATATGCGTCAGCTCAATCCTCAGGAAGTTTGAACTGCTTGCCGCAGTGCGGGCATACAAGTTCCTCTTCTTCCTTGTACAGTGCCGGTTCGTAATAAAAATCGTTGCGGCAGTTCGGGCATGTGACAGATTCGTACTCTTCCTCGTCGAACTCCTCATAATCCTCGTCATCATCATCTTCGTCATCGTCATCGTCATGGTGATGAGAGCATTCATCGCATTCGTCGTACAGATCTTCCGTCAGTTCGTCAAAATCGTCCTCGAGCTTCGATACGTCCTCATCCAGCTGGGTGAGGTAGTCGTCAAGCTCCTTGTGGACTTCCTCATGCTCCTCGATGGCAACAGACAGGGACTCAAGTGCTTCGACAAGTGCCGCGTAAAACTTCGCCTTGTCCGCAGAATCGGCGGCCAGGTTCTGTCCGTCGATCAGACCCTTCAGATATGCTATTTTCTCACGTGCGCCCATTTGAAATCCCTCCTGTTGGATTTATATAAGCCTTAAAGCAAGGCTTTGTTTATTTCTTTGCCCTCTCAAGATATTCCCCTGTCCTTGTGTCGACCACGACTTCTTCGCCGTTCTCGACAAAGAACGGCACCGTGATGACAAGGCCGGTTTCGGTAGTGGCCGGTTTTCCGCCGCCGGAGGCGGTGTCTCCCTTAAAGCCGGGAGGCGTGTCTGTTATCTTCATGACGACCTGATTGGGAAGCTCTATTCCCATAACGCGTCCCTCGTACATGTCGAAGCTGACCTCGAGGTCGTCTATAAGATATTTTACGGCGTCGCCAAGCACCTCGGCGGAGAGAGTCACCTGATCGTATGACTCCATATCCATAAAGACGTAGTCCTCCCCGTCCTTATACTGGTACTGCGCCGGCTTTTCATCGAAAATGATCCTCTCGAAGCGTTCGCCGGATTTAAACGACTGGTCGACGCTGGATCCTGTTTCAAGGTTGCGGAGCTTTCCCCTGACTATCGCGCCGCCGCGCCCCATCTTGTGGTGGGAGCATTCGAGAATGACCCACATTCCGCCCTCCCATTTGATCTTAAGACCGGGACGGAAATCGCTTGTGTCAACTACCTGCGCCATATAAAAGCCTCCCTGTGTTTTCGTAAATCCCGAATGCCCGCATATATCATTCTGGTCATGCAACGGAATCATAACATAAAACCATGCTTATAATCAAACCCGGCGATAAATAAATGCATCGGCGCCGCTCTCTACTGAGATCGGGCAGGCACATTCGGCATGCAGACGACGAACTTTTCACAGTAAAGCACATATTCTGAAACGCCCCTCCAGCGCGACAGCATCTCCGGCGTACACTTTTCCTCTCCTTCTATCCTGCCGGGGGAAAGGCTTTTGTCTTCGCCGCGCGCAATGACATATATCGTAAGGAGCCCTTCTTCAAGCCGGAAGCGCAGATCGCAGACGCCGTTCTCTCTCGGCTGGGCTCCCGAGGCACGGTGATCGTTTGTGTAAAAGATTCCGTCTCTGCCTGCCCAGCATTCCAGCACGCGCAGAAGAAGGAGCTCTTCTCCTTTCGGTATGCGGACTTCGTCATTATCAAAGCTTCTCAGCTTAAGCGAGTATTCGCTGAACGAAGAAACTGTGAGCGGGGCGCGCGGCGGGTCTGAATTTGCGAAAGTGACCCAGTTTTTGATCGACCCCGGCTTATCGTATATGTCGGGGTCAAAATCCGTTCTGCTCAGTTTGCTTCTGAAACTCACATACGATGCTTCCTTTCCGGTCATGCCCGCAGCGCTCGTGCGGCATGCGGCCGGGTATGCGAAAACGATGCGCAGACACGCGTCTTCTTCGCCGTTTTTGCCGTCTGTCACCGAAAGAGGCCCGTCCCAGCCGAAAAAGCGTCCGCTGCGCGAACCTAAAGCTTTTTTGTACGCTTCGGCGTCAAGAGGGACTCCAAGAGCACAGAAGCGCAGAGGCGCGTCAAGGACCGCGCGTACCGTGCGTATCCGCTGCTGCGCGATGCGCCTGTCGCGCAAAAGGCACAGCAGATCTATTCCGTTTTTAAAAGGATGGAAGAACAATATGAAGATAAAAGAAAGTATCAAAACGGAAAAGAGGATATCTATGAACAGAAAGGCCCTGAAGCCCCGCCGGTCAGCTGTCCGGCCACAGCAATGAATATTCTTCATCGCCCTCACTGAAAGTGTAACGGGACGCAGCCACGCCGCAGACAGTGCAGCCGCCGCTTATCCCGGCATATACGCCCGGACTGCCGCGGGCCGCAAGGCACGCAAGCGCGGCCGCGGCATGCTCCTCCGCTTCGAGGCGTCTGCCTGCCGCGGCGTAAAAACCGACTGCATAGGCAAACGTCGAAAAAACAGCAAAAAGCGACACCAGCCAAAGGACTGATGCCGCTATAGTCTCAGCGAGCATGAACGCGCGTCTTCCGCTCATTCAGCTCAGATACCTGTTGAACATATCTACGTCATAAGCGCGCATCAAAGCCGCTTCTTTTGAGATCACGCCGCTTTTGCAGAGTCTTGCCAGGTCCTGGTCCATCGTATGCATGCCGAGAGAGGAACCGGTCTGGATGGTGTTTTTGATCTGAGACGATTTTCCGTCGCGTATGCAGTTGCGCACGGCATTGGTGGCAATCAGATATTCAGTGGCAACGGTACGCCCGCGGGAAGAACTGAGCGGTATAAGCTGCTGCGAAAGAACGCCTATCAGGACAAGAGAGAGCTGGACGCATATCTGCCGCTGCTGATGCGGCGGGAATACGTCTATGATTCTGTCTATGCTCTGCGCGGCGTCGCGCGTGTGCAGCGTGCCGAAGACAAGGTGCCCCGTTTCAGCCGCCGTTACCGCGGCTGCGATCGTCTCAAGGTCGCGCATCTCTCCTATCAGTATCACGTCGGGATCCTCGCGCATAGCGCCGCGGAGCGCGTTTGCGAAATTCTTAGTGTCGCGCCCGATCTCTCTCTGATGTATAAGCGCAAGCTCGGAGGAGTACAAATATTCAATAGGATCTTCTATAGTTATGATATGCACCTGGCGGGTAAGGTTTATCTCCTGGATCATAGCGGCAAGCGTCGTGGATTTTCCGGAACCGGTAGGACCCGTGACCAGAAAAAGTCCGTTGTTCAGCTTCGTTACAGCTCTCAGCTCTTCCGGAAGCTCAAGCTGTTTGATAGTCCTGATATTTGCGGTTATCAGGCGCAGCGCGACGGCAGGCGCGCCTTTTTCGTAAAAAAAGTTCGCGCGGAAACGCTGCTCTTTGATGTTCGTAGCAAGGCTGAAACTGATGTCGAATTCACGCTGCTCCTCATAGCGCGCTTTCTGTTCGGGCGTAAGGAGCTCACGCACCGATCTTTCCATATCGGCGGAACCGACAGGCTCCGCGTTCGGCACAGGCTTCAGCTCTCCGTCGATTCTGAACATCGGCTTCTCGCCTACAGAAAGATGCACGTCGCTTGCCCCGCTATTTATCGACGCAAGCAGCAGTTCCTTTATGGAAAAAGGCATCCAGGGTCATCTCCTAATCGATCAAAGTGGCGACCAGCATCTCTTCTATGCTGGTCACGCCTTCTATTACCTTGCGGCGCGCGTCTTCACGCATCGTGGACATGCCTATGCTGCGTGAATAGTCACGAATCTCCTGTTCCGAAGCCTGATTGCTTATCAGCGAGCGCACAGTCAGATCCACAGGCATTATCTCAGCGATAACGGTGCGTCCCTTGTAGCCTGTAAAGCGGCATTCCGGACAGCCTTTCGGCGTGTATACCGTCGTACCCGCGGCTATGCCCGTCTCATGTTCCATCGCCGGGGTCACTGTCATCTGTTCTTTGCAGTGCGGACAGAGCGCTTTTACAAGTCTCTGGGCAAGCACGGCCCGCAGTGAGGAGGCGAGCAGGTAGTAGGGGACTCCCATATCTATCAGCCTGTTTATCGAACTCGGAGCGTCGTTGGTATGCAGAGTGCTCAGGACAAGGTGTCCCGTCAGAGCGGCGCGTACCGCAAGCTGGGCCGTCTCCGTGTCACGCATCTCTCCCACCATGACTATATCGGGGTCCTGGCGCAGCATCGAGCGCAGCACAGCGCCGAAAGTAAGGCCTATCTTCTCGTTTACCTGAATCTGCGTCAGACCGGCTATCGTGAACTCCACCGGATCTTCCAGAGTAAGTATGTTCTTGCCCGGGGAATTGATGATGTCCAGCAGAGAATAGAGCGTTGTCGATTTTCCGGAACCAGTCGGGCCTGTTACAAGGACGATCCCGTTTGACAGGGAGATCGCGTCTCTCAGCATCTTCTCATGCGCTTCGCTGAAGCCGAGCTTATTGATGCCTACTCTCTCATTGCTCTGATCCAGAAGACGGAGGACTACCTTCTCTCCGAGTATGGACGGAAGCGTCGAAACACGGAGGTCTATGCGCGAGCCTCCGACCTTTATCAGGATGCGCCCGTCCTGAGGACGCCGTTTTTCCGCTATGTCCATCCCCGCAAGTATCTTTATGCGCGCTACCAGAGGAAGGTGCAGGTTCGTAGGTATCTCTATGCTGGGAAAGAGCGTCCCGTCTATGCGGAAACGTACGCGCGTTATATTTTCGGCTGGTTCGATATGGATGTCGGACGCCTTTTCGCGCACGCCCTGCTCCAGTATGCTGTTAACGAGACGCACGACAGGCGCGGCGTCGGCTCCTATGTCGGTCACATCCTGCGCCTTGGTCTGGGATATCGTGATAACATCGGATGTGTCTCCGCTGAGTTCCGACTTCATGACATCTTCCATCGCGTCCTGAACGCTCGACTGGACCCTGTAGTAATTCACGAGGGCCTTATTGATATCGGAAGCGGTAGTCACGCGCATTTCCACATATCTGTTCGTAAGGAGCGCCAGCTCGTCCACTGCATAGACGTCAAGAGGGTCGGCAACGGCGACTTCGATCTTGTCGCTGCCTATCAGCTTCAGAGGAATGACGTTGAGCCTTGTGGCCACGTTCTCCGGAACAGCGGCAAGCGCTTCCTGCTGCGGCCTGACCGCGGCCAGGTTGACCGGCTCCAGTTCAAGCTGCTGGCAGAGCGCGTCGGCAAGATTGTTCTCCGTCAGATAGCCCTCTTTTATCAGTATCTCGCCGAGACGCATATGGGATGTCTTCTGTTCGTTGAGCGCCGAACGAAGGTTCTCCTGGGATATCGCCCCTGCGTTTACAAGAATATCGCCTAAATGCAGAACTTTTGAATTTTTATTATCCACAAGCAGCCCCCCTACTGGTAGAGCGACGTATCGGCCATCTCCAGAATCTCAGCCTCTCCGGTGGGTATGTCGAGTATATACGGAATCGCGATAAACGCAAGCTGTGATTTCGTATGGCTGGTCGAGCGACTTTTGAAGAGCTCGCCGAGAAGCGGGATATAGCCCAGTATCGGGACACGCGTTATGCTGTTCGTCTTATTCTCCTGATAGAGCCCGCCTATGACGAATATTTCTCCGTTGCGCACCCTGACCTGCGTATCGACCTCACGCTGCGTCGTTTCCGGCGCTTCAGACTCGCCGGAACGTCTGAACGCGACTATATCTCCCGTCGATACCTTCATCTTTATCGTGATGAAGCCGTCGCGTCCGAGCGTAGGCGTAAATTCGAGAGTAGGTCCGGTTTCTTCTTTCGAGAATTCAGGGTTTCCGTTGTCGTCGAGGCCGGACTGGTACAGGTAGTTATGGGTAAGCTTCACGGAAGCCTTCTGCCCGTCTAAGGCAACGACAGACGGTGACGCCAGTATCTTGCCCTTGTTGTCCGATTCCATCGCGCGCAGCCCCGCGTCCAGCATCTTCATGGCGGGGTCGACTATATTGACAGGCATTTTCGCATCCGAACCGGTGATCGGGACGCCTCCCGACGTGGATGCAGAGGTGGAAGCCGGGTCGAGGTTCGGAGTGATGAGCCCGTTGCCGTAGGTGTAGCGCGAGCTGAGGCCTGTAGCTCCGTATGTAAATATCCAGCCCTTGTATACCGCGGCGATCATCGATTCTATCTCCTGACTTGCGGTGTCAGATATTTCTATCAGACGCGCCTCTATCATGACCTGGCGCCCAGGATGGTCTATACGGTTCATCAGCGTCTCGATGCGGCGGTGCTGATCTGGAGTCGCGGTCACATACAGCGAGCGCAGACGCTCGTCGACTACCGGAGGCTTCGCAAGCGGCACTACGCCCATTATAATGGCGGGCATCTTTGTCGGGTCGCCGTACGCGACCTTGTACTGCCGCGTCACATTGCGCCCCAGCGTCTTTCCGACACTGTCCGTAGTGCCTATGACGAGAGTATTGCCGGCCATCGAATACGAAAGGTCGTTCATGCGCAGCATATATGCGAATACCTCTCCGAAGCGGGTGTTCCTGAACGAGAATGTCATCGGCGTATCGGGGACTGACGCATCCAGCACAAGGTTCAGATCCTTGAGCTTCGCAAGCATGCGGAACACCTCGCGCGCAGAAACATCGCGCAGTTCGAGAGTCACCGGCGTGGATATCGCAAGCGGGTCTCCCTGAGGAACCGCGGGCTTTGGCGCGATAAGAGGCGGAGGCGTGATATCGGAAGGCGCCTCAAGCAGTATCCGGAAACGCTCCGAGCCCGGCAGTCCTGAGATGCTCTTCACGTTAAGATGCTTCGGGCCTTTTATATCCATCACTATGCCGCCCTTATCGTCCGAGGTGACCGTTATGCGCTCGATCAGCGGGAAATCATATGTGCGGGTCCAGTTATCGCTCTTTTTGAGATTGATCTTTAGCACGTCGCCTTCAAAGTCGTCCCACCACTGTTTGCGGTCCGTATCCTGCGGGAAGCGCGTGTTATTCCATACCAGCTTCGCGGCGTGATCGGTGCTTACTGGCTCCGGCATTGGCAGATCCGTGCCGCGCAGCGACATCATTATCTCGTTCGCACCTATCTGGGTCAGGTTGAGCCCCTCTATGACCGCCTTGTCGCTGGATGTTATCCTGCGCGCTGCGGTCGTGACAGCAGAAGCTCCGGACGCCGCAAAAACAGAGAGAAGCACCGCCAGCAGCGCCGACAGCGCGAAGCGGCTTAGAGATCTGCGCGATAATTCTTGTTTGCCCATTTCCAGTTCACTCCTTTTGTATCGATGGAAACAATCCTTCCCTTTCCTCCGCCGAACGTCATGCCCTGTTCGAATATCTGGCCCGGTTCTTCGCCGTCTATGTCAAGGGTACAGACCTTCTTGTCTCCCAGGACCACGAGAGCCTTTATCTTCAGCTCCGGCACGAACTCAGGCACGCGCGTTTCCTGCGCGATCTTCGGAGGCGGCGTGACAACAGAAACAGAAGAACGCCCTGCCGCTTCCGCAAGCTCCGCCAGCTGCGGAGTGTCTTCCCTTAATTTCCGGAACGCTGAGAGCTTCATATTAAGCTCTTTGGCGGCATTCTCCACATCCTGAGAGGATCTTCCATTCTTAGGGACGGCACGGGATGAAAGCTTCGGTTCCTCTGCGCTCAGCTTGATAAAATTCTTCATTGAGAAAACAGCTGCCGCAAGAAGAACTATCATCAGAAAGAAAAGCACATAGGCCTTCTTTCTTTCTTCGGGGGAACGCGATGATTCTTTGGCGCGCACCGTACTGATGAATTCACCGATGCTCTTCACTTTTTCTTCCCCCCCGCTTTCTTTCCGTTATCAGCCTTATCGGCCGGTTCTTCCGCGTTTTCTGTCATGGCGGATACCGAAAAGGCGAATTTGACGATATTGTTTTTCTCTCCGTCAAGAGAAAGTTCTGTTAACTTAATAAGATAGGGGCTCTGCCTGAACGAAGAAAGCACGTTGAGCAAAGACGCGTACGGAAGAGCTCCCGACGCGCGGAAAGAGATCACCTTACCGGATTCGGAGGCCTTTTCAACGTTTACCCCGTCGAGCCCGCGGGCGGAAAACGCGTTGATGAGCGCGGTATAGAGCCTGCTCTGCGACTCTACCGGGGAAGGAAGCTCATTTTCGTCTATTTTTACCGTGCTCTTGTAGCGCATAAGGGCTTCCGAACGCGCCTCAAGCACCGAGGCGGTGGCTGATGCATTCTCCCGCGCCGTTGCCGCGGCGTTCTCCTGAATCTTGAGCCTGTTCATAAGGAAGATCTGTCCCGCCACGACCGCCGCTGTTATCAGCAGGATGGCCAATATATGTCCGCTTTTGAGATCAGAATCAGTCATTTTCATTTTGAGCCGGCGCACCTCCGTTCTCTGCCGCTTCGTCAGCGCCTTCTCCTCCGTTTGCTATCTGCTGAAGAGGGTTGAGCTTCAGCTCCATCGAAAACTGCCTGAGGGATATGCCCTCGCGCTGCCCGCCGTTTATCACAGGCATCGCAATGGATGCGACACTGCCGGCGGAGGAAAGCGCCTCCACCAGCTCGAGGACCTCTTCGTCGGCAAAGGCCACGCCTTTCAGCACGGCGGACTCGGGCGACATCGAAAGTGATTCGATCACCACTCCGTCGGGAGTGCGTTCGCCAAGCTCGTAGAGGAATTCGATAACGGGCGCGCCGGAGAGGACAAAATCAAGCTTTTCGGAAGCGTCTTTGTTCTGCGCCTCGAGCCGCTTGAATTCCGCGTCAATAACGGCGGTCTTCTCTAAATTTTTCTCAGCCTGGCTTTCGAAAGCAGTTTTTTCGCTTCTCAGTTCATAACTGCGCCAGATGCCTCTTGAAAAGATCAGAAGCGAAGAAAGAAGAAAAAGCGCTCCTACGGCGAAAAGCACGTAATAGTGCCTGCTTTTGCCGCCGCTCACGCTTACGGATGCTTCGTTTTGTTTATTTATGCGCAGATCTAATTTTACAACCATCGCAGTTACCTCAGGGCAAGGCCGAGAGCGGTCTCCCATCCGCTTCCGCCGTATTCGAAATCTATTCCGTGGATCCTCATTACATCCGTCAGTTCGATGCTGTCGAGTGTAAGCCAGTCGGCAAGCGTTTCACAAAGCTGTTTTGACGCGCCGGGACCAAAGATATACGCTTTTTTTGCGGATATCGAGCGTATCTGCGACATCGCGAACTGCAGTGAGGAACGGACTTCGCGGGAGAAAGAAAGAGCCGCGCCGGTATATTCGTCGCTTTCCGGGGACTGCTTTGCCGCGTCTCCGAAGCCCGACGCGTTATGATAGAAGATTCCGCAGCCGCGCCATGAAACGACCAGCACCGACCGGCCTATCCCGGCATAGATATATACGCAGGTCTCATCGGCCTGATTGTCGGGAGAGGCGGCCCGTTCAAGGGCTATCTGCGACGGCTCGATGGAGGCAAGCCTTATGCCGTTTGAAGCCGCGGCGTGCGCTATGTTGTCTATAAGGGATTTTCTTGCCGCGGCGACCAGGAAGCGTTTTTCGGAGCTGTCCTGCCTGGCCGGAAAGTCTATCTCGGCTATATCGTATACGCATTCGCTTTCGGAAAACGGAAAATAATTCTCAACTTCATACTTAAAGGCCTGTCTTGCGTCGTCAAGCGAAAGATCCGGCATATTGACGATTCGAAGAAGAGCCTCCGAGACCGGCAGAGCCAGATTGACGGGAGACGATATGCCGCCGGTCTCATCCGCGACATACCTGAAAACAGAACTCAGATACGCGCCGGAGTTTTCATAAATATCGCCGGACGGCAGAATCTTATCGGGGAATTTGCCGTAAGACGAGTTCAGCACGCGGTTTCGGCCGCCCCCTTCTATCGTGAGAAGGTGGAACCCCCCGTCCTCCAGCGAAAGTCCTGATGAGGTGTTTTTCGCTTTAAAAAACAAAGTCTTATACCCCTTCCAAAGACATAACGCCTCACAGGAGGCGTACGTCAAAATAAAAAGCCAGCCGTATCAAAAAATCAAAAAACGTATAAAAAACGTATCAAAAAACAGTATAAGGCACAATGTTTCAAAAAATAACATCTGCGGCCCGCATCTGTGGCTTAAGCGGCGCCGCCAGTACTGCACGGATAACGACGGAAGTTAAATATCTTCCGCGCTTTTTTAAAGCCGCCAAGCACCCGCAGGGCCTGCGGATGCTTGGCGGACGAAACATTCAGGCAAAAAGCCTATTTTACCATCATGCCTACAGAGTCGCTGTCCTTGGTAAAGTCTGCTGATGCAGCACCGGCCTTAAGTCCGACTTCCTCTGCCATGGTAGCGAGCTTGTCTTTTACGCCGGCGGTCAGTTTGTCGCCGCCATATGCTACATAGAGGTGCTCTCCCTCGTCGCCGACCTCGTAGTCCGAGGTCTCTCCTATGCTCTGGTCTACATATTTATCCAGAGAAGCAATGTCGGTCGGCCACGCGTTCTCATCTGCATAGCACATAAGAGCAGCCGCTTTAAGGCCTCTCAGGTTGGCTATGATCTTTGTGGCCTCGGCCTTGTCGGTGGCGGAGCCGGTCGTGAGCATCATCATACCGGCGAGAATGCCTATGATAACGATGACGATGAGCAGTTCAACGAGTGTAAACCCTTTTGCCTTGCGGTACTTTTTGAGCATGTTCTTCATAAAAATTTTCCTCTCTTTCCTGTTTTAATTGCTTATAAAAGCATTGAAGCCTGTTTGACGCTGCAAAGCTGCGGCTGCCGTCCTCACAGGCGGGACGCCGCGACCCCGTCCGTCCGTAAAAAACATTTATACTTACCGATGCACTCCTCCTTTACAGGACATATATATTAAAAAACTTACCCGCATCATTTTCACAATTGAAAACAATTGAAGTCATTATACTATAAATCAGCGCGCCTGCAAAGAAACCCGGAACTTTAGAGAAACACCCGGAGCTTTAGAGAAACGCCTGTATAGCCGATAATATCGGCATGAATATCGCCATTGCCATAAATGCGACCACGACGCCGACAAATACGACCATCACAGGCTCCAGTATCGAGCTCAGACGCTTTATCTTTTCCGACAGCTCCGAGTCGTACCAGTCGGCTACCTTGTCAAGCATCTCGTCGGAGCGCCCGGTCTCTTCGCCGACCGCCATCATATGCCCGACCATCGGCGGGAAAAGCTTCTTTTCCCTGACTATCGCGTTCATCGACTGCCCCATCGAAGCGCCGTCGCGAATCGTAAGGAAGTCCCTTCTTATCTTCTCGTTGCCGGATATCTCCGACGTCATCTCAAGCGCCTTGAGCACCGGCAGGCCGGAGCGAAGCAGCGAGCTCATCGTGCGGAATGAGCGCGTCATGGCAGCCTTGAAGATTATGTCGCCGAAGATCGGGACTTTCAGCAGCATCCTGTCCACAGGCAGCTTCATCGAATCCATATGGCGCAGGCGCATAAGAACGACAACTGTGATTATTATGCCAAGCGGTATCGTGTACCACCAGGACGACATCCAGCGCCCTACGGCAAAGGCGGTCCTCGTAAGAAGAGGCATCTCTACGTTCAGGTTGGAGAAGGACTTTTCGAACTGCGGTATAACTACGACGACCATCACGCCGAGTACGATCAGCGCCACGGAAATGACGACTGCAGGGTATGTCATGGCCGATAATATCTTTTTGCGCAGATTGTTCTGATCTTCAAGGAACTTCGCTATTTTGCCGAGGCTGCTGTCAAGAGTTCCGGATTCTTCTCCTGCGCGCACCAAAGGTATCGTGATCGAATCAAAGCATTTCGGGTATTCGGCCATTGCGGCCCCAAGCGTCGAGCCTGCTGAGACCTTTTTATACACCTGCGCGAGTATCGCGCGGAATGTCTTGTTCTGAGTCTGCTCGGCAAGCACGATAAGCGAACCTGTCACGGAGATGCCGGATTCTATCATCGTCGCGAGCTGGCGGAAAAATACAAGTTTGTCCTGCAGCTTGACTTTCGGAGCAAGAGTGAAAAAGCCGGGGACCTTCAGTTCCGTGAGATCGTCTCCCTGCGCTGCGGCGGAAACCCGCTCGCTGCTCTTTGCTATTTTCAGAGGTATGGAACCGGTGCTCTTAAGCCAGCTGATAATGTCGCTTTCGCTGTCTCCGCGGTGGACGCCGCTGACTTTCCTGCCGTCTTTTGCTTTCGCCTCATAGTAGAATTCCATTTGCCGCCTCCGGTTAAAGCTGATACAAATACATAGTAATTATTGTCAAAAAAAACAAAATGTCAATAGCAGTTCTGTTAAAGTATGCAGGTTGAACAAATCCTGACGCTTCAGCGCCTGAGACCGGCGCCGGCGCGCTCCGGCAGAAAATGTCTCCGCCCGTACTGCATTATAAACGGCAGGGCATCTGCGTTGACATAATATATTTTATCATGCAGCAGCGGGCGCAAGGAGCATACTCCGGATAAAAAAGAGCGCGGTTTTCGATAAAGACGCGCTCGGCAAAAAGCGTTAACATCAGCTTTTTCGTTTTTCTCAGCAGCGAAAAAGCCGGAAGAGGTCTTCCGGCTTTTTGTTCAATGCTGTATATCTTTGCGGCTGTTTTAGTAATCCATGCCGCCCATGCCGCCCATTCCGCCGGCCATGTCGCCGAGATGATCTTTCTTTTCCGGCTTGTCCGCGACAACGGCATCGGTCGTGAGTATCATCGCTGCTATCGAAGAAGCGTTCTGGAGCGCTGAGCGCGTTACCTTGACAGGGTCGATAATGCCGGCTTCGATCATGTCGACGTATTCGCCAGTCGTCGCGTCGAGGCCCTTGCCCTCCTTCAGCCTCTTGACCTTCTCGATGATAACGTCGCCCTGCATGCCGCTGTTGTTCGCTATCAGGAAGAGCGGCTCGGTGAGGGCCTTGCGTACTATCATGGCTCCGGTCTTTTCGTCGCCTTCCAGCTTGGCGGCTTCCTTGTCTACGGCCTTGATGCATCCGACGAGCGCCACTCCGCCGCCGGGAACGATGCCCTCTTCGACCGCCGCGCGTGTCGAGTTCAGCGCGTCTTCAATGCGGAGCTTGAGCTCTTTCTGCTCTGTTTCGGTAGCGGCTCCGACCTGGATCACCGCTACGCCGCCGACTAATTTGGCAAGGCGCTCATGGAGCTTCTCTTTATCGTACTCTGAGGTCGAGTCGGCAAGCTCTTTCTTGATCTGCGCGGCACGATCCTTTATGGCCTGCGCGTCGCCCGCGCCGCCAACGATGGTGGTGTCTTCCTTCGTGACCTTTATCTTCTTTGCGTGTCCGAGGTCCGCTACGTCGGCGCTCTCAAGCTTGCGGCCGACTTCTTCGCTGATCACGTTTGCGCCTGTTACGATGGCTATATCCTGCAGCATGGCCTTTCTGCGGTCGCCGAAGCCGGGGGCCTTGACCGCGACTACCTGCAGTATCCCGCGGAGCTTGTTGACGACGAGCGTAGCCAGAGCTTCGCCTTCGACGTCTTCAGCGATGATAAGGATAGGCTTGCCGAGCTGCGCTATCTTTTCGAGGACGGGGAGCAGATCCTTTACGTTTGAGACCTTGCCGTCTACGATAAGGATGTTGGCGTCGTCAAGAAGCGCTTCCATGCGGTCGGGGTTCGTGATCATGTAGGGGCTCAGGTAGCCCTTGTCGAACTGGAGACCTTCGACTGTCTCAAGCGTCGTGCCGAGGCTCTTGCTGTCCTCAACTGTGATGACGCCCTCTTCGCCGACTTTTTCCATCGCTTCGGCTATAAGCTCGCCGACCTTCCTGTCGTTGGCAGAGATCGATGCGACCTGCGCGGTCTTCGTGTGACCCTTGACCGGGGAAGCCATCTTTTTGAATTCATCGACGACAGCTTCCGTCGCCGCTTCGATGCCTTTGCGGATCTGCATGCCGTTCGCGCCGGCCGCTACGTTTTTGATGCCTTCGCGGATCATCGCGCGGGCAAGTACCGTTGCGGTCGTGGTGCCGTCGCCCGCCACGTCGTTCGTCTTGGAAGCGACTTCTTTGATGAGCTGTACGCCCATATTCTCGAACGGATCTTCGAGCTCTATCTCCTTGGCTATCGTTACGCCGTCGTTGGTGATCGTCGGCGAACCGAATTTCTTCTCCAGGACCACGTTGCGTCCCTTCGGTCCGAGGGTGATTCCGACAGTATCCGCTACTTTATTGATTCCGCGTTCCATAGCGCGGCGTGCGTCTTCTTTGAAAAGCAGTATCTTTGCCATAATGTTATTCCTCCCGTTGATATCTCTGTGTACCGCGCTTACTTCTCAACTATCGCGAGTACGTCTCTTTCGCCGATGACAAGGTAGCTCTCGTCGCCGAGCTTGACTTCCGTGCCGGAGTATTTGCTGTAGATGACCTTATCCCCTACTTTTACTTCCATCGGCTGGCGCGTGCCGTTGTCGAGCACTCTGCCTGTGCCTACCGCCACAACTTCGCCCTCTACCGGTTTTTCCTTAACGGTATCGGGAAGCACGAGGCCGCCCTTTGTCTTCTCTTCGTTCTTCGCTGCTTTCACTACTATTCTGTCGCCCAGCGGTTTAAGTTTCATTTAAGAGATCCCTCCTGTTAAAATTTAACTCTTTATATTTTGTGTTAGCACTCACCTTCGTTGAGTGCTAATTCTCTTAACGAATGAGATTTTAGTCTGTAGTACAGTTTTTATCAAACATAATTACGAATAAATATTTTCGATTTTATCCGTTTTTTTATGATTTTCTAATATATTCTCGATTTTTCGAAAAGTATTTGACTTTAATAAATCTTTCGCTGATAAACAGAACTGCCGCGTTTTTCCTGCACTAAAGCACGGGCATGAGTCAGCCTGAAACTCTTCTGAGTATCACCATATGCTCCACGAGGGATCCGGGGCAAGGCGCAGGTCCGAAACGTTTCCGCGCATATAGGAGCTGTATCCGGCCGCGGCGATCATCACGGCGTTGTCGGTACACATGCGGCGCGGAGGAAGAAAGAGGCGTATGCCATTGTCGCGCGAGTATTTTTCCAGAGCCGAGCGCAGCGCGGAATTCGCTGCGACCCCGCCGGATACGGCCAGCCGCTTCACGCCCGTGCGGCGCAGCGCTATGTCCGTCTTTCCCATAAGGCTCTCAACGGCCGCGCGCTGAAATGATGCGCAGATGTCGGCGGCCGGAAGAGTCCTTCCCGCCCGCAGCTCCTTTTCTATTGCGGCGGCAACCGCTGTCTTCAGACCGCTGAAGCTGAATTCGACCTTGTCTGTCGACGAGAGCGGCACGGGAAAAGCAAAGGAGAAGGAATCTCCTTCCGCTGCCAGCCTGTCTATGACAGGTCCGCCCGGATAGCCGAGTCCCAAAAGTTTGGATACCTTGTCGTAAGCTTCGCCGGCCGCATCGTCGCGCGTGGTGCCCAAAAGCTCGTAATTTCCGAATTCGCGGACAAGAACGACTTCGGTATGCCCTCCGGATACGATAAGCGATATAAAAGGGGGAACAAGATCTTCAAAGACCGCGGCGTTCGCGAATATATGCCCTTCAAGGTGGTTTACGCCTATAAGGGGAAGTCTCCAGCCCTGCGAGAGCGCCTTTGCCGTCATCACTCCGACCATCAGCGAGCCGATTAGCCCGGGACCCGAAGTGACCGCGATAAGGCTCAGCTCAGAGGCCGGATCTTTTATGCCTGCTTCCGCAAGAGCGCTTTCAACAAGCGGGAGCATGGCCTCCTGATGCATCCGCGAGGCAAGCTCGGGCACTACGCCGCCGTATTTGCTGTGGGAGTCTATCTGGCTCGATATCATGTCGGCAAGTATTCCGTGCATGCCGCTTACGACGGCGGCCGCAGTGTCGTCGCAGCTCGTTTCTATCGCGAGTGTGATAAAATCCTTTCTGCCCTGCGTCAATGGGAGCAGCCTCCGCATCCGGCGCAGCTGCCGCTGCAGCATTTTCCGCCGCTGCGTCTTGCTTCGCCCTTTTCGTGTATCAGCACGCGGCAGCGGCAGTTCGGACACTTCTCCGCAAAATCATCGCATTCAAATACAAGGCCGCAGTCAGCGCACCTGTAGACATGCTTTTCTTCGGCGATACCTTCTACTTCAGGGCTTTCCATGTTTCGCTGTAATCTCCGTAACCTATCTGTATCTCTTTGCCCTCTTTCAGCACGGACGACGGAACTGCAAACGCGAAGTAGCCTTCCGTCTTGGAGGCGAGCGGCCCGAACGGGTTCGTCATGCTCGGAGAGAGTATATCTCCTTTTTTAAGGTGATAATCTCCGATAAAAACATTCGTATAGTCGAAATCCCATGGCTTATATGTCTCGACATGAGCAATGAACAGCTTCTTTCCGCGGGCTGCTTCGGATCCGTAGAACTGTGCCATGTCAAATACCGGCAGGGGAACGGTCACGTCGGAACGCATCGCCTTTGCCATGGCCTCGTCGATATATATTACCTGCAAAGCGCCGCGCGCTCCGATTCTGATGTCGCCGAGACTCTCTCCCTCGACCCAGATGTCCGTCTGTCTTTCGTCCGTCAGGCCGGCCACGGAGGCTATATCCGGAGCGGCGCCGTCATCACGGAGCGCAAAGACGCAGCCGGGGATCAAAAGCAGCGCGGTCAGCGCAATGAACAGGCAGATGATCTTCTTCATTGTAAAAATGCTCCTCCTTCATATGACAGCTTATGGCAGACGCCCGCCACCCGGATATGATAGCACAACGGCCGGTGTCAGCGGCGCTTTCCGGCAAGCGCGCCCTTTATCCACTGCCATTCGGTGCAGCGCGCGGCTATCGTGGAAACGCCGTATACCGCGGCGCTTCCAGCGACCGAGACGGCAAGCCATAAAAGCCGCCGCGTCATGCCGGAATCCACCGGGTACGGGAAGAAATATTTCAGAGCAAGCAGAAATCCTCCCATCAGAAGCAGAGGCGGCACTATCCTCGCGAGCCATTTCGTTTCCAGTATCGACAGCTTTTCTCCGATATCGCGCGCAAGCAGATGCGCGGCAAAGACGGCCGCCGCCGTAAATGCCGAAGATGCCGCAAACGCAAGCCCTGCATAGCCGAATGTGCGCATCAGCAGCAGG
The DNA here is from genome assembly GCA_017537925.1 of Synergistes sp. GTDB lineage: Bacteria > Synergistota > Synergistia > Synergistales > Synergistaceae > Synergistes. The sequence goes on along the minus strand of JAFYJW010000022.1, from coordinate 3,545 downwards.
CTTGCCGCAAGGTTTACGCATACGGTCACCCCTGTTACCATGACTGCCGCCCGCGGCAGGCGCCTTGCGTATATCGCGCGCATGATGACAGTGTTGCTCGCCATGCCGGGAAGTCCGAGGGCATACAGTGAAAGCGCGGTGGACGTGGCGCCCCATGCCCATTCCGAAAATGCTCCGCGGAAGAACAGGATATGCACAACTTCCCTTGATACTATTGCAAGCCCGACCGTGACGGGCAGAATGACAAAGAGGTTGAAGCGTATCGCGTCGCGTGCGAAATCACGGAATTCCGCCGTTTTTTCCGGATTCTGGCGCGACAGCATCGGCAGCACCGCCTGGGATATAGTGATAACGAACAGCCCAAGCGGCAGCTGCAGCACGCGGTCGGCATAGGTCAGCACCGATATGGAGCCGGCAGAGAGGAATGAGCCGAGCATCCTGCTGATAACAGGGTTGAGCTGGTTCAGCGAAAGCCCGGCGGCATAGGGCAGAAAGAGCGTCATCATGCTGCGGAGCTGCGTATCATCCCGTCTCGGCATCACAGGGCGCAGCGGCATCCTGAGTTTATAGCACCACAGCACCTGCAGCAGCATATGGCAGCAGCCTCCGAGCAAGACCGCCATCGCAAGGTTCCATACGGAAAGATGCCTTCTGACGGCAAGCAGGAAAAGTATATACGCAAGGTTGCTCAGAGCCGGGGCTATCGACGGTATAAAGAAACAGCCCATGCTGTTCAGCACGCCCATCGCAAGAGCGGCTGCCGATACGAGCATAAGGAACGGGAACATCGCGCGCGAAAGCGAAACGGCAAGGGCCCGCTCGTCCGGAGCAAAGCCGGGGGCTATTATGCCTACTATCAGAGGAGCGAGCAGTATGCCGGCTATTATGACAAAAGCGCAGCCGCAGATCAGGACGGTAACGGCTTCATTTGCAAGTTTTCGCGCCCTTTCGTTTCCTTCTGTTTCAAGCACACGGGAAAATACCGGGACGAACGACGCGGAGAGCGCCCCCTCCGCCAGCAGCTGACGTGAGAGGTTCGCTATCGTATAGGCGACGAAAAAGGCGTCAAGCTGGCGCGTTGCGCCGAAAAGCGCCGCTGTGAGCATCTCGCGGACGAGGCCCAGCACGCGGCTCAGGAGCGTTCCGGCCATCATGCGCATCGCATGCGTGACCATGCCGGATAACGCATCCGGACGCTTGCCCCCTGAGGTAGTCTCTTCGCTTCGCGCTTCGCGCGAAGAGGGGACTTCGCAGCCGGATAACGCATCCGGACGCTTGCCCCCTGAGGTAGTCTCTTCGCTTCGCGCTTCACGCGAAGAGGGAGCTTCGCAGCCCGATAACTCTTCTTCCGGACGCTTGCCCCCTGAGGCAGTCTCATCGCTTCGCGCTTCACGCGAAGAGGGGACTTCGCAGCCGGATAACGCATCCGGACGCTTGCCCCCTGAGGTAGTCTCTTCGCTTCGCGCTTCGCGCGAAGAGGGGGCTTCGCAGCCGGACAGTTCTTCCGGACGACCGCTGTTTTCCGGCGCCGTATTTTCCGGCCCGCAGACGCTGCTGATCTCTTCTTCTTTCATTACCAGGTAAAGTCTTTTCCGAGGTAGAACTTTCTGGCGTCCTTGTTTTCGGTTATATAGTCAGGCTTGCCCTCCAAGAACACTTTGCCTTCATATATAAGGCACGCTCTGTCCGTTATGGTAAGGGTCTCGCGGACATTGTGGTCCGTCAGAAGTATCCCGTAGCCGCGCTCTTTGAGGTCGCGGATTATAGACTGAAGATCCGCCACAGCTATCGGGTCTATGCCGCTGAACGGCTCGTCAAGAAGTATAAAAAGAGGCTCGATCGCAAGGCAGCGCGCTATCTCGACGCGCCTGCGCTCGCCTCCTGAAAGCGACTGCGCCTTTGTGTCTTCAAGGTGTGAAAGACCGTACTCTTTGAGCAGGTATGTTATCTTTTCGCCGCGCTCGTCGCGCCCCATGCCAGACTCCTCAAGCACGAGATCGAGGTTCTGGCGCACCGTGAGGCTGCGGAATACAGAGGGCTCCTGCGGCAGGTAGCCTATGCCGGCCCTCGCCCTGCGGTACATCGGCAGCCCGGCAAGAGAGACTCCGCCGAGCGTCACGCTGCCGCTTTCGGGCATTATGCGCCCTACTATCATATAGAAGGTAGTGCTTTTTCCTGCTCCGTTAGGGCCGAGCAGCCCTAATATCTCGCCGCTTTTTATCTCAAGGCTGACTTCGTCGACAACACGGCGGCCCGAGAAGGACTTTACCAGCTTTTCCGCACGCAGCACATTTGTTTTTTCTTTGTCGGCCTGCATCATGATATTACTGATTCACCCATTCTTCCTCTTCGTCAGTGATATGCTGGTCATCCGGGCGCTCAAACCGGCTCTCCTCGGGCGCCGGCTCCTGAGGGGCTTCCTTCCCGGCCGGCTTTGAGGGCTTTTCTTCCTTCTTTTCCGCTTCAGGCTGCGGCTTCTTTTCTTTTTCTTCCGTATAGAATACTATCCGTGAATTGCCTTTTGCCTCTACGAGCCTGGTGTCTTCATGCATGACCATCGTATCAGCCGTTACGGTCTTGCCGTCGCTGCGGACCGCCTTTGTGTTGCCGGACACGACGACGGTGCCGCGGGCTTTTGAATATACAGCCTTGTTGCCTGTGATTTTTGTTTTCTTGCCCTCGTTGTCCACGTAGTGGAATACGACGTCTTTATCGGCTGTCATTTCCGTCATTACTTCCTCGCCGGTCTTAGGATCGCTGCCGATACGCCCTTCGACTGTCTTTGCCGAAAGCGAGAACTTTTCTTTTTTGTCCTCATAGCGGCGCACTCCGCGCGCCCAGAATTTGTCGTTTATCCTCGTAAACTCATCCGAGTCTATTATCCTGTCGTCAAGCAGCCCGTCGACATTGCCCTTGGCCCAGTAGTTTTTCGTCCCCATCTCCCAGCGCACATATTCGGCGTTGAGCCTGTCTTTAGGCGCGCGCGTCAGCTTAACGCTTCCCTGCGCCTCGAAGAAGCCGTCGGATTTTTTTGAGCTTTCTCCTATCCATGAAGCGCGGTCGGCTTTCAGCGTTATTCCTTCATCCGGGAATTTTCCGTCTACGTTCCCGCGGACGCGGAGTATCTCTTTTTCGGTATTGCCGTCCGCTTCGTCCCCTTTGACGACGGACCTGTCCTTGATGATGATGACGTTGCCCTTCGCAAAGGCGTCCCCGGTGTTTGTATCATAGCGTATGTCATCGGCGGAAAGCGAGTTTTTTACTTCGGCCGCAAAAGCCCCCCCGCACGCAGGGAGCATGCAGAAGACAGCTACGGCCGCAGCAGCGCATACTTTTTTGATTTTTATAATCAATGCCACAGCGATCCCTCATTTCGGCAAGTTAAAGCGACACGGCGGCACATGACCGCATATACTAATATTTTACATGATTCGGAGCGATATGTATTGGGTCATTTTCCGTTAAGGACGTTTTTTGTCTTTCTTCTGTACGGCTTTTGCGTTTTCCGCTTTGATCTTATTATCTATCTGAGTGAATATATCGTG